>ONBC01000042.1 GCA_900315955.1 uncultured Prevotella sp.
CTGCAGGGCATCCAATAAAAACTTTTCAGGCCCAGGGGTGAAATAATTCGGTAATTCCTTGCATTCCCATACTTCCCTTGCCAACTCTTAAAGCAACGTTAAGAAGTTTTTTATGGTTCATAAAATAGTGCGAATCAACTATGATGAAATTTTTTGTCCCTCGAAGAAAAAGTGTTACTTCGGGGGACAGATGGGGGACAAAATGGGTGATAATCTGCAAATATCGAAGTTAAAAATCAAAAATCTGCAAAAATAGACGAAATTTTAAATGCTTGAAATCATGCGATTTACAAGCCATATTTGCATATAGTATGCTTTTCTTTGCAAAAAATCACTTTCCCACGCAGAATCTACTTTCCGACGCAGAAGTTACTATCTGTAAATATAAGTGGTTGATAATCAGTATAAATGCCTTTGTTTTAGGGTATCTAAAGTGACTCCAAGGGACGGTAGGGGGACGTAAAATAGGCAAAAATCTGCAAATATGACTGCCGTCAAAAAAAGAAAATGCAAACATCTGCAAAATCGATTTTCCAGTTCTTTGCACGTTTACACTTTTTAACGCAGATTTTTGCACATTCTTGCAATCGCTGTCTTTTAGTGATGCTCATCGTTATTTTTAACCTTTTTTAGAAACGCATTTGATGACAAGGTTTCATTGTCGGAAGATAAAAGGTTTAGTTTAGGTTATGGATATTTAATATGGGAATAAACTAAACCGTTCATTGGTCAAGTATACCGACTTTCTCATCTCTTTCTTTTTTGACGGCAGAAACCAGACTCCTTTAATGCAGATGTTTGGTTGCTAGGAAATATAAATTCGGCAACAAAATGTATTTATTGCCGAATTTATATAATCGTACAAAACTACTACACTTCTGTCTAATAGTAGTATGTTTGTACAGAATGGCGTTATAAAACTTGATTTAGTCAAGGGGTAATTTCTGCCAGTTCCAAGATATCTAACATCTTGAATAGGACTCCATCAATAGATGAATGCCAGCTTTGATGAAAGTGACCGTAATACCAATGTGTAAGTGTCTCGGGCACTGCTCTCAATTTGGTATAGATTGCATCCATTGTCTCACGTTCATTCTGTACATCATCTAACAGTCTGTTGTCATATATTGCCCATTGCAGTAATCCGTCTTTGTTCTGTAGTTCACAGAAAGATGGAGCAGTATGCGTCACTACTGTATCTATTTTATGCAAGTTGGTTATTTCAGATAATAAGTCGTTGTTGAAAACTGGAGCTTCATCTTGCCAATAATAGTTGGGTGAAAGAAGTTCATTGTCAGAAGAGTTATGGCTGTACCTATGTGCCTTCCTTTGATTGTGTTCCCATGCATCTATTCTTGGCTGACGGTCAACAGATATTGCTCCACCAACACAGAGTATGGTGTGACCATTGGCTTTGACTACAGAGTAGTCGGGAATGCAAGTAAACCTTTTATGCCGGAATGTCTTTCCGTCAAAGTAAGCTGGATTGTCATGGTTGCCACGGATGAAAAGAAACCAGTTGTTGGATTCATTTACTCGCTTGGCATTGCGCTTGACAATATTCTCATAGTACCCTTTTCTTTCAAAGCCAAAGCCGCAATCTCCTGCTACAATGACCAGAGTATCTTTCATCTGATATTGCACACAAATTTTATTCACCAGTAGATTGAAGTCACCGTGAATGTCGCCACAGATAACAATGTTGCGGCAGTCCGGAAAATTGTATATGTTGTGATGCGTTTCAGTTCTCATTATAGGAACACCGTGTTGAAGAGGTCAAGAAGACGCTGGGCATCCAAACCTCTTAGTCCTGCATTCTTGAAAAAGTCTGGATTAGGCAATTCTCCTATCTTTTTATAGAAATCATTCATGTCATTCCTCAATTTCTCAGGGAGCGAGAATCGAGAGTCTTGTGGCAGCATGGCTATCAGCCTGAACACATCTTTCTTATGTTTCTCGATGTCACGGCTGTCTACCTGTTCACCTTCGGCTTTTCTGTCCAGCATTTCAGTGTATGCCTTGGCTTTGAGACAAATGAGAGCTTCTGGACTTGCTACATGGATGCCGTCTATATTCCTGCTATGCTCTATAGTGAACGCATAGTAGTCATCATCCATCAAGATGGCTGACAGACTGGACAGGTCTTCTCCTACACTTATGGGTTCTATGTGTGCATCGGATGGCAGGTTAAGGATTCCTGTACTGCGGGCGAACAGTTCAATTTGCTTTGGATATGTCTTGTCTTCAGGATTTGTAAAGCGATAGTATTCATGCTTGAACTCGTTTTCTCCCTTGCTTCGACCAGCATAATTTGCGGATTTGATAAAATCCCACAAACGGGCTCCGAAATCTGGAGTGAGAGCTTCTACTACAAGAACAAGGTCAAGATCCTTCGTCGCACGAGGATTCATGTCCAGTTCTTCTTCTAGCAGATTGCAAGCTGCACCGCCTATCAGCACATACTTATCCTTATAATCATTGAAATATTCCTTCCAACGTTCAATTCCTGTTACCATTTTATTTCTTTAATTAAAGTGTCACACTCCATTTGTATTCTTTCGTCTTCGCTGTCCTTCATGCACAGATAGAGCGATAGCCTGTCTGCCCATTCATTCTCAGACAGCAGGGCAGGAGAGTATTTCCATACTTCCACCTTTATGTCGCCATATTCCTTATTCATCATGGCGGCATTCTCCTTGGCTGTAGCTTTGGCTATCGCAATGACAGGAGTAGCCGGTTCCGCAAGCATGGTGTAATGTCCCATCGCAGTCTCTCCAGCCATCAAACCACCTTCTGGTTTTTTGTCTGTGAAAAGAATGCGCTCTATAGGCGATGTCATCAACGGAAGAGATTTCTTCCAAATTTCTTCCTTGCTCATCGTTATGTGAACATGTTTCTGTTTGCCTCCTGTAAGGGCAATGATGCCATTGGTCACAAGCCATCGAAGAGCAACGTTAATAGTCGGGTATGCCAAGCCTGTAAGTTCCGCTATCTCCGATGCGGTAAGGCCGTCGATAATTCTTGTTTCAAGATGATAGAGCACTAGCAACTGGGCTACAGGTGGCATCTTCTCTGGCATTTCTTTGACTGTGTTCTTCAGCTCACGCAATACGATTAGCATACTTGGGATGAACACTATTTTCCCAGGTACAATGAAATCAACCTTTGCTTGGGTGAGCCGAGCTATCTGATAGGATGCAACTGATTCTAAAGCAAAGATGACAGTATGATTGAATGCCTCTATCATCTTAGCCTGATGTTTGGCTAACTGCATTGGCATTATGCCGTCACCTGTAGGTATAGCAATAGTGACTTGCGTTTCCATGAACTCAAGATCATAAAAGCTATAACTGGTAGCAATCGCCAATGGCAACTTTTTCTCCTCGCCTTTGGCATGAGTAAGTCTCCTTGTCTTGAAGCCTGTCAACTCTTCCAGATAATCTGTTACCGATGTGATATTATATTTCATTTTGCAAATTATATTATGCGCGATATTTTGTGCAAAAATACATATAATATCAAAATCTACCAAAGTTTTATCACAAAAAAGTGCATTTTTGAGTTATTTTAGTCTTATTTTTGACAAATAACGATGTTTTTCCTCCTTGTAATTCATAACGAATGTGCCATATTTATTCAAATCAATCGAAATATAAATTCGGCAACAGAAACAAAATATTGCCGAATTCATATCATTTCGAATCTTGACTATTCCATCTTTATTATAGCCTCAATCATTTTCTTCGAAGATATCTTGGCATAGTTCTGTGTGCTCGAAACCTGACGATGTCCGAGGAGTGCAGCAATGGTGTAAATGTCAACACCCTTGTCCAGCAACTGCATAGCAAAAGTATGACGAAAACAGTGGAAGGTGATGTGCTTTCGTATTCTTGCCTTCCTGAGCCATCTGGGGATATGTATTGTAAGAATGCTTTCAGTAATTATGGGGAATATCTTACCCTCAGATTTCGGCTCACCTAACACTCTGATGGCTGGAAGAGACAAAGGCAATTGAATCAATGTTCTCGTTTTTTTGATACGGAACCTGATATATGCTTTTCGTCCACGGTCATGATGTATGTTCTCCCATCTGAGAGCAAGGATGTCACTCCTTCTTAATCCTGTATAGATGGAAAACATGCCTGCCCTGTACACATCTGGATAATCATCATATGGTGTACTTGCCAACTGCTTGATTTCCGCACTCGATAAGTATTCCTTTGGAATGTCATGGTTCCATTTTATCTTTTCTATGCATGTGGTGTAGTCTTCAGAAAGAATATTGTCCCTATAGGCAAAATGGACAATGCTAGGATAGCTTTTTCTTGGTGTGCTGCAACCCCTTGGCACGAAGCAGGTAAAGACGGAACCGCTCGCAGAGACTGGCATTGATGTCCCTAAACTTGCATTGTCCCTTGCAAAATCTCTCAAAATGAAGTCGGCTGCTTTGATATTTTGCACCATGACAATCACCATTCAATCTGAAATACTCTAAAAAGTCCTCGTCAAGCCTGGCCTTAGCCAAGAAACTGTAGTCGTGACGAACCAGCTGCAGATACCTTTCACATCTAATTGTTTCTGCAATCTCCTCTACAGATCTATTGTGCTTGAACTGATGGCTATTCTCCGGATTGGTGTATATTTCCAAATTCAAGCATTCGTATCTTATGCTATTGCCCTTGATGTCATGAATAGCAGGATTAAACTCCAGGTAGATGGATTTCATTTTACCCTGTGAAATATTTCTGTACTTTAGAATCACTCGTGACATAATTTACCTCCTTTCTTCACGACAGACAGTATATCTGCCTTATTATAAACCTGGCTTTTATTCAGTCTTTTCACTCTTATCTTATGTAGGGCGGCAAGAGCAAAAATGACTTCCTCATCAATATCGAAGAGTGCACAGGCTTCTTCAATGATAAGCCAACGCTTCAGTGCTATAGATTCACGTTTCCATGCTTCTTCACAGGCTGACTTGCAGAAACGACGATACATACCAACATAGTATGAAGGAATAGAATTACGTGTCGCAAACTTAAGTAACCAGCATCTGCTCATGCCCGTGTAGCGCATCAGCTCTTTCAAAGAGTAACTGGCATAACCGATAGGGGAGGTTGGTGTAATTGGAAGAGCCGAGAACCATCTGACGAACTTTTTCCAAGCAATCACATAGTTCCCATCGTTGTTCTTTTTAGCGTCAATGATGCCGTTTGCAATGAGTTTGTTAATGTACTGGCGGCTGAATCCAGAAAGGCGAGCCGCTTCTCTTACGGAAAGCATCTCATGAGAGAGTCTTGCTTTCCATTCTGCGTCCAAACTATCGTATGGATCGTAGAAGTGTTTTTTGTTGTTGTATATCATATTATCAAAACCTGCTTTAGTGCAGGCATGATAATATAATGAAATCGGCGCAATACAAACATCTACAAAAATCTGCAAATATCAGGTGACAACTACCCTCAAAATGAGTATCGGATATTTGCAGATTTTTACCCCCATTTTTCGTACTTTCTACCGCAGAATGTGATAATTTTTATTTGCAGATTTTTGCAAACAGCTGATAATTAGACAGTTATCATATTTGTTAAAATGCTCTAACAAACTATTATAACTATCTAATAATCAATAAGTTACAATCTATTTACCCACGCAAAATCTACTTTCCGATGCAGAAGTGGGAGAAGATGTTGTTAAGGGTCTCTTGCGGCGTGATACGGTCCTGGCCCGTGATGTCGGCAAGGTCATCGATGACCAGACGGAGATCTTCGGCAAGGAGGTCGGAAGAGAGGCCGGAGCTCATCCCTGCTATGACACGCTGGAGATCCTCATGGGCATGCATGAGGTCGGCATGATGCCGGGCATTGGTCACTATGACATCCTCGGACGACAGTTCGGGAAGGTCGAGACCGGTGCTGATCGCTTTCTCCAACGCTGCCACTCCCTGTCCGTCCTTGGCGCTGATCTCCAGACACGGGATGTCGGAAGGCAGGGCAGGCGACTCATGGGGAAGGTCGGCTTTGTTGAATACGGCAAAGAGATGCTTGCCGGCAGACAACGCCTGCATGTTGTTGATCTCTTCCTCTGTCGGCTGCCTGTCGATGACCCACAACACGACATAGGCTTTCTCGGCGGCGCTCAGCGCACGCGCTATGCCGATATTCTCTATCTTGTCTGTCGTCTTCCGCAAGCCAGCTGTATCGATGAACCGGAAGAGGACGCCATCGATGGTCGTCGTGTCCTCTATGGTGTCACGCGTCGTACCATCGATGTCTGAGACGATGGCACGCTCCTCCCCTAAGAGCCAACGATCGCTACGGGTATGCCCGCCTTCAGCACCTTTCCCGCCTGAAAGCTTTTCGCTAAGGAGACGATACGGTCGTCTATCTCTCGGGCCAGTGCGTTGAGCTCAGAGCGGTCGGCAAACTCAAGGTCCTCATGGTCGGAGAAGTCGAGCTCCAGTTCGAGCAGGGAGGTCATCTTCAGCAGGCGCTCTCGCAGCGTGGCGAGCTCCTTGCTGAACCCGCCTTTGAGCTGACTCATGGCGAGCCGGTGCTGGGCCGCATTGGTGGAGGCGATGAGATCCGCCACCGCCTCCGCCTGTGAGAGATCCATCTTGCCGTTGAGGAACGCGCGCTTGGTATACTCGCCCGGCTCCGCCTGACGAGCTCCGTGAGCCTGTAGAAGGACGAGGATGCGCTGGATGATATACCGTGAGCCATGACAGGAGATCTCGACACTGTCCTCACCGGTGTAACTGTGCGGGGCCTTATAGACGGAGACTACCACGTCGTCCACGGTAGCGCCTTGCTCATCTTTCACCTCGCCATAATGGAGCGTGCCTCCCTTAGCCTGAGAGAGATCGCGCGAGAATATGCTTTGCGCAATCTCTATGGCATGGTTGCCACTCAGTCGTATCACGGCTATCGCCCCACCGGCCGGTGTAGCGAGCGCGGTAATGGTATCATTGAAATGGTTGGACATATTTATTCTTTGAACAATACTGCCCCGAAGGTTCCAAAATCAGATTAGAACCTTCAGGGCAGCAACGTATTGAGATTATTGATAATCAGAACCTATAACCAAGGGTGAAGAGTAACTGATGACGGTTGAAGCTCACTTTCGTCGCATCAGCGACATTGTCATCTGTTGATCGAATATTATCTTTTGATAGAAAATAATCCGGCTTCACATAATAACTCATGAACGGATAGAATTCACCATTGGTCTTACTGAACTGGTAGGCGACATCAGCAAAGAAGTTTCCATAAGAATAACCCAGTCCGAAAGTGAAACGGTTTGTGGCTTTCCAGTTGGTATAGTCAGCTGATGTCGCATAACCTACACCCGGCGACTGTAAGGTAGCGTCACGGTAAGCATTGTCATTAAACTGCGGCGACATGTAGTTGTAACCCAAACGGATGGCGAAGTTCTGTACAGGTTTGTACTCGAGGCCGACCTTCAACAGATGCACACTCTTCAAGTTCAGTTCCGTGTCTTTGTTCATGGCTTCATCACTGTTGCTGTCGGAATAGTAGCTGTCTGTCCAATAATCATAGTAAGAGTCGCCATCGTTGATCCGGTTGTCAATAGCTCCATACTTCTGATATTCATAGGTCAGACCCATTGCCAGGTAGTCGCCGATGGTATGTCCGAGACTTACACCGAACTTCCAGGGCGTGTAGACTTTGAAGTCGTAGTCTGAGCTGTTGCCATAGTCAGTGTTATTGTTATTATTGTTCTCCGCTGCCGGATACCATGTCAGATCGTAGGCGTTGCGCATCGTCAGGTCGTAGAATACCGGGGTGTTGACATACACACCGATACGGAAAGGAGAGTCCTCAACGGGGCGGAAGATAGCACCGAACTTTATATCGAAGCCAGTACCGTCGATCTTCAGCATCTCATAGTTGTCGCTGAGTGCTCCCGTGGCATCATCCTCTGTATAGATCTTGTTGCTACGATAGTTGACATCGTGCAATCCAAACGTGGCACCCAAGAATACCCGGTTGTTGATGTTGCCACTGATATTGAAGTCGTACTCGCCGATATACCCTTTCTGATATTGGCCGAACAGGAATGAAGTGGCATTATAATATTGCATCTTGCCGTCGTTGCCCACGAGGAAATGTGCATAGGCATCATCCACAGCGTTCCATGCTATACTGTTCTTGTCACTTAATCCGTTTACATATTTAGCAGCCGTGTTTTTGTTGAGCGAGGCATTGTTCAGCTTGTTGGCTGTTGAAAGGATCTGATCAAAGTTGCGGCTCTTGTGGAAGTTGAAACCTACATTAAGCCAGGAGTTGCGTCCTGTTCTATTAGCCCACACGAACCCGGCCTGGTCGAAGCTGGCGTTGGTAGCGTCACCTTTGAAGTTCAGTCCCCAGTTCTTTTTCGAATTGTCACCCGACTGCGAAATCAGTCCTCCGGAGATGGCTAACTGCGACTTGCGGAAAAGGCCGATACCGGCAGGGTTCGACTGCATCGTTGACAGATCTGCACCTAATGCCTCCATAGCTCCGCCCATACCTACGTAGCGGGCAGTACCGTTCAGCTCATTCTCCATGAGCTTCGTATCCTGATAAGTCTCTTGAGCTGCTATAGGCATCGAAACCATGCCTAAGGCAAGGAGCAAAAGAAAATATTTCGATTTCATAATTGATTCGTAAAATAAAAGTTCTTATTTGTTTGTTTCGAGCGTGTTTGCGGCCGTATGAGACCGCAAACTGCGAATGGAGGTTTAACGTCTGCCGTTGCCGAAGTGACCGCCGCCGCCACCGAAACTGCCACCGGAGCGACCGCCGCCAAAGCTGCCGCCACCTGAGAACCCACCGGTGCTTCCACTACTCATGCTGCCGAAGCCGCCTACAGAGCGGGTACCGTAGGAGTTGTTGTTATAGTTATAAGTTCGGGTGGGTTGAACAGTGCGAGAGCCGAACGAGCGGTTGCCGGCACTGCGTGATGTGTAACTGCCGAACGAGCGGTTGCCCGTCCCGGTCGAGGCATTGCCATAAGTACGCCCTGAAGTCCATGTGCGCTGACCGGTATAGCCGCCAGAGTTCATTCCACCGCGGTTGACGACAACGCCGCCGCCCCAGTAAGGATAATTCCAGCCATACCATCCGTACCTGTACAGCCAGCCCCAGCCGTAGTAGCCATAATACCAGGGATCATACCAGCCGGCATAACCATAATACCAGGGGTCATACCAGCCACCGTACCAACTGCCATAGTACCAGGGACTGTACCATCCGTAAGGACCATAGTAGTCGTAGAACCAAGGATCATAGAAGCCGTCCCAGCGTGACATGCGGCGCGTGTACGTGTAGTCGTCATCGTTGCTGAACTTAGCGCTGCCCGGATAGACATAAGCCGTATCCGTATAGTCTGAGTCGCCACGATAGCCATAACCCGGCTGGAAGGTAATGATGTCATTGCCTAAGGAGTCGGTACCTATCTTCTGGTAGTAACTGTTCAGCTTGCCGTAGCGGTTGTATTCGTCGACATTGCGCTTGCTTCCCGAATAATAGGCAGGCTTCTCGGTCTTAGGAGCCTCTGTGTCCTTACTCGGAGAGAAGTAAACGTCGTCCTGCGCCATCGATGCCAGCGGCATCGAGCCAGCAAGAACTAATAGCATCAATAACTTTTTCATATCTTTACGTTTTAATTTATATTTCTATCATTCACGCTACAAAATTAGTGCCTATTCTCTTGCAAATTTACGGAAAAACCCTAATGGACGGTAGGTTTTCCCCTATTTTTTTTAATTTTGCACTGATATTTATATTACGTTTTCAATTATTACGGTTTTATTAAAAGCTTATACTGATGGAATATTTAGAAGCACAGTTTACGATAGCCTGTTCTGCCAACTTGCTACAGACGGCCCGTGACCTTTTGGCAGATGCCGCGGCAGAGGCGGGCTTCGAGTCGTTTGAAGAAACGGCCGAAGGCTTGAAGGGATATGTCCAAAAAGCGCTCTTCAATAAAGGCATCCTCGAGCATCAGATAGCCGAGTTCCCCTTGCAAGACACATCGATCTCTTACTCCATCGTTGAGGCTGAGAATAAAGACTGGAACAAGACGTGGGAGGACAATGGCTTTGATCCCATCGATATTGATGGCAAGCTGGTCATTGTGGATGCCAACGGCTCTCAGGAATCAGCTTCCCAAAGTCCTAACCCTAAAAAACTTATCAAGATTGACGCAAAATTGGCCTTTGGCACAGGGACGCATGAGACTACTCAGATGATCGTCTCCACGCTGCTGTCGATGGCTGAGGCCAATGGCGGAACCTTGTCGGGCAAGCGGGTACTCGATTGCGGCTGTGGCACGGGCATTCTTGGCTTGGCAGCTTCAATGTTGGGTGCCAAGGAAGTGGTAGGTTACGATATCGATGAATGGAGTGTTCGAAACACGATGCACAATGCGGAGATAAACGATGTTAAGAACGTCCGGGCGTTGCTGGGTGATGCCTCCGTTATCCGGCCCCTTGAAGGGACGTTTGACATCGTGCTTGCCAACATTAATCGCAATATCCTGCTGAACGATATGGAGACAATGCGTAGCAAGATGGCCGCGAATGCCTGCTTCATCATCTCTGGTTTCTATGAGGAAGATATCCCCTTGCTTGTTAACAAAGCAAAAGCGTTGAGATTGTGTCTTAAAGCTCAGAAAGGCAAGGGGCAGTGGCGTTGTCTGGTGTTTTCTCCTCTTTTGTAGGTTTTATACTCAATTTTAGCAAGTGAATAATTAGAGTACACATAGGTGCATAAAAGATAGCTAAAGCTGTCGATTCTCGCATAGACGTATAGTTTTTTCTCGCAGAGCCGCGGAGTTTATCGAGTCGCAGAGTGATTGCCTCCGAGAATTAGAGAACGCAGAGAGACCTTCGGTCTTGGGAGGAGTTCACAGAGATGAACCATCACTATTCTTGCTGTATATCTCCTCATACTCTATATCTCCTCATACTCTATATCTCCTCATACTCTCTACATAGACCGAAGGTCTCTCTGCTCTCTCCTCTAAAGAGCAAAGGCCTCTCAGCGAGCTCAGCCTCTCATACGTATCATCTCTGCGGCTCAATAAACTCCGCGGCTCTGCGTGAAAAGTCTGATAATCAAGGGCAGCATTGGATCTCAACAAAAAAGTGGCGAAGTCGGAACGTGTCAGTGCGGGGAAGGGCATGAAGCCCTTCCCCGCACTGGGTATGCGCCACTCCACATCACCTAATCATGATTATATCTAATTAATGATTATCTTTGGTGTTAAGTGAATTAGCAAGATTCTTGAGGCGGCAGGATTGCCGCCTCAATGTATAGAAACAAGACTGATCACGTTACTTAACGTCCGTAGGTCCCTGACCTGCAATCATCGGCCATCCGGGGTTCTGATAGACATTGGATGTCTTCAGGTCTGTCTGGTCACCTGTAGCGGTCTGGCGGAACACAGCCTGCGGAATGGGGTTCAGATAGTGAGCCGGCGTAAAGTGGTAACCGTCGAACACATTGTTGTTCTTCTTGCTTACCTGGTACGGATGGATATAGTCGCCACTGATCTCCTTGCTGGAGATATTGCCAGTACCGCCTTCGACATCCACCTTCACAAGATTATTGCCATTACCGTCGAGCATGGTGCTCTCATAAATGGAGCCCCAGAAGCGCAGACCCTCGATCTGATAGCCATTGATCTGGTCGCAGGCACGCCAACGGCGCAGGTCGTCCCAGCGGAAGCCTTCACCGATGAACTCATCGCGGCGCTCACGACGGATGTTGTAGAGCGTAGCATCGACAAGCTGTCCGTGCGAATAGGCTCCCCAGTCCCACTTGGCTTCCTCCTGCATGTTGGTGGCGGCAATGGTCTTGGTATAGTCGGGATCCACCTTGGCACGGGTGCGCAGGGCACGCCAGTACTGGTCGGCCGTAGCGTCGATCTTGCCTGTAGCCTCATAACAGGCTTCCATGTAGTTGAGCAGGGCCTCAGTCCCACGGAATACGACGCTGCCCGTATTGCCCTGATTATGCAGCGACTCCATATTAGGATCATAATACTTGCCCTTCTTGATGGCAAAGCCCGTCACCATCTTAGTCTCCGCAGCACCGCGTACCATCCATGTTGGATCCCAAAGCGACTCCTCCCCGGCATAAGTATAGAACTCCACATCACCGTCCTTCTTAGTGAACTGCTGGATGCGTGAGTCACGGTTCTGCAACGTTGCTTTCACACCTTCTTTCTCCCAATCAGGATTGTAACCGGAACCTTGTGCATAGATTGGCAGGCCGTTGCGCATGAGGAACGAGTTGACGAGGCCGCGTGTCCAGCCGCTGCCGCCACCGTTACGGATGAGCTGCATCTGGATGTTGTGCGATACGTTCTCTTTGAGATTGTAGCCACGCCACATCAGCACCTCGCTGTACTTGTTCATGTCAAGGTTGCAGAACATACCGTAGTAGGGGTTCAGCTCATTCAGGTTCTTATCGAAGCCTTCTTTGGTATCGGTGTTCTCCACAAGGTTACCCACGAGCTTGTCGCCAACGACCTTTGCCGACTTCATGCACTCGGTGAGGAAAAAGTTGATCTCTGAGTCGATGTTGAATCCTTGCACGTCCTCAGCCTTTCCGGGCCATCCGGGGCCACCGGGCACGAAGGCCGTCCCCTTGTGGTGCTTGAGCCAGGTACCCTCGTAGAGTGCCACGCGCGAACGAAGCAGGTAGGCAACGTCCTTGGTCACACGGTTCTTGCCGCCGGGGCCGGTCTCGGAGAGATAGGTAAGCGCCGTGTCGAGGGTAGCGAGGATATAGCGTGCCACCTTGTTGCTCGGCTCGCGTTTGGAAGCCTCAATCAAAGTGGACTTGTCGTCGGGCAGGGCCGTCGTGAAGATGGGCGCGTCACCGATGGTCTTGAGCACGGTGAAGTAGTCGTAGGCACGAATGACGTAAGCCTCACCGATATAATGTCGGATGTTCGTCGTGTTTCCGGCAATCTGTCCGGCATTGTACTTAGGCATCACCTGGTCGAAGAAATAGTTGATCTGGCGGATACGCGAGAAGTTCCAAGGGCTGCCCCAGCTATCATTGCCCTGTGGGGCATCCTGACCCACATGCCAGGTGCCGGGAGCCCAGAAAGAAGAGGCGCTCATGGCTGCCTGGTTGTCGGTGCCGTTGTCATCACCGAAAGGACCGATACCGTAACTTCCGTTATCGATGCTTCTGAAGGTATATTGGTTGATGGTGTATGCGGCCAAGTCTGCCTCTGAGGTGAAGTAAGCCTGCGGAGTGATGTCCGACTTCGGCTCCCTGTCTAAGAAGTCGTTGCAGGAAGCCATCGTCAGCAAGCCCAGACCTAAAGCCATATATTTGAAAGATGTTTTCATAATAGTCTCTAATTTAAACAAGTGAATGAATCAATGTCAGAGTGTCACGCTGAGACCAAAGGCGAAGTTCTTGGTCAGTGGGTAGGTCTTGGAGAACCCCCATCCTCCGGAATCGATGATCTCCGGGTCACCGAGCTTGGTGAAACTCGTAATGGTGAAGAGGTTCTCGGCCGAAAAGAACACGCGCAGGTTCTGCACATAGAAACGGCGGGTGATGTTCTGCGGGATGGTATAGCCGATGGTGAGGTTCTTCAGTCGGCAGTAAGCGGCATTCTGCAGGTACTTCGTCTGCACCTGGTTGTTTCGTCCACCGTTCCAATTGGCACGGGGATAGTAGCTGTCGAGGTTCAGGCCGAGCGGGTCGTTAGGATCGTTGCGGAAGTAGTCGAGGTGCTGCTCGAAGCCGGTAGCCTGCCACTTGCCGATGCCGCCGGCTCCCCAGAACACGGCATCGCCCGAACCCGGCGCGTAGTCGCGCTTGAGCGTGCCTTGGAAGAACACCTTCAGGTCGAAGCCTTTCCAGGCAGCCGTGAGGTTGAGGCCGAAGTTGTAGCGCGGCGTGGAGTTGCCGATGATTCTCTTGTCGCCCGGCTTGTCGGCCGTACCCTCGCCTCCGTTGACCTTTCCGTCACCGTCGAGGTCAGCGTACATGATGTCGCCGGCAGCCCAGTTGGAGCCGAGCGCGCTTTGGTCAGCCTTCTTCAAGTGGTCTGCCATCTCCTCATCGGTCTTGGCGATGCCCACGGTCGTGTAGCCCCAGATGTCGCCGAGGTATGCGCCCTGATAGTAGGTCTGGCTTATGGTCTTGGAGGGGTTGGGATACTTGTCAATCTTGATCCGGCTGTCGGTCATGGTGAGGCTCACGCCGTAGTCGAAGTCCTTGATGCGGTCGCGCCAGCTGATCTGCAGGTCGAAGCCGCTGGAGGTCATGTCGAGGTTGTTCACCTTAGGAGCCGAGGTTCCGAGAATAGCAGGAAGCTCAGGTGCGGGGCCTACCATGTCGTAGGTCTTGCGGGAGAAGAGTTCCAGCGTACCGGTCAGACGGTTGTTGAAGGCTCCCCAGTCGATACCGAAGTTGGTCGTGCGGTTCTTTTCCCAAGTAAGGGTGGAAGAAACCAGGGCGGGCATGCTTGCTATATTCGGCTTCGTACCATTGACGAGCCATGCACCCGCCTGGTTGCTGTAGCCCATCGTGGAGTAGAAGGGATACCAGCTGTCGGTGTTCTGGTTGCCGAGCTTACCCCAGGAGAAACGGAACTTGAGCAGGTTCACGTATTGCTCAATGGGCTTCCAGAAACTCTCGCGGGCAATGTTCCAACCCAAGGAGAAAGAAGGTGACCACACCCAGCGGTTGTCGCGCAGGAAGCGTGAGCTTCCGTCGTAGCGCAGACTGCCCTCAACGAGGTACTTGCCCTGATAGTCGTAGTTCAGACGTCCGAACACACCCATGGTGGCCCACTCGTCGTTCTTGCCATCCACGGTAGGCTTCAATGCCGTGGTGTGGAGCGTCGGCAGGTTGGCGATGATGCCGAACTGCTGTCCCTGGAACCAGCGCTGGCGCATCTCCTCACTCTGATAACCGCCCATGATCTTGAAGTTGTGATCATTGAAGAGCGTGAAGCTATATTCGGCCCAGATGTTCGGGTTGAAGTAGTTGTTCTTTTTGGCGTATTCCTTCACGGCATTGTTGGGGTTGTTGAACACGAAAGGCACGTTGTTGACATCGTAGCCATAGGTGGTCTGCCAGTCTGTATGCTGGTTGTAGTTGGTGATGCTGTAGTTCAGCTCGGCATTGATGACAAGACCTTTGACGGGCGTGAGCTGGAGCACAAGCTGATGGGAGTTGACATCCGTCTGGTCATTGGTGACACCACCATTGACCAGATCGCCGGGGTTGGAGCCTGTCACCACGAAATGCCCATTAGGGTCATACATCGGGATGATCGGCCAGTAACGGCACATGTTGTGGTAGTAGAGACCGTCCATCATAGTAGGCTGCTCGTAGTCGGTGCGTGCGAAGCGCATGTTGTACGACAGCTTGGCCCAGCTGGTGATCTGCGCATCCACTTTGGATGTGACGGTGTAGCGGTTGCGCTTGTCGGTGCCATATTTGAGCAGGCCGTCGCGCTGTAGGAAGTTGCCCGAGAAATAGTAGCGCAGGCGCTCATTGCCACCATTGACACTGACGTTGTGCTCCTGCGAGAAGCCGTTGCCAAAGGTGGTGCGCAGCCAGTCGCGGTTGGCGATAGGCAACAGGTCATTGGCATCCCAAATCTCCCAGCGGCCTTGTGGGTTGGCAAACATGGTCTGCATCGTCGGGTCGCTCTGTGCTTTTTTAATCTGCTCTAACTTGTTCTCACTGAACCACGTGCCCGAACCAGCATTGATGCTGGCGGCGTTCATGTAGAGTGCCCAGCGGTAGGAGTCGAGCTGATGAGGCATGTTCTCCGGCGAGTTGAAGCGGAAGTTGTTGTTGTAGTTGACGGTGGTCTTCCCGGCCTTACCGCTCTTGGTCGTGACGAGGATGACACCACCGGCAGCGCGCGAACCGTAGATGGCTGACGAGGCGGCATCCTTCAGCACGGAGATGTTGTCGATGTCCTGCGGGTTGACCGACTCAAGGTTGCCCTCCATGCCGTCGATGAGCACAAGCGGTGTCACCGAAGAACCGGCGCCGATGGTTCCCGTACCGCGGATGTTGTAGCGCGTGTTGGAGTTCAGCGCACCACCGCCACTACCGATAGAGAAGTTCATGCCGGGGATCATGCCCTGCATGGCATCGGTCACCGAATTGACAGGACGCGAGACGAGATCCTTGGCTCCGATCGTAGCCACGGCTCCCGTGAGGTTCACCTTCTTCTGCGTACCGAAACCCACGACAACGACCTCGTTCAGCGATTTCTCGTCTACTGCCATCACCACGGACACGGGCGCGTCATTCCATACAACATCCTTGTCGGCGAATCCAATGGAAGTGATGTGGAGCACACTCCCTTTCTTTACACCTGAAAGGACGAAGCGGCCATCAATGTCGGTGATCGTTCCTCCTCTTTGTCCTTTCACCACTACGGTCGCTCCGATGATCGGTTCACCGGAAGCGTCCTTAACTACTCCTGTACATTGGCCGGTCTGTTGGTCAACATTCACGACACTTGCCATGGAAGGTATAGCAAACGATACCCCCCCCCAAGAAGAGCGTTGAGCACAAGGCCAACATTTTTACTTGATAAAAGCTCTTACTCATAATTAGCAGATAATAATAAGTAATATAGTTTATAATTTTTAAGTTTAGAGTCTTAGTCGTACAGCCCTTATCATGTACATGAGTGACAGGCCGTTTTACTAATTTTCTCTAAGTTTCGTTGGCAAAGTTAATTAAATGTTTTATATCTTGCAAGTAAATTACCAATTATTTTTGTACTATTTTTCATTCAATAATCAATTCATTGCTCTTTCTGCCAATAGGGGAACATGCTTCTTTTAACAGAATTGTCTTTTATGAGAGGCTAAATTTAGGCTTTATAAGTTTTTATTGCCTTTCCATGAGAATCTGAAGTAAAACCTGCAAAACTGAGATAAAGCCTGGTTAGCTTCTATTTCGGGATGTAGAATAGTAGTAAAAATCGGTATAACAAGTGCGGATATCAGTGGCTGATCTGTAATTTTCTTTACAAAAAGTAAAAAGTCAGGACAATGGAAATAGTACGAAAGAGAACGCGAAAAGGTAGTCAGGAAGGCGAAAAACGGGTTTTTAGGGTGAGAAAGTAGGTTAGGAAATCGACCTTTCTACGGTTATGTCACCGACCTTTAACTGTTATGAAGGTTACTTAACCGTTAAATGCCAGTGACCTAACTGCGTTAGGTACACGACCTAACCGTAGTTAGGTCAGTCATTTGGCACGAAGGGAAAGGCCCTATAAAAGCAAAAATGAGATAAGTTGCTGATTGATAATTGATTACCAACTCGCTTCATCTTCGCGTTATTTTCGACCAACGATGTGTCCGCTTGAAAAGAATCGATTCTCAGCGGGGGTTGAAAAAAATAAATCTTGACAGTTTGCACAGTGCTTAGATACCCTTCAGTTCGCACGTATTTGGCAGATTGATGCGCGGATGCTTGCAGGGCTGTGCCCTGTTTCAATAGAGATATTTGTAATTAATACAAAATTTTCAAGCGAAAAGTTTGGTAAGTACATAACTATTGATTAACTTTGTAGCCATAACCACAATCTAACGTGACTGGTAGTTGATTTAATGAAGAAAAGACTGTCCATATTCATGCTCGGCCTGGCTGTCATTATGACGTTGGTAGCCGTGAACATCCATCACCATCATCATGGTGAGCAGATGTACATTGCCTTACAGGAGACCTGTGAGGCCGGGACCGGGAATGGACAGGACGAACACGAAGCGCAGGACGAGAACGTAGATCACACCCAGCGTTTCATGCCGGCAACCATCGTGAAGTTCGTGCCTGTGGATATGGCCGACCATCAGCTTCATGGCTTTCATTGCTTCTTCTCATTTCTCCCGGCCGATATCTTTGCCGTTTCATGGGCAATGGTAGCTCCTGGCAATTCCATACCGAAACATCCTTCAACCTTATATAGTTCGCAGGTGAGGCTGTGTCGTGGTTTGCGCGCGCCTCCAGTCTGCTGATATTCCTTATTCACCAATCTTTTATGAATCGTCGGACCGTTCGATGATTCACCTTACCCTATTATTTTTTTTATTTCTCATGATTCAAAAGATAGTCGATTTTTCAATCGGTCATCGGTTGGTCGTGTGCTTCTTAGTCGTTGCCATCATCGCAGGTGGTATCTGGGCGATGCGTACGATCAGCGTTGACTCGACTCCCGACATTACTAACAACCAGGTGCAGGTCATCACCGTGTCACCCAACCTCTCCACGGAGGATATAGAACAGTTTATCACGTACCCCGTCGAGATGGCGATGGCCAACCTCCCGGGTGTGGAGGATGTGCGCAGCGTCTCGCGCTTCGGCCTTTCCCTCGTCACCGTCATCTTCAAGGACGACATGGGGACCTATCTGCCCCGCCAGCTCGTGCAGGAGAAGCTCAGCGCGGTGAAGGAAGAGATACCGCAGGGCATGGGCAGTCCGGAGATGGGACCTATCACGACAGGCCTCGGAGAGATCTATCTCTACAGTCTCGAGGCCGACACCTCTTTATATACGCCCCAGGAGCTGCGTACGATCCAGGACTGGACGGTGCGCCGCCAGCTCTCGATGATTCCCGGCGTGGTGGAGGTCAACTCCATGGGCGGAAGCATCAAACAGTATGAAATAGCGTTCTCTCCCGACCGCCTCAATGCCGCAGGTGTCACGATCTCGGAGATGATGGATGCCTTGGAGAAGAACAATGTGAACACGGGCGGAGCCTACATCGAGCGCGAGCACCAGAGCCATTTCATCCGGGGTGAGGGCGTGGTGAAGAGCCTTGACGACATCCGCAGGATCGTCGTGAAGAACAACCCCGGCGGCATGCCGCTGACCATCGGCGACGTGGCCGACAAGGTAGGCTACGGCAGCGCCATCCGTTACGGAGCGTTCACGCAGGATGGTCACGAGGCGGTGGGCGGTGCCATCATGATGCTCAAAGGCTCGAACAGCAGCAAGGTCATCGAGGACGTGAAGGCGCGTGTGGCGCAGGTGCAGAAGACTCTTCCGCCCGGCGTAACCATTAAGCCGTTTCTCGACCGTTCCGACCTCATCCAGCGCACCACGTCCACCATTGCCCGCAACCTCATCGAGGGAGCGCTCATCGTCGTCTTCGTGCTCGTGCTGCTCCTCGGCAGTATACGGGGCGGCATCATCACCGCCTCGCTCATCCCCCTGGCACTGCTTTTCGCCTTCATCCTCATGCGCCTCACGGGGGTATGGGCCAACCTGATGAGCTTAGGTGCCATCGACTTCGGTATCATTGTCGACGGAGCCGTCATCATCGTGGAAGGCACGGTACATTCGTTGGAAGGATATATACGCTCGTCGGGCAAGCAGGCTCTCGTCAGTCAGCACACGGTAGACCGCCTCACGGCGAAGGCGGCGGGGAGCATGATGCACTCGGCTTTCTTCGGTCAGGTCATCATTCTTCTCGTCTTCACGCCGATCCTTTTCTTATCGGGCGTGAGCGGCAAGATGTTTCAGCCTATGGCCTTCACCTTCGCTTATGCGCTGCTTGGCGCCATCGTGCTCTGTCTTACCTATGTGCCGGTCGTGACCTCGCTGCTCAATGGTCCCCGCGTCAACGGCTGGGGATGGCTGCGGAAGGCGGAGAACGCTACCGGGCGGTTGAGCCACTGGATCATGCGCCTGGCCTACCGCTGTTACCGGCCGGCCCTGCTGCTCTCGCTGCGCCATAAAGGAATGGTCATCGGCATGACCTTGGGGGTGTTTATCGGTACAGCCGTGTTGTTCAGTCGCATGGGCGGCGAGTTTATCCCGAGCCTCGACGAGGGCGACATCGCCTTCCAGCTCTTCCTGCGCCCCGGCAGCTCCCTCTCTGAGACCATCAAACGGGAGACGGAGGTGGAGCGCGTGCTGCTGAAGGAGTTTCCCGAGGTCAAGACCGTCTGTGGACGTATCGGTGTCTCGGCGGTACCCAACGACCCGATGGGGATGGACTTCACCGACAGTTTCATCATCTTGGAGAAAGACAGGAGCAAGTGGAAGACAGCCAAGGACAAGAAGGAACTCTTAGCGAAGATCGAGGCGCGCATCGCTCAGATCCCGGGCATCACCTGCGCCTTCAGTCAGCCTGTGGAGCTCCGCACGAACGAGCTCATGACGGGTATCCGCGAGGATGTCGCCGTGAAAGTGTACGGCGAGAACCTTGACACGCTCAACGCCATCGGCCACCGCCTCGAGCATCTTATTGCCTCCATCCCCGGCGCGCGCGACGTTGCCATGGAGCGCACCTCAGGTCTGCCGCAGATCACCGTTAGCTATAACCGCGACAAGCTGGCACAGTATGGCATGGACGTGGAGCGGATGAACCAGTATATCAGCACGGCGTTTGCCGGTGGCATGGCGGGCGAGGTCTTCGAAGGCGAGAAGCGCTTCTCGCTCGTGCTTCGCCTCAGCGATGCTAACAGAACGGGCATCGACGACATCCGCAATCTGTTGGTCGACGTGCCGGGAGGGCAGCAGGTGCCCTTGAGCGAACTGGCGAGCATCAGTTATAAGCCCGGGCCGATGCAGATCTCGCGCGACGGAGCCTCCCGCCGTGTCTATGTGGGGCTCAATGCCCGCGGAAGAGATGTGGCATCGGTGGTGGCAGATATCGACAACGCCATCCGGCAGAAGATCACGCTGCCCTCCGGCTATCGCGTCACCTACGACGGTTCGTTCAAGAACCTCAAGGAGGCGACCTCACGCATGGCCATCGTCGTGCCTATCGCGCTCATCATCATCTTCCTTCTGCTCTATGTAGCGCTGAAGTCGATCACCGAAGCCCTGATGATCTACATTGCCGTGCCGCTTGCAACGATCGGCGGCGTGATCGCTTTGGCTTTGCGCGGCATGCCCTTCAGCATCTCGGCGGGGGTAGGGTTCATTGTGCTCAGTGGCGTGGCGGTGCTCAACGGCCTTGTGCTCATCAACCGCTTCAACTCGCTGAAGACGGAGGGCGTTAACAACGTGGCGCGCCGTATCTACCGTGGCACTCAGGAACGTCTGCGACCGATCATGCTTACCGCCGCTGCCGCCATGCTCGGCTTCCTGCCCATGGCTGTCAGTGGATCGGCCGGCGCGGAGGTGCAGCGCCCGTTGGCCACTGTGGTCATCGGCGGGCTCTTTACCTCGACCCTGCTCACACTCGTCATGCTCCCGGTGCTGTATGCGATCGTGGAGAAAGTGACAAAGAAAAAGAAAGTGTAGACACCTATTAATAATACTTGGATAAACGAAGACATTATGACAAAGCGATATATAATTATCATCCTGACAGGCCTCGCCACCGTTGCGCAAGCCCAGCGTCCCATCAGTCTTGAGGCAGCCCTTGCGAAGGCTGCCCGCGACTATCCGGCACTTCGGGCTGCCCGTTTGAAGGCTGCCGGCTTAGAGGCGATGAAGAAGTCGGTCTCGCCCTTTGGGGATCTGGATCTCAGTGGGGGCGGTGAAGAGATAGGCCATGGCAACGATGCTGTTTACACCTTGGCACGTGTCAGGCAGAACATCGATCCGTTCAGCGTAAAAGGCAAAAGGGTACTGCTCGACCGTCAGGCAGGCGTGGCCAAAGCCGAGGAAGCGGTGGCGGGGCGCGACCTCGCCCGAATGGTGGCCGCCGATTACATCAACGACTATGCCGCACGGCTTCGCTGGATGAACATGCTCCGGTCCGACTCGCTCTATGCCGATTTTGAGGAGGTCGCCCGCAAGCGCTATGAGCTCAAGGACATCTCTCTGCTCGAATACCAGACCGCACAAAGCTATCGCCGGCAGGTCAGTCTCTCGCTCAGGGAAGCGGCACGTGACATGGAGAAGGCGCACATCGCCTTGAGCCAGTGGCTCTCGGCAGACACGTTGTTCATGGCGACGGACGTGGACACAACGATCACCCATATTGACGGGACGCATGCAGAGCACCATCCCGTGCATCTGTTGGCAGAGCAGCGGGCCTTGCTCTCGGAGGCAAACATCAAAGAACTGCGCAGCCGGATGGCTCCGAAACTCTTTGTGGAAGCCGGACTGCAGAAGATCGGTCCCCGCGCTGGCTATTATGCTTGGCAGGCGGGGGTGAGCATCCCTATGAGCTTCGGGGCGCACAAGTCGACGATGAAAGCCGCAAGGATAGCACGGCAGCAGGTGCAGGCTGAGAATGAGGATCTGGAGCGACAGCACAGCACCAAACACCTCTTGCTCCTTGCAGATCTCAATAAGTACAGGCAGAGCACCGACTATTACGTCCGCACGGCTCTTCCTTTGGCCCGGGAGCAGCAGCGTGTGGCACTCGTCTCCTACCGGGCAAGGAGCATTGGGTATCTCGACTTTATTCAGGCTGCCGACCAGGCACTCAAGGCAGAGATGGGGTATGTGGAGACGCTGACGCAACTCTTGCAAACAAAATATGAACTCATGTATTATTAAATATCAGATGTATTATTAAATATCAGACCATTATGACAACGAAAATATATTCTTTTCTTTTCCTTCCCATGATCTTCTTTGCGGCTTGTGGCCCGAAGAACGAACCGGCCAGCGAGCAGCCGGAGGAAGAGAACAACGAGATCGTTCTTGACCAGAAGGTCGCGGCCGACAACGATATTGTGAGCGGGCAGGCTTCGATGCAGACCTTTACAGGTGTGGTGAAGGCCAACGGATTGCTGAAAGTGCTGCCGCAGGGTGAGGCGAGTGTGGCTTCGCCGATGGGCGCGAACATCAAGCGTATCCTTGTCAAGGAGGGTCAGGCGGTGACTAAGGGTCAGGTGCTCGCCGTGCTGAGCCATCCGGACCTTCTCGACTTGCAAAGCCGCTATCTCGCAGCGAGCAGCAGGCTGACTTATGTCTCAAGCGAATATCAGCGTCAGAGGCAGCTTTATGCGCAGAAGATCGGAACGGGGAAGGACTTTCAGCAGATAGCTTCCGAATACCGGCAGCTGCAGGGTGAGGTGCGGGTCACGGCACGTCAGCTCGCGCTGCTCGGCATCAACCCTGCCGCAATCAGGAAAGGGGCAACGGTAACGACCATTGCCGTCAAGAGTCCTATCAGCGGGACGGTGGAGACCGTGAACGCGCAGCTCGGACAGTATGCTGACCCGCAGTCGGCTCTGTTTACGATCATCAACAGCAGTCATGTCTATGCGGATGTCCTGGTTTATGAGAACGACTTGGCAAAGGTGCGGGTAGGAGCTCCAGTGACAGTCTCTTCAAGCACCCTGGCGGGGAAGACGCGGGGGAGTGTCACTTCTGTCGGACGTATGTTCGACGGGCAGAACCGGGCTGTGCATGTCCGCATTGCTTTAGGCGCTCATCAGGGTGCTTGGGTGCCCGGTGCTTATGTCACGGCGAATATCAGTTATGGTGGCGTGAGGCGTTTGGCAGTACCTTCTGAGGCCGTGGCCACTGACGGCGATCGCAGTTATGTATTCTTAGCGGCGAAGAAACAAGGGAAAGCGGTCTTCACGCCTTTGCAGGTGAAGACCGGGCAGACGGCCAACGGATTCGTTGAGATCGCTTCGGGCCTGGCGCCTCAGAGAGAGATAGCGCTTAGTGGTGCCTACATTCTGATGTCGCAGTGGAAGAAGGCTGACGCAGAGCAATGATGGAGTGGGGCGGGTATAGATGCCTGCCCTTCTGTCCACAGCAATTATTGCTGTTAAAATTTGCGCAGGCAGGGGAAAAGCATTAACTTTGCGGATATGAAAACAATAAGAACATTTTTACTCCTCCTTGTTTTATTTTCAGTATGCGTGGTTGACGCTCAAAAGCGCGAGTTCCGCGGAGCCTGGATACAATGCGTGAACGGACAGTTCCAGGGTATGTCCACTGGGGCTGTCCAGCAGAAACTCAGCCGTCAGTTGGACATCTTGAAGGCGGATGGCGTCAATGCCATCATCTTTCAGGTTCGTCCCGAGTGCGATGCGCTTTACAAGAGTGACACAGAGCCTTGGAGCCGTTATCTCACGGGGCAGCAGGGACGTGCGCCCCAACCTTATTGGGACCCGCTGCAATGGATGATCAACCAGTGCCACAAGCGAGGCATGGAGCTTCATGCCTGGATCAATCCTTACCGGGCCAAGACCAAGGGCACGACGGCGATGGCGACAAGTCATGTGGCGATAAAGCATCCGGACTGGATCTTCCCTTATGGCGGACAGTTCATCCTGAACCCGGCACTCAAAGAGACAACCGACTATAACTGTAAGGTGGTGGACGACATTGTGAGCCGCTACGATGTGGATGGGATCCATATCGACGATTACTTCTATCCTTATCCTGTGGCAGGTGAGGAGATACCCGATGAGAAGTTCTTTCTTGCCAATCCGCGTGGTTTCAAGAATATCGGCGACTGGCGGCGTGACAATGTCAACCGGTTTATCCAGCGGCTCAGTGAGACGATCCACAAGCGCAAGCCTTGGGTGAAGTTCGGTGTGTCGCCTTTCGGTATTTACCGCAATCAACGCAGTGATCCGAAAAATGGATCGGCCACCTACGGCTTGCAGAACTATGACGATCTCTATGCCGACGTGTTGCTGTGGGTGAACAACGGATGGGTCGACTATTGTGCGCCTCAGCTCTATTGGGATATCGGAAACCGTGCGGCCGACTACCAGACGCTTATCAAATGGTGGGATAAGCATGCGGCAAACCGACCGTTATATATAGGTGAGAGTGTGGAGCGCACGGTGAAGGCTTCTGACCTTCAAAACCCGAACATCAATCAGATGCCGGCAAAGCATAAGTTGCATCAGGAGGCGCAGCATGTTGACGGCACCGTGCTGTGGTATGCACAGGCCGTGACGGATGACATGGGCAACTATGGGTCAGTTCTTCGTACGGCTTATTGGAAATATCCGGCCTTGCAGCCCTTGATGCCGTTCATCGACAAGAAACGACCCAAGAAGCCGCGGAGGGTGAAGGCGGTGTGGACAAGCGATGGCTACATCCTTTTCTGGTCGGTGCCACGCGGTAAAAGGTGGGGAGATGTCGCTAAGCAATATGTCGTATATCGCTTTGCCAAGGGCGAGAAGGTTGATACCGGGAACCCCGCAAAGATCGTTGCCATCACTTCTGATACCTTTTATAAGTTGCCTTACAACAAAGGGTATCAGAAATATACCTATGTGGTTACAGCCCTTGACAGGATGTCGAATGAGTCGAAAGTAAAAAGAATAAAGGTAAAATTATAAACGGAAGCCCGCCTAAGTTCCCATTTTTAGGGGAAACTTAGGCGGGCTTTTACTCTCTGTAGATATAACCCATCATCTTATTGATCCAGCCGACATTGAAGCGGAACCAGCGGTATTTGCCGACAGGCTTTCCGCCAAAGGACAGGATGAAGTCGCGAAAAGGATTCTTGCGGAAAGGAAGGCCCACATCCAAGAAACACATATGGGCATAGTTGTGCTTCCACGACCACGTAATGGCTTGCCATACCGTCATCAGGTTGGGATGGAGCAGGGGATAGCGCTTGCGGCGTGAGGCAAGATAC
>ONBC01000036.1 GCA_900315955.1 uncultured Prevotella sp.
AATGTTTAACCAGGTCAACCAACATTAAAAATAAGGCTTAAAGTAGTCAACCAAAAACGTTAAACTACAGTGACACGTATGAGGCAGGATCGTGACACAACTGAGGCAGGATCGTGACACAACTGAGGCAGGATCGTGACACGGTTGAGTCAGGATCGTGACACGGTTGAGACAGGATCGTGACACGGTTGAGACAGGATCGTGACACGGTGCGAAGGCGATGGCAAAACTCTAAAATTTCGCTGAGTAGTTATTAGCCATGTTATTAGAATTAAGTTAGGCTTATTTAGTCATGTTATTAGAATTAAGTTAGGTTTATTTTTTTAGGTTTAGGTTTAGGTTTTATTTTCAGGATTCAGGTAGCGTCAGAACCCGCCGGAGTGCTATCAGCCTTCGTCGGGTTCGCTTTGTGTCATCGCCGCACCCCGCCTGCCTGGTTCGGCATCGTTCTGTTCGTCGTTATGTTTGTCTTTATGATACTTTTCGCTCTCCTTACTCCAAAATTATCAGATTTTGAACTATAAATGCACATCTCTCAACCCTATAAAATCCTTTTGCCCATAACTTTGCGAATAAATTTATAACACAAATTTTCTACTATGACAGAAACATACTTAGGAATAGACTTTGGCGGCACCAAGGTGATGGTGGGTGAAGTGGACGGCAACGGCCATATTCTATCCTCACGCCAGTACCCTACTGGCTATTGCTCACAGCGCGAGGCTGTGAATATCATGTTCAACGCCGTTGATGACTATCTTGCCACATCAGCCATCAACCCAGCGGCTATCAAAGCCGTTGGCATCGGACTCATCGGGCGCATAGACAACAACCGGGGTCTTTGGCTTCAGATTGATGACGACCGCAACGAGACAACCCCTCTGGCTTCCTTGTTTCAAAACCGGTACGGATGGCCCTGCTTTGTTGACAACGACGTGAAGTGCGCTACAATGGCCGAGGCGCTTTGGCAGACGGGCAAACGCAGCAGCAACTTCGTCTATATCAATATCGGAACGGGTATCGGGGCAGGAGCTGTTGTCGATGGCAAGCTCATCCGTGGTTACTGTTTCGATGCTGGCGAAGTGGGTTTCTTTATCTCCAACGTCAGCCTTACCGGCAGCATCGGTCATGAGACGATCGAAAATACGGCCGCCGGAATAGGTTTTGACCGTTGCGCGCGACTGCTGCAATCTCTTTTTCCCAATACAACGCTGATGATCCCTTCCAAGGGCCGTGTCGCCGTAAAGGACATCATAGAGAACAGCCGAAAGGGCGATGCTCTTTGTTTGCGTCTTGTCAGCAACGCTGTTGAGAGCATAGCGACGCTCATCAACAATCTCGTTTTTACCTTCAATCCGGAAGCTGTCGTGTTAGGCGGGGGCGTAGTGAGCGACGGTTTCATTCTCGAGCGCGTCAAGAGAAAACTCAATCCTATGGTGAACCGCTTTCTCACTTACGGCATAACCCTTACCCGTCTTAATCCGCACTACATCGGGCTGCTCGGCGCCACTGCGATAGCAAGTATCAACAGCAAAGAAAAATAAAATGAACAAGATTACACTATGTGAAGACGAAATGCGTTTTGATAATACGGCGGCATGGCGAATTGCCGGCCAGATCATCACAAAACCCGACAGCGTGATAGGGCTTTCCACGGGACGCACGACGAAGAACATGCACCTCGAAGTGGGACGCTTGTGGCAGTCAATGGCTTTTGATATCTCACAGGTGACCTTCTTCGGTATTGACGAGGTAGTCAACGTGTCACGCTGCTACAAAGGAGCATGCTATCAGATGCTTCACGATGAACTCATTGACCGCCTCGGGCTCGACGACCGCCAGTTGCTTATGTTGCCGACTAAGAGTGACAACTTCGCCAAAGCCTGCCACGACTTTAAGGCCGGGCTGGAGGCTCGCGGGGGTATCGACCTGCTGATGCTCGGGCTCGGCGAGAATGGACATCTCGGCTTCAACCAGCCAGGAACGTCGTTCAGACAGGAGGCCTGGGTCACGGATATGAACCCGGAGCTGGAGGAGCGAATACGACGGGAAACTCAGGCTCCGTCCAGTCTCTACTTAGGCGGAGTGACGTTAGGACTGAAGGACATCATGCATGCACGTCACATAGTCCTCGTAGCTAAGGGCTCAAACAAGGCTGACATCGTGAAAAAAATGCTGCAAGGACCCGTTACTACCGACGTGCCGGCCTCCATTCTGCAGCTTCACACCAACTGCGAGTTCCTGCTCGACAAACAAGCTGCTGCACGGCTGTAAGAGTGTTCGCGGTTCCAGAAACCTCATAAACAACTATCGAAATAAAACATACTAAATGATGTCTGAAAGCAAACCGCAGAATAATTTCGGGCCATTTCTTACAATGGTCTTTCTCTTCTTTATTGTAGGATTCCTGACAACGGCCAACTCGCAGTTCCTGGGTCCCTTGAAGAATGCTTTTCTCAAAAATTCCGGTTCGTTCCAAAATACCATGGCCACAATGATTACTTTCTCGTGGTTTCTGGCCTACCCGGTTTTTGGCGGAGTAGGGTCGTGGCTTGTGCGCAATTCTGGCTATAAGGGTACGCTCATCCGCGGCTTATGGGTTATGACGGGGGGCGTTATCTTGACTGACGCTTCGGCATGGACAACCCTGCTATGGCCTTCGGCAATGATCACCTTGTCTGGCGAGGCGATGGTTCACTTTGGTTTTCTGATCTTCCTCCTGGGCTCGTTCGTCATCGGCGGTTCGGTGACTATACTGCAGGTGGTGATCAATCCCTATCTCGTCGCCATTGACGTCAAAGGCACACAACCCGTGCAGCGGCTCGCCATAGGAGGCACGCTCAACTCGCTCGGCACGACGCTTGCACCTTACTTCGTCACTGGTATAGTCTTTAGTGGCTTGGCTCTGAATAAAATCACCGTAGACCAGATCATTATTCCTTTCATTGCCCTGGCAGCAGTGTTGGTCATCGTGATGATCATCGTACACCGGCTGAGGCTGCCCAATCTCGACAAGACCGTTAACAAAGATGGTGAGCGTCTCGAGCGCAGCATCTGGTCATTCCGCCATCTCGCGCTCGGCGTTGTCGCCATATCGTTCTATGTCGGCTCTGAGGTGTGCGTTGGCAGCAATATCAATCTCTACGTCCTCGACGACTTTAGTGGCAGCACAACCACGGCCATGCTCATGGCCACGCTTTACTGGGGAGGACTCATGGTGGGCAGGCTCATCGGCAGCAGTCTGAGAAAGATAACGCCGCGCACTCAACTGGCAGTCACCACAACGGCGGCTTCCATTCTGGTGCTCACCGCCATGCTGACAAACCAGCCGTGGGCACTTGTAGCCGTCGGCCTGTTTCACAGCATCATGTGGGGCTGCATCTATACTCTTTCCGTCGCCCATTTAGGCAAATACACGGTCAAAGCCTCGGGAGTATTCATGATTGGTGTCGTAGGTGGTGCCGTCCTGCCTCTGCTGCAAGGCATGTTTGCCGACGCGCTCGGCAATTGGCGATGGTCATGGAGCCTTGTGCTTTGTGGCGAACTTGTGATGCTCGCCTACGCCTTGGTCGGATGCCATATCCGTAATAATGACATTATAGATAAAGATAATTAGCATAGAATTGAAAATACATTCATATATTATAACATGCCACTGTAGTAAACTCATGTGGCAGACGGTCTTTGCGGCGATAGTGCTTTCAGGTGCAGTTTTCACGGCCTTTGCGCAAACGGGTTCGCCTCAAACCGCTTTTGCCGTGACTCCATTTCCTTTGCCTTTGGACAAGTCAAACTCTTATGAAGCTCTGACACAGCATCAACGGGTAGAGCATAGCGAGAGGGTGACGACCGACGGATGGCGCCATGAGGGACTGGGACAGCTGATTCAGGGTCCGGCTCTCAGGCTGCTCGTGCCCGTAGTTACCGGCAGACGTGCCGTCGGCTCACCCAACGATCCAGACTATTGCACTTTTGGTCAGGCGGCCATTGTGAAGGATATGATGGGACGCAACCTTAACGGCTACAACCGTATCGTTATGGACGTGATGCCACAATGCAAGGGCTCCGGGGTGATGAACCTGAATCTCTCCATCGAGAACACCACTTCTGCCGACGTGGGAGCCCATCTCGTCAATCTAACGTTGAACCAATGGAACCATATTGTCTTCGACATGTCGGGGCTGCCGCGTGAGCGAGTCAGGCTCCTGCGCATCTATACTGACATCAAGGGACGGAATCAGTTTGTCGGAGATTCGCTCATCTATGACATCCGAAACATCCGTTTGCAACAGACTGGTCACAGCGCTAAGGAAACGGGGTGGGATGTGCC
Organism: uncultured Prevotella sp.; assembly: GCA_900315955.1. Taxonomy (GTDB): domain Bacteria; phylum Bacteroidota; class Bacteroidia; order Bacteroidales; family Bacteroidaceae; genus Prevotella. The sequence goes on from ONBC01000036.1 coordinate 4,331, forward strand.
GGAAGGACAGATTGTCTATTCAATGCCGGGCTACTTCCCCGGGTCAGAGAAAAAAGCAATACTCGGATTCCCCGCCAAGACATTCGAATTGCTTGACGCACAATCGGGCAAGGTTGCCTTTACGGGCAAGGTGGTGAAGGAATCTACAACCATCGGCTTATTTCTTGTAGCTGACTTCACCCCGTTCAGGCAGGTGGGCACTTATATTCTCAAGGCCGGTGCACATCGGACTCGGCGTTTCCGCATTGGTTCGGACGCATTCATTCCTTCACAATGGCGCGTGCTAAGCTACATCTACGGCCAGCGGTGCGGAGTACCCGTCCGGGGCATTCATGGCGCGTGTCATCACGATCTCTTCTCTGTGCTCAACGGCAAGAAGACGAGCTATGCCGGTGGATGGCATGATGCCGGTGACTTGTCACAGCAGACATTACAGACCGCTGACGTGGCGTTTGAGTTGACCGAGGCTTTCCAGCACGTGGCTGGACACTCTGCCGAACTGACTAAACGTTTGAAGGAAGAAGCGTTCCACGGGCTTCGCTTCGTTCTTCGGCAACGGCTTGGCAATGGCTGGCACGCCAGCAGTATGGGACTGCTCCACTGGACTGATGGCATCGTGGGAACAGATGACGACATCACAACCGTCAGAGTGCAGGACAACTCGTTCGACAACTTCCTTTGCGCCGGCTATGAGGCATATGCCGCACGTGTTTTTGAAGGTGAGGCTCTTGCCGACAGTCTGGCACAGGCTGCCATCGAGGACTTTGACTTCGGTAAGCGGAAATTCGACAAGCACGGTTTCGACATTTTCCAACACATGATGGAGCATACCTACAGCACGCCGCACAGCCTCTATATGGCAGCCATGTCGTGGTCGGCCTCGCAGCTCTATCGCCTGACTCACAAAGAATGCTATGCGCGCCTGGCGGCCAAATACATCAGATATGTGCTACAGTGCCAGTCTGGCGGCTCCTCGCGCGGTGAACTGTCCGGCTTCTTTTATCGCGACGAAAGGCACCTGGTACCGGTGCATTCCATCCATCAGTCGCGGGAGCATCTCTTTGCCATGGCTTTGGCCGAGCTCATTCAAACCCAGCCCGCTCATGCTGACTGCACCTTGTGGCGGAAATCAGCGCGCAACTATGGCAACTATCTCAAAAGTCTGCGCATCTATACCGCGCCCTACGGCATGATGGCGAGCGGCATCTACCTTACCGGGGAATGGCGCGACGAGGATAGCTTCAACCGCCTCAACCTCTTTGCGCCGGCCGACGCACGCGAGCGTTACGAAGCCCAGTTGCGTGAAGGCGTCAAAATAGACAGCTGTCATTACGTCCGCCGTTTCCCCACTTGGTTTAGCGTCTTCAACGGCAACGAAGCCATATTGCTCACCATGGGCAAGACTGCAGCAGTTTTGGGAAATATCTTGTCCGACGACACGCTGCGCGATATGGGGCGTCAACAGTTATACTGGACTGTTGGTGCAAATCCTTTTTGCCAGTCGCTCATTTACGGTGAGGGATTCAATTATCCGTCAATGGACAGTTTCTCATCGGGCGAACTGACCGGTGAGATGCCTGTAGGCATAAGAGTTAAGGGCGACAGCGACATCCCCTACTGGCCTCAGACCAACAACGCCTGCTACAAGGAGGTATGGGTGACATCGGCCGGCAAGTGGCTGTCGCTATTGGCCGAATATTAAGCTCGCCCCATTTGCTCGGCAAGATAGCCTGGGAACTGACGATGCCCAATGTTAGACCTGCCTTGATTAAATTAAACAGAAACAAAATAAGAAAATGAAAGTGTTATTGTGTTTGTTGAGCCTTATGCTTGTGGCTCTGGCGACGGTTTGCGTCTGGCTGCTTCATCAGATGAAGAGCCTCAGACGGCAGTTGGCAGGCAATAATCCGCAGCAAGGCACTTCCCCTGGTGGCCAGCCTTCAACCGTTCCGGCTGAACAGCGCTCGTCTCCTTCGGCTGAACAGCTCGCGCCTCCTCCGGCCGGAGAGCCGGGCTCTGAGCCCGAAGCTGCCAATGTTCAGGCCGACAAGCCCAAGCGTAAGATAGTTGTTGTTGGCGAGAGTGCCAGGACACGTGAGGAACTGGCCCGACAGTTAGCCGCCGACTTCGACGTGCTGGTGGCGGAAGACGGCAGACAGGGTCTGGACTTGGTGCGTGACCATCATCCTGCCCTCGTCGTCTCGGGAGTACGCATGCCCGTGATGTCGGGGTATGAGTTGTGCCATGCTATCCGTGAGGACTTGACAATCAGTCAGATACCTGTCATTTTGGTCTCTGCCCAATCGGAACGTGAGAACATCATCTATGGACTTGAAGTAGGTGCGGCCGACTATATCGTCAAACCTTTCGACATGGCTGTGATGCGAACGCGTATTCTGTCCATCCTCAAGCGCAATCAGGAGCAGATGGACAAGGTTTTAGGCAGCCTGGCACTGAGCAAGAAGAAATACAAGGACGAGCAGAACAAAAAACTCATGGACAAGGTGATTGCCATTATCAAGAAACATCTGTCTGACTCAGAGTTCTCCATCAATGATCTCTGCAGTGAACTGGGCATGAGCCGTAGCTCGGCTTTCGGAAAGATAAAGGTGCTTACAGGCCACGGTCCCAACGACCTTATCAAAGCCATTCGCCTGGATGAGGCCAACGAGTTGCTGCTTACCCACGAGTTCAGCGTTGGTGAGGTGGCCTATCGTGTGGGTTTCTCCGACCCAAAATATTTTAGCACTTGTTTTAAGAAACAATTTGGTATCAGTCCTACTAAGTTGTAGCAACAAAGGAAACGGACACATTTATTATGAAATTATAAACACATAACGAACGGCATATTATGGATACTTATATTGGAATAGCCCTGAATGGGGCGAGAACTACGGTGGGCGAGATTGATGCCGACGGCAATATTCTGCGTCTGAAACACTACCAGACGGGATTCTTCAACCAGGCGGATGCCCTGGATGTCATGCTCACTTCCTTGGCTGACTATCAGCATCGGACAGGCTTTGTGGGTGAGCCTTGCGCCATCGGCGTAGGTCTCATCGGCCGTGTTGACGGCGAGCGCGGGATTTGGTATCAGATTGATCCGGCACGAACGCAAACCATCAATGTGGTGAAACACATAGAAGAGGAATACGGGTTGCCTTGCTTCATTGACAATGACGTAAAAGCATCGGCACGGGCTGTCAAACGCTGGGGATTCGGACGGAAGTCGAAGGATTTCATCTATCTCTATATCGGAACTGGCATCGCGGCGAGCATCACTGTAGGAGGCCGTCAAATTCGCGGCAGTCATTTCAATGCTGGCGAAGTGGGGCACATGCGCGTAGGCGTGTCCGTGGGCGTGAAGTGTCCTTGTGGAAAGACCGACTGTGTTGAGGCAATCGCCTCAAGCATCGGTATAGACAACTGTGCCAGACTGCTGTACAATCAGTATCCTACTCAGCTTGAAATTCCTGACGGTGATGAGCGCGTGTCAGTGAAGGAAGTGTTTAGGCTCAGCCGCGAAGGAGACCCTTTATGCGTGAAGCTCGTAGACAACGCTGTAAGGGCACTGGCCGACCTCATCATGAACCTCGTGCGCGTCTCTGACCCTGAAATCATTGTCTTAGGCGGAGAGATGGTCGCCGACGGCTTCTTATTGGAAAAAATCAAACATTATCTTCATGATGTCACGATGCGCTTCGTCACGCACGGAGTGGTCATCACCAAGCTTAATCCAAACTACATCAGCCTTCTTGGTGCAGGAGCGGTAGCCGTGGACGGAATGGAGGAACTGTGCAATGAGGAATAGTTTAATAACATCTGTGATATGAGAAAGATAATATCAATATTTTTACTGCTTGTTCTTACACTCGTGACTGCGCAAGCTGGAGAGAGACAAGAGGAAAAACCGCGCGAGGTACTGGCCATTGTCGAGCAGGGTACACCGCATCAAGGTTTCTGTGATGCCGCAAAACGGTGGCTCGATGCCAATGCCGGACGACTGAATATTCATGTGACTTACATCTTCAACCTGAGCAAGGTGAAGAAAGGTTGGCTCAATCAGTTCAAGCTTATTCTGCAACTCAATTATCCCCCTTATTGTCCTCCGCAGGCATGGAGCCAAGCTGCCGCTGACGACTTCGAGCATTACATAGATGAAGGCAAGGGCGGCTACGTAGGCTTTCATCACGCAACGCTCTTGGGCGATATCTTCGGCGCGGGCCCGATGTGGCAATGGTTCAGCGACTTCATGGGCGGTATCCGATGGAAGGACTACATCGCACCCACCTGCGATGCCACGGTGATTACCGAGGACACAGAACATCCGGTGATGCGCGGCGTGCCGAATTCGTTCGGTGTAGACAAGGACGAGTGGTACACTTACAACCACAGTCCGCGGGGCAACGTGCGCGTGCTGGCTCGCGCGGACGAGGACTCTTACAGCATCAGCACAAAAGTCAAGATGGGCGACCATCCCGTCGTCTGGGTCAATGAGGCGAAAAAAGCAAGGAATGTCTATTTCCAGATGGGGCACGACAAGACTCTGTTTGATAATCCGTCGTTTCTGAAGATGTTTGAAAACTCCATCCGCTGGACCCTGGGAGATATCAATGAGGAAAAACATGAGAGCTATGCCGCCAACTATGCCAGGGCTCCCCGTTTTCAAGCTCTAATTTGCTGGGATCCGTCTGCTGAGGTGGCTCATGTGCAGTTTGACAAAGATGCTGTTGACTTCTTTCACCATCTTACCTATGGCGAGGGCTTTCTTATGGATACGACAACGAATTTCTCGCTTTACGCAGACAGACTGAACGACTACGATGTCGTTGTCATGCTCAATACGCAGCCTGAAAGTGAGAAAGACCGGCTCGCGTTCCAGCGATATATGGAGCGGGGCGGCGGATGGATCGGCTTCCATGCGGCAGCATACAACGACCGGAACACACATTGGCCTTGGCTGAATGAGTTCTTAGGATGCGGCAAGTTCCTATGCAACAACTGGCCCCCACAAGCCGCTCTCGTGACTTGCGATAATCCCGGCCACCAGGTCACAAAGACCCTGCCTGCTGAATGGGTGGCACCAGAAAGCGAATTCTATCAGTGGGAGCAATCACCGCGGAAGAACAAGGATGTCAAGGTGCTGCTCTCCATCTCGCCGAAAATGTATCCCTTCGGTATCAAAGACGTAGTGAAATGGGGAGACTTTCCCATTGTGTGGACCAACACAAAATACCGTATGGTGTATTTTAACATGGGACACGGTGAGGAGGGCTTCAGCGATGCTACGCAACGTCTGCTCTTCACCAATGCCTTTCGATGGATAGTGAGCCGCAGCCCGAAGGGTGATCCCTTCATGAAATAGGCTCATCGGCATTTTTGTCTTTGCTCTTTTTGCCGCGAATCCGTTTTTCCTGTTTGGAATCAGGGTCTATAGCTGATGGGCATATACATTCTGACCGCAACATTCTTGCCATTCTGCTTTCCGGGCAGGAAGTCGGGCATGCCCTTAATGGTCATGGCGGCATGGCGGTCGAGCACGGGATGCACTGGTTTGAGGATGCAGACCTCTTTGACCTTCCCTTGTTTGTCGATGACGAAGCTCGTATATTCTTTTACCGGTCCCGGGAGGAGGACGTCGGGCTTGTTGACGTGGCTCATATATTGTTGCAATGCGCTGTCGCCTCCCTTGAAGGCCGGTGCTGTCTCCACATTATTATATATAGAGTCACCATCGATCACCTGCGGCTGTGTTACGGCCGCGGGGTTGATTGCTGCTCCCGGCTTCGTGAAGAGCTTGCGTCCCTGCCGCGAGAGCGTATAAGCGTAGGTCTTGAGGGGCATGGCAGCAATATAGCTCCTTTGCTGATCCTCGGTCGAGGCGCGCACGAAGAAGCAGAGGTTAGATCCTTCGGTCCATACGCCGTTGATCTCGCATTGCTGCATTGTGTTGAAGAAGTCGTCGTCGAGTGAGGCAAAGAGATTGTCGTAGAAGTCTTGCGGCTCGTTGCGCCTCACGACATTGGGGCTGATGAGCTCGTTGGCATTGTAGAGCTTCTTGTTGGGGATGTCGTAGACCACGATCCGCTCGCCTTCGGCAGCCTTGTAGGTTGACAGCGCTCCGGGTTCAATCTTGAGCTTGAGGTCGTAGGCTATCCAGTGGTCAGGGGCGTAGCCTGCGATGCGGGCAGTGGCCGTGACATAGCAGAAACGGCGGTCGTCAGGAATGGTCTTGAACATGGTGCTTACCGGCGAACCGTATTCCTGATGAATGGCGGTGAGCAGTGAGTCGAAGCCGAGGACAGGCGTTCCTGTCAGGCTGCCGCTGATGCATCGTTTAAGTTCCGGTGCATAGTGATAGCCCACTACTTCCGGCCATTCAATATCGTAGTCAACAACGTTGAGCCCGGAATCTTTCTGCAGGAAGAGGTGCTCTTTCTCGTAGCGCACACTGTAGGCAACAGCGCGGCTGTCTACCGATTGCGCATTGGCCAGGGAGAAGAACAACGAGAGAAAAGAGGCAAGGATGATGTTTTTCATGGTTCGGATGTTGAAAAAAAGATGCCGCCGTGAACGGCGGCACACAGAACTTGGGGGCGGGCAGTGCAGGTAACGCGCAGGGCCACGGCTCGTCCGATGCCGCGCGAGGCACCTGTGATTAATGTGTATTTCATAATTCTTCTTGTTCTTTTATTCTTACCATGGCGGCCACTCTCCATGTCACGGCAATCAGAATGAGGGCCAGGAGGAAGAAACGTCGGTATCCAAGCGTCTCCTCTAAGCTGCCGGCCATGAGCCCGGGGAGCATGAGCGAGAGCGTCATCAACGCTGACGCGATGGCATAATGGGACGTGCGGAACTCCCCGCGGTTATAATAGATGAGAAACATCATGTAGGCCGTCAAGCCGAAGCCCGTGCTGCATTGCTCAATGAACACGGCGACGGAGACGAGCGTGAGATTGTCAGGCAGCCAATAGGCAAGGGCGAGGTAGATGGCCGGTGGCAGGGAGTAGGCGAGAACCATCGGGTACAGCCACCTGCGCAGTCCGCCTTTGCTCACGGCGAAACCTCCTATGATCGATCCGATGATGACACCAATCATGCCTACGGTGCCTTGGACGAGTCCGTACTCCTGAGGCGCAAGGCCTAAGCCGCCGTTGTGTGGCGCGTCGATCAGGAAGAGCGGACTGACCTTGGACAGCAGCGCCTCGGAGAGCCGGAAAAGCATGATGAAGCACAGCGCCCGGATGATGCCCGATTTGCTGAGAAACGTGCGGAAGGTGAGCACGAAGCCGCTGAGGATGGCGCGGGCGCTGACGAAGGGGTGCTGCCTGTCGTCGCGGGCGTGGGGGAGCGTCTGACTGTGCCACAGCCACAAGGCAAGGAAGACTCCGGCCAGCCCATAGAACGTCAGGCTCCACGAGTAGCTGATCGACCCACGGAAGATGACCTGCAGATTGCCCGCCACCATCACTAAGATGCCCTGTCCGAAGATCGTCGCCAGGCGGTCGGCCATCTGCCGGATGCCCATGAACCAAGCCTGTTGCCGTTCGTTGAGGGCAAGGAGGTAGAACCCGTCGGCAGCCACACAGTGAGAGGCCCCGGTGAAGGCGGCGACCCAGAAGAAGAACAGTGTGCCTTGAAACCAGAACGACGTAGGAATGGTGAAGGCCACGCCGCCGAAGGCTGCGCCGAGCAAAATCTCCGTCAGCAGCACCCACCACCGTTTGGTTTTCACAAGGTCGATGAACGGGCTCCAGATGGGCTTGAGGATCCAGGGCAGATACATCCATGAGGTGTAGAAGGTGACGGCGGTGTTCGACAGCCCCATCTGTTTGTAGAAGATGAGCGACACGGTCATCAGGATGACGAGCGGTAGCCCGTCGGCAAACGACAGGGACGGAACCCACGCCCATGCGGCCCGTGTTCCCTTGTCTGGAGACAAATTGTCTTCGTTGGGTGTGTTGTCGTGTCCTTTTACCATGCTTCCTCTATCTCCGCGCCGGGATAATAATGTTTTAGAATCTTGTCGTAGCTGTAGCCTTTGTCGCCCATCACGGCCGCGCCTATCTGGCACAGCCCCACGCCATGTCCCCAGCCGGCGCCATGGATGTCGAACACATCGGCGTGCTTGTCAACGACGAAGGCTGAGCTGTAGAGATGGCTCTCGCTCAGGGCGCGCCGTATCTCCAGTTCCTTGCCCACGACGATGGTCTGCTTGCTGCCCACGATCCTCAGTTCGCAGATGCGGCCGCTCTTGCCGCGCTTCAGAGGAACGAGATTAGTGACGGTGCCAAGGTCAACCCCGAGCTTGCGGTTGACGAGCTCCGACAGCTCAGCTTGCTTATAACTGATGTGCCAGCGGTAGAAGTCGGTCGTCTCCTGGTCATAGTCGTTTAGCACCTGAGAGAGGACGCGCTTGTCCTTCGTGTTGCAGAAACTCTCAGGCTCGCTCAGTATCCACTGGCGTGCGTTCTCCTCGACGGTGAGATCGGGGATCTTTTCCGACTCCGTGTCGCCGATGCCTTTGAGATAAGGCTTGGGTGTGTCGTCCCAGCAATATTGAAACTCTTCCATGGCCCCGCCGCAGCATTTGGAGAAGCGGGCATCGCAGATCTCATCGCCATAGGTGAGAATCTCGCCCCGCGTCTTTCGGATGGCCTCCGCCACGTTGGGGCTTGTCTCCATCGTGATGCCCTGGTAGCGCTGACAGTGATCATCGGCACAGACATCGAAGAGCGTGTGGTCCGTGTGGTCGTACCAGCGGATGAAGGCATTGCCGTGCTGCTCCTGCGTGTTCGGCCTGGCCTTGTTCTCTTTCTGGCTCATCAGCCAGGAGCGGGAGATGACAGCATGCGCCATGAGGAGCGGAAGGTTCGAGGTGGCGCTCATCTCGCTGGAGATGACGCTTTCGAGATAGTCTTCTACGGGCAGCTCATTGATGGCCCATATCTTCCCATTGTCGGCCAAAAGCTTGAGCGTGCCGCGGAACGTCTGTGTCTCTTTCCGTTCCCAATGAAAGTTGACGCCGATGACGACATCCCGGAGCGAGAAACTGTCGTCCGGAGATTGTGGCTTGAAGCTGACTTGCGTATGCACCCGGCCGTCGATGAGGATGAGGCCGTTTTGGAGCGTCGCCGTGTGTGGCTCAGCGGTAGTGCCATAGCCGTTCAGGGAGAACGTGATGCTCCTGGCTCCTACGATGCCTACACTGACCATAGGCTCGCTGTCGTATCTGTGTATCATGATTTCGTGTTCTTATTTTTGCAAACTTATTTTTGCAAAGGTAGCGATTTTAAGCCACTTAACGGCATCTTTTAAGGAGAAAGTTAGTAACTTTGCACTTATAAGGTATAGTTAATGGATAAGAAAATACTTTTAGGTCTCACGCTCGATGAGCTGAAGGAAGTGGCGGTGAGCCTCGGCATGCCGGCTTTCACCGGCTCGCAGATCGCCAAATGGCTTTATGAACGCCACGTGCGCTCCATCGAGGAGATGACGAATCTCTCTAAGCGGAACCGGCAGATCCTGTCTGATCATTGTGAGATAGGCTGCATGGAGCCTTTGGAACACAGCAACTCCAAGGACGGCACTGTCAAATATCTTTTTCCTGTGCGTACGACCGACGGCGACGGGAGCCGCCGGCGCTTCGTCGAGACGGTCTATATACCCGAGGAAGGCGGGCATGCCACGCTCTGCGTCTCGTGCGAGGTGGGCTGCAAGATGAACTGTCTCTTCTGTCAGACAGGCAAGCAGGGCTTCCACGGGTACCTCACGGCTGCCGATATTCTCAATCAGGTTTATAGTCTGCCCGAGGTTGACAATCTGACCAACATTGTCTACATGGGCCAGGGTGAGCCGATGGATAATCTCGACAACGTGTTGCGCTCCACGCAGATCCTTACCGCTCCTTACGGCTGGGCGTGGAGCCCGAAGCGCATCACGGTAAGCTCCGTGGGTCTCAAGGACAAGCTCGAGCGCTTCCTCGAGGAGAGCGACTGTCAGGTTGCCATCAGCCTGCATTCGCCGATCCACGAGCAGCGGGAGCAGCTCATGCCGGCAGAGAAAGGCATGACGATAGCGCAGGTGGTGGAACTGCTTCGCAACTACGACTTCGCCCATCAGCGCCGCCTCACTTTCGAATATATTGTCTTCGGCGGGCTCAACGACAGTCAGGCGCATGCCCGCGAGCTGTGCAGCCTGCTCAAAGGTCTCGACTGCCATGTCAACCTCATCCGCTTCCATCAGATTCCCAATGTGCCGCTTCATGGCGCGAGTCAGGAGCGCATGGAGTCGTTCCGTGATTACCTGACGGCGCATGGATTCTATTGCACGATCCGCGCCAGCCGGGGCCAGGACATCGAGGCGGCGTGCGGACTGCTGAGCACGAAACGCTTTGAGAAAGGTGTCAGGTGAGATATTCTGCCATTTTCCTCTGCCTCCTGCTCTTCGTTGCCTGTGATAACCGGGGCGGCAGCCTGCTTCCCCCGTCCGGCGGCAAGCTCTTTGAGACGTTGCTCGTCGGCGACAGCGATGACATCGTGAGAAACGCCTTGCAAACCGACATGCCCGGTCTGCCGCAGAGCGAACCGCAGTGGGATGTCTCGTCCGTCGACGCTTCCGCTTTCGGCGCTTCGCTGAAGGTGACACGCAACATCGTCGTCGTCAGAACGTCACCGGCCTTGTATAGCACCGTGCGCATCCGCTATGAGCGCAACGTCTGGGCCGGGCCGCAGTTGGTCGTCACACTCACGGCTCCGACTTTCAGGATGATCAATGACAGTATCCATCGGGTAGCGCCGACGCTGCTCCGCCTGCTCAACCGCGCTGAGATGGGGAAGACGCTGACGCTGCTTCGCACGCAACGCAACGTGAAGATGGAGCGCGTCGTGGACAGTCTTTTCCATATAAAAATGTGGATACCGCTCGATATGACGGCGAGCCGCGTGGGGAAAGACTTTCTCTGGCTGAGCAACAACTCACCGACGGTCATGAACAATATCGTCATCTACCGCACGCCGCTGAACGCCAGCTTCATTGCCTGCCGCGACAGCGCTTTGGGCAGGAATATCAAGGGTGAGACCGACCGCATGCGCATGGCCACCGTAGCTGAGACCGTGAAGCAAAACGACAAAGGCTCTTTTTTCCGCGGTCTGTGGGAAATGGAAGGCGACAACATGGGCGGACCCTTTGTCAGCAGGCGGGTGAAAGCAAGGGACGGAAAGAGCATGCTGACCATCGAGGGATTCATCTTTGCGCCCGGAAAGAACAAGCGCAATGCTCTCAGGCAGTTGGAGGCCTCGTTGCTCTCTGCCAATAGAGTCCACGGCAATAAGGTTCGCCACAATAATCAAGCAGAAAACAAATAATAAGCGATAAATAAACTATATATGGACAATAAGAAAATACGTGTGGCATTGACCCACGGTGATACAAACGGTATCGGCTATGAACTTATCTTCAAGGCTTTCAGCACGCCGGCCATGTTTGATATCTGTACCCCCATTATCTACGGCTCTCCCAAGATAGCATCCTACCATTGCGATGCCCTTGGTCTTTCCGGCAACACGTTCAGCATTATCTCCCAAGCCTCCGAGGCCAAGGATGGACGCCTCAACCTGCTGACGGTCTTCGATGAAGACGTGAAGGTCGACTTGGGCATGCCGTCGCAGGATGCCAGTCGCGCTGCCATCAAGAGTCTCGACCGTGCCATAACCGATTTCAAGGACGGACTGTTCGACGTGCTCGTCATGGCACCGGTGGACAAGGAGAACATGCACGTCGACGGCTTCGACTTCCCTTGTAATGAGAAGTTTATCGAGAGCTGCATCTCCAAAGACAAGAAAGGCCTCGACATCCTTATCAGCGAGCAGATGCGCATGGCTACACTGACCGGCGACATGGCGCTGCGCGACGTGCCCGACGCTGTGACGGCTGAAGGCATCGTCGACAAGGTGGCCCAGCTCTATGCCACCCTTCGCCGCGATTTCTCTATCGAGGCTCCGCGTATCGCCGTCTTGTCGCTGAACCCGGATGACAGTGAGGCCCATCCGGAGGAAGAGGAGCAGGACAGGGTGGTGCCTGCCATCCAGAAGCTGTCAGATGCCGGTGTGTGTGTCTTCGGGCCTTATCAGAGCGAGCAGTTCTTTGGCGAGGGCTACTTCACGGCTTTCGACGGGATCCTCGCGATGTATAAGGATCAGGGCGTGGCCCCGATGAAAGCACTGTGCCCGGACGGAAATGTCCATTATTTAGCCGGACTGCCGCTCATCAGCACTTCGCCTGATATGTCGCCCCGTTATGACATTGCTGGCCAGGGCAAGGCCGATGTCACGGCGATGCGAAACGCTGTCTACCTCGCTGTCGACTGCTTCCGCAGACGTAACGGCTTCGATGCGCCTTATGCCAATCCGTTGCAGAAGATCTATAAAGAGAAGAAGGACGAGAGTGAGAAAGTGAGGTTCTCTATTCCTAAGAAGCATGCTCCGCAGAATGGCCAGCAGGGCCTGCGGCAGAAAACCACGCCTAAAGCACCGCAGACGTCTGCCCAAAAAGAGTCTGACCAGTGAAAAAGAAATACCAGAACGCATTCTTCATCTTCGGCATCGTTGTCTTTGCCTTGATGGTAACCCAGCTCGACTTTACCCAAGTCTGGCAGGGATTGAAGCATGCGGGCTACTGGTTTCTTGTCGTCCTTTTCCTTTGGGCAGGGCTGTATATCTTCAACACGGCCGCCTGGTACCTGATCATTAAAGGAGTGTGCCGGCGGTCGGCCGGTGACACCAACCAGCCAACCGTCAATATTCATCATCCTGTCTCCTTGCCGTGGCTGTATAAAGTCACGGTATCGGGCTTTGCGCTCAACTATGCCACGCCGGGCGGGCTGATGGGTGGCGAGCCTTACCGCATCATGGAGCTCGCGCCGCGGATAGGTACCGAGCGGGCTTCCTCGTCGGTCATCCTCTACGCCATGACCCATATCTTCAGTCATTTCTGGTTCTGGCTCCTCTCCTTGATGCTTCTCTTCGCTACCCATCAAGTGGGTGTGGCGCTGTGGCCCGTGGCAGCCTTGGCGGGAGCGTTCTGCCTCTTGGGTATCTGGTTCTTCATGTCCGGCTACCGCAAGGGCATGGCGAACCGGTTGATGAAGTTCTTGGGCCATATTCCTTTTGTCAAGCGATGGGCCAAGCCGTTCGTGGAGACCCACCGCACACAGCTCGACACCATCGACAGCCAGATAGCGGCGCTCCACAGACAGGATCCTGTCTTCTTTGTCTCGTCTGTCCTGCTCGAGCTCGCTTGCCGGGTAGCCTCCGCCTTGGAGATCTATTTTGTGCTTCTTGTCCTCATGCCGTCGCCCAACTATCTCGACTGCATCCTGATTCTTGCTTTCACCTCACTTTTTGCCAATCTTCTTTTCTTCATTCCTTTGCAGCTCGGCGGCCGCGAGGGCGGATTCCTCATGTCTGCCACGGCTTTGGGTCTCTCGTCTTCTGCCGGAATCTTCGTGGCGCTCATCGTCCGTCTGCGTGAGCTGATCTGGGTAGGCATAGGCTTGCTGCTCATCAAGATTGAGAAGCGGCAAAACAACAACTGTTGACAATGAGATATCTGCATCTTTTCTTAAAGTTCGCTTTGTTCTACGGCTTGACTTTCCTTGTTTTTGTCGCCCTCGATGTCCTTTTCGGCGATGAGATAAGCTGGATCCGTGATCTTGTCAGACCGCTTGTCTTGTTTGTTGGTCTTGCTTTGCTTAAAGGCTTGGAGATCATGCATGCCAGGCTGAACAGATAATCGTACCCTTCTCCGTATGTAGTTTTGTCCCTTCTCCGTATGCAGTTTTGTCCCTTCTCCGTTTTGATGTTGTGTAGGCAGTCACATTGTGACTGCCCCCCTGCCAGCTCTTCTTCCCCTTCCCCTTTCCGTCTCTCCGTCCCTCAGCCATAGAGCTTAGAGGATAATATCGCCCGGCCTTAAAAATATTCTGCCAAAATTGCAGCCGTTACGGAAAAAATATGTAATTTTGTCACCCAATGAATACATCAGAACTACAAAGGATAAAGCAGCGGTACAACATCGTGGGCAACTGCGACGAGTTGAACCATGCGCTCGACGTGGCCTTGCAGGTCGCGCCGACCGACCTCAGTGTGCTCATCGTCGGTGAGAGCGGTGTGGGTAAGGAGATTATCCCGCGTGTCATCCACGATAATTCACCGCGTCGCCGCGAGAAATATTTTGCGATCAACTGCGGATCGATCCCGGAGGGAACGATCGACAGTGAGCTCTTCGGCCACGAGAAAGGTGCCTATACGGGCGCCGTGGGCGAGGCCGACGGCTACTTTGGTGTTGCCAATAAAGGTACGATCTTTCTCGATGAGGTCGGCGAGCTGCCCATGGCGACGCAGGCCCGCCTGCTCCGTGTGCTGGAGACGGGCGAGTATATCCGTGTCGGCGGTCAGGAGATCCGCAAGACCGATGTGCGCATCGTGGCAGCGACCAATGTCAACATGCGCAAGGCCATCTCGGAAGGACGGTTCCGCGAAGATCTCTATTACCGGCTCAACACCATCCCTATCCAGATGCCGCCCCTGCGCGACCGAGGCAACGACATTCTCCTGCTCTTCCGCCTCTTTGCCATGCAGATGGCTGAGAAATACCGGCTGCCGAAGATCACGCTGACCGATGATGCCAAGCAGCTCTTGCTCCATTATAAATGGCCGGGCAACGTGCGACAGCTGAAGAACATCACTGAGCAGATGTCGGTGCTCTCAGAGAAGCGCGAGATCGATGCCGGCGACCTGAAGAAGTTTATCCCCGACGATCCCGACTCTACAGAGCTGGCCACCATCTCCAAGCCCGGACAGCACTCCTACGAGAGCGAGCGTGAGATCCTTTACAAGATCCTCTATGAGCTCCGGGGCAACATCACCGATCTGCGGCGCGACCTCACGAGCATGCGCAAGCAGCTCAACGACGAGCGGGAGCTCAGGCAGGCCGCTGTCAACCGCGAGATAGCAGGGGGCAGCGCGAAACTGCCGTCGGTGATGGGCAACGAAGAGTATGGCCGGGCGGTGCCTTATAATCAGACTTCCGCAGAGGATGCCGAGGCGGAGGAGATTAAGTCCGACGAGCCCGAGAGCTTGAACCTCAACGACTTAGGACGGCAGATGGTCGAGAAGGCACTGGAGCGCAATGATGGTAACCGGAAAAAAGCGGCGCAGGAGCTCGGCATCTCCGACCGCACATTGTATAGAAGAATAAAGCAATATGGTCTCGATAAGAAAGAGGATGAGTAGGCTGGGCCTGATACTGATGGTGGTCCTCCTTGCTGCTTGCAGCGTGAAGTATGGCTTCAACGGTGCAAGTATCGACTATACGAAGACCAAAACGATACAAATTGCCGACTTCCCCATCCGCTCAAGCTACGTATGGGGTCCGATGGGGCCGATGTTCAACAACCAGCTGAAGGATGTCTTCGCCAGCCATACGCGCCTGCAGCAGGTCAAGCGTAACGGCGACCTCGTCATTGCCGGTGAGATAACCAACTATTCGCAGCGCAACAAGTCGGTGTCGAGCGAGGGCTATTCGGCGCAGACGGAGCTCTCCATCACAGTCAACGTGCGTTTCACGAACAACAAGAACCATAAGGAGGACTTTGAGCAACAGTTCACCTCCGCCAAGACCTACGAGACAACACAGAGCTTAGCCAGTGTGCAGGAAGAGCTCGTCACGGAGATGGTCAAAGATCTCTGCGACCAGATTTTCAATGCCACTGTAGCCAACTGGTAATGCCAGCAGATACATTCATGGATATAGCTAATCTTATACAGCATCCGGAACTATTAGACCGCGACACGCTTTACGAGCTTCGCGGTCTGTTGGCGTTGTACCCGTATTATCAGTCGGCGCGTCTCTTGCTGCTTCAGAACCTCTTTCTCCTGCACGACCCTTCCTTCAATGAGGAGTTGCGTCAGGCTGCCCTATACATCACGGACCGCAAGGTGATCTTCAACCTTGTGGAGGCCGCCCATTATCAGTTGCCAAAGGCCTCGGCAGCGGATAAGGAGGCGCATCCGGAGGCTGCCCGGAAGGAAGACCGTACCATCTCCCTCATCGACGATTTCCTCGATTCCATCCCCGAGGAGGAACGCCCCGACAAACAGAAGCACAAGCGCAAGCCCACACCGGCCGATGCCGCTGTCGACTATGTGTCGTATCTGCTTGAGACCGAGAGTGAGGAAGAAAAGGAGGAGGATAAGAATGCGCCTCTGATGAAGGGGCAAAGTCTGATCGACGACTTTATCAACCATGAGAAAGGTAAAATAAAACTCAAAGAAGAACCGGAGTATAAACCAGAGATAGAAGAGGCGGCTCCGGAAGACGGTAACGACGGCAATGAGAGCTATTTTACGGAGACTTTGGCTAAGATTTACATCAAACAAGGGCGATATGAGAAAGCACTTGAAATAATTCAACGATTAAATTTGAATTATCCGAAAAAAAATGCTTACTTTGCAGACCAAATACGTTTCTTAGAGAAACTCATACTCAACGACAAAAATAAAAAACAATAATAATTAAAGAAAAATGTACACATTATTCATCGTACTCATCGTGTTGGCATCCCTGCTGATGATCTTCATCGTGCTCATCCAAGAGTCTAAGGGTGGTGGTCTTGCCAGCAACTTTTCTTCTTCCAACGCCATTATGGGCGTTCGCAAGACGACCGACTTCATCGAGAAGGCTACCTGGGGTCTTGCCGCTGCCATGGTTGTCTTCAGCATCGTTTGCGCTTACACTGCTCCTAAGGCAGTGACCGACGAGAGCGTGCTCGAGCAGAGCGCTGCGCAGTCGCAGAGCACCAATGCTGCCAACACGCAGGGCTTCGGTGCCGGCCAGGCTCCCGCACAGGGTGGTCAGGCTGCTCCTGCTCAGGGCGCTCCTGCCGCACCGGCACAGGGTGGTCAGGCTCCTGCTGCTCCTGCAAAATAGCCATTGTGCTGAGGCGGCCCTTGTGGCCGTCCGCACCCTTGACGGCAAAATGTAACGCACTTCGGGCAGCAGATTGGTTAACCTGCAATGGCGGACGGCCACAAGGGCCGCACCCTGCCAACGGCCGGTACGGCACGCCAACAAGCAGGGGGAGACGAAAAGGCCGCTGCGTTGAGATCCCCACCGGCAAGATCCTTTGTGATGGCACAAAGGTGCACCAGAAGAATAGCCGGACGCGGAGAATTTTCCTCGCAAACAACTTTTTTCTAAAAAACTTGCCGATTTGTTTGGCGGAACAAAAGAAAAGCAGTAACTTTGCACTCGATTTCCAACAGAAAGCAAATCTCTAACATGGTGGGTGTAGTTCAGTTGGTTAGAGCGTCAGATTGTGGTTCTGAATGTCGTGGGTTCGAGTCCCTCCTCCCACCCTTATCGTTAAGCCCTGCAGCTCGTAGAGTTGCAGGGCTTTCTCGTTTTTTCTGCTTTAATGATGACGGCTTTAGCGTTGTGTGAGTTAAGGCTGTCCGTCTTAGCGTCGTTTGTTTACACGATTCTTTCTTTTTTGTCACTTTTCCCTACCTCGTCACTTTTATATTGAGATCAAATACTTTCCATGATAATCAAGCACTGCAAGGATATTCAGGTGATATAGGGTGACGCACACCCAGTGCAGGGAAGGGCTTCATGCCCTTCCACAAAAAACGACCCAACAGCTGAAAAATGATCCTGCTGCTTTGAGATATAGGTCGAACATTGTTTTTGGAAGGGCATGAAGCCATTCCCTGCACTGACACGTCCCGACTTCGTCACTTACTGTTGAGACCCAATGCTGCCCTTGATTATCAGACTTTTCACGCAGAGCCGCAGAGCTTATTGAGCCGCAGAGATGATACGTGTGAGGGGCTGAGATCGCTGAGAGGCCTTCGGCCTTATGAGGAGATCGCAGAGAGACCTTCGGTCTATGTGGAGAGGTTGTGGAGATATAGCGTATGAGATATACCGCAAGAATAGTGATGGTTCATCTCTGTGAGCTCCTCTCAAGACCGAAGGTCTCTCAGCGTTCTCTAATTCTCAGCGGCAATTACTCGGCGGCTCAATAAACTTGGCGGCTCTGCGAGAAAACTCTCTGCGGCTTTGCGAGGGAAGAGCAACTATCGCGAGATAATTTTTTTCTCGCCAAGCCGCAAAGACCTTGATGCCCGTACTTACCCCTTAATCGCCCGTTGCCCCCCTTGCCGACCCCTTGCGAAGTC
Organism: uncultured Prevotella sp.; assembly: GCA_900315955.1. Taxonomy (GTDB): domain Bacteria; phylum Bacteroidota; class Bacteroidia; order Bacteroidales; family Bacteroidaceae; genus Prevotella. The sequence goes on from ONBC01000036.1 coordinate 22,576, forward strand.
TTTGCGCCCTCTGCGGCTTTGCGAGAGAAGAGCTACTGTCGCGGAATATTTTTCTCGCTAAGCTGCAAAGGCCGCCAAGGCGAAGCATGAATATTTTCAAAGAAGCAAATGTAATGGCGAAAAAATGAATGAAAACGAATGGGAACGGCTATAATCAAACGCCTATGAATGCGGGCATAGTTTGTCGGCACCACCGACCATCGCAAGGTTGTGGTGAGAGAATAGCTAATGTCTTTCGTTGTCCGCTTAATCACTATAATAATTTTTTCAAATCCTCCATGTCAGGCAGTGCATCACGCAGCTCTTTGGGCAGCTCGCTCGATGTG
>ONBC01000010.1 GCA_900315955.1 uncultured Prevotella sp.
AACATCGAGAACGGTCTCTCCTCGCGCGTCATTGTCAGTGAGATGCCCGACTCGGCTTTCGCGCCGATGCCCACCTTCCAAGACCGCCGGGACCGTGATACCCAGGCGATCCTAGATGCCGTCGGCACGCTGCGCGCCAAGCACGGCTATGTGGACACCCCACGGCTGCGCCGCGCCATCGCCCAGTGGGTCGAGGACAAGCGCCAGCAGGCACTCCAGCGCATCGACCGCGTGATGGACACCTACCGCCGACGTGCCGCCGTCATCGGCATGCGCTGTGGCGTGGTGGCGTGCCTGCTGTCGGGTGAGAAGGAGACGAAGCACGTCCTCGACTTTGCGCTGATGATGGCCGAATACGTCCTTCAGGAGCAGTGCCGACTCTTCGGTGATGTCCTCCGCAAGCAGTATGCCGCCGACGCTGACGACACCCGCCGCAACTCGAAGAACCGCGCTGTCTTCGACCGCTTGGCCGACACCTTCACCTCTCACGACATCCTCGCACTGAAAAATGATGTCTCCGACGCCGCTGCCCGGATGATCATCAAGCGATGGCGTGAGGCGGGGTGGGTCGAGACACTGCCAAGACAAAAGGGCGACAAAGGGCAAAGATACAAGAAGGTGAAGCATAACACCGTAACAGCGTAACACCGTAACATTTATAGGTATTCAACTAAAACTGAAAGCTATGATAGAACTCCATCTGAAACGCATCGCGAAGCGTCCGACCTACACCATCGGCCGCCTCAGCATCCGCCGCCGGGAGCGCGGCACGTTCACCCCGTGGAAATATTTCAGCGACACCCTCGAGCCCCACTGGGTCGACTTCCATCGCGGCGGCCGCAAGACCAAGGGCAAGACCGCCATCCCCGAAGGCCGTTACCCCGTGGTGGTGACGATGAGCCCACGGTTCAAGCGCTGGCTTCCGCTGCTCGTCGGCGTGCCCCGCTACGAGGGCATCCGCATCCACAGCGGCAACACCGCCGCCGACACCGAGGGCTGCATCCTCGTGGGCCGCAACACCGAGGTCGGCAAGGTCACCGACAGCCGCCGCACCCTCTACCGCCTCATGCAGTTCATCAGCCACCGCGACGAGGGCGAGCCCGTGTTCATCGAGATAGAATAAAATTTTCCCCTGTTTTCGTCGTTGTGGACATCTGATCCGCAGGCGAAAACAGGGGATTGCTGTCACTGGTTGTATCTTTTATCAATGCGTCGCTTTCCACCACGCCGTCTTCTCTTTCCCCTTCAATGCCACACTGTTGATGCTCGGGTCGGAGATGGTGATACCGGAGAACTGCTTGATTTTGATGAATTTGCCACTGAACGGATACAATGCGGAATAAACGGAATCGGTATGCACGGTTGACTTCACAGCCGCTTGGAGATCCGCGCTGAAATCGTTCAGCATGTCGTTATTCTTGCACAGATGGACCACATAGTCTTTCATGTCGTAGAAGATGCTTTGGTCGAAGCCGTCCAACACCTGAAGACTGTCGAGCTGGGCGCTGTCAAACTTATAGGCTGTGTTTATGCGCCGCATCATCTCAGCCAGCTGATCCAGCTTCCGGCAGTCTATTACCGACAGCGTGCCGCAGGGAGGGTCATAATTGGAATAGAAATCGTTGAACGCGCTGGTAGCAGAGGCATAAGCCGGCGTTGCCGTGGCCAACGACGACCACATCGTCTGATAAGGCATGCCGACAGCCATGATCTCAGAGGTTGAGCCAATCAGAAAATTGGTAACATCCTTGAGCTGATAAGCCGTTTCAACGTTGGCCATGTAGCAATCGTCGAACAGGATGTATTGCATCTTCATGCCGGCATTGGCAATGCCCTGCTCCAAGGTCTCAATGTCCGTAGCGTAGTTGCCAAGATCGGAAACGCTGCCATAGAACCGGGTAGGGTAGTAAGGTACCTGCGCGCCCGCTTTCGCTTTGCCGGAAGAAGCCTGGCGGAACCGTGACTTAGCGTTATAAGGATAGTCGGTCCAGTCCTCTTTATAGGTCCACCCCATGCCATGGCAGCCGATGATCATGCCATAGTTGAGCGCGAAGGCATTGCTTTTCACGTCGTTGAGGATCTGCGCTATGCCTTCCGCCGTCGTGTAAAGATTGCCGGAATAGGTTTTGAGCTTCGTGTGCTGTATCTCCTTGTTTACCAAGGTTATCTCATAGAGTTCAGACTCGGAGGACGACTTGCTCAGAAAGACGACCACACGGTTGCTCATGCTGCCTGTCTTCTTGATGGCACCCTCTATGCTGTCGAGATTCTGCTGGAAATAAGAATACAAGCCTCTGTCTGACGCTGATCCCGACCATGGCATAAAAACAATGGTGGTCTGTTGGTTGATGCTGGTGACATCCTCCGCTTCTTCCGTACAGGAAGAGAAGGACATTATTATAATCAGCAGATAGAAAAGATACAGTATACGTTTCATTAGAAAGACATTATTTGCGATGCATGGAACAAAAAAATATGGTGCACATGGTCGCTCTCTTGGGGGCGCCCACGTGCACCTTTATATTATTTCTTAGCTTTCAGCGCCTTGAGGCTCTCCTCGATGCTTGCGATCTTCTCTTCGGCATCGCTCTGCTTCTTGCGCTCTTTCCCCACGACGGCTTCGGGAGCATGAGAAACGAAGTTGGCGTTCGAGAGTTTCTTCTTCACACCTGTGAGGAAGCCCTGCAAGTGCTGGAGCTCCTTCTCCTGTTTCTCGATCTCAGCATCCACATCGATGAGGTCACCTACAGGAACGGCAAACTCATCGGTACCTACCATGAAGGCGGAAGCATCGGGGGCTTTCTCCTTGACAACGGTCAGCGCCTTCAGGTTGGCCATCTTCACGATGATGCTGTTGTAAGCCTCGAAGTGGTTCTCACCAAGGGTCTGAAGCTCAAGCTCTTTCTTAGGAGCAATGTTCTTCTCGTTGCGGACGGCTCTCACCCCGGCCACGATCTGCTTCACGAGCTCCATGTCGGCGCAGAGCTTCTTGTCAGCCTCTGTGGGGGCTGCGATCTCTAAGCGCGATACCATGATGCTCTCACCGGCTTTACGCTCCGTGATATGCTGCCAGAGCTCCTCGGTGATGAACGGCATGAACGGATGAAGCATCTGCATCAGTTTCTCGAAGAAACGCAGCGTAGCCTCCATCGTGGCCTTGTCCATCGGCTGCTGCTTGCCATCGATGTAAGCAGGCTTCACGAGCTCAAGATACCAGGCCGAGAACTCGTCCCAGAAAAGACGGTAGACCGTCATCAGCGCCTCAGAGATGCGGTAGGTCTTGAACTGCTCGTTCATCACGGCATTGGCCTCTTTCAGTTTGGCGTCGAACCAAGCCACTGCCAGCCGGCAGTTCTCCGGCTGCTCGATGTCGGCTGTCTCCCAGCCCTTGACGAGCCGGAAGGCGTTCCAGATCTTATTGTTGAAGTTGCGGCCCTGTTCGCAGAGGCTCTCGTCGAAGAGGATGTCGTTGCCGGCCGGTGCGGAGAGCATCATACCCATACGCACGCCGTCGGCACCATATTTGTCCATCAGCATGATAGGATCAGGACTGTTGCCGAGACTCTTCGACATCTTACGGCCGAGCTTGTCGCGCACGATGCCGGTGAAGTAGACGTGGCGGAATGGCATCTTGCCTCTGTACTCGTAGCCCGCCATAATCATGCGCGCCACCCAGAAGAAGATGATGTCAGGACCTGTCACGAGGTCGCTCGTCGGATAATAATAGTTGATCTCCTTGTTGTCGGGATCGAGGATGCCGTTGAAGAGGGAGATCGGCCACAGCCAGCTCGAGAACCACGTGTCGAGGCAGTCGCTCTCTTGCTCCAGCGTGTCAGCGGTCACGGCGGGGTTCTTCTCCTGAGCGAGCTTCAGCGCTTCGGCTGCTGTCTCAGCCACGACGAAGTCGCGCTTGCCATCCGTTGTCTTGAAGTAATAAGCCGGGATGCGGTGACCCCACCAGAGCTGACGGCTGATACACCAGTCCTTGATGTTCTCAAGCCAGTATTTGTAAGTGTTCTTGTATTTCTTCGGGAAGAACTCGATGTCGTCGTTCATCACCGGCGGAAGGGCGATGTCAGCGAAATGCTGCATCTTGAGGAACCACTGTGTGGAGAGCTTCGGCTCGATAGGCACGTTCGTGCGCTCCGAGAAGCCCACCTTATTGTCGTAGTCTTCCACCTTCTCCATCAGTCCGGCGTTCTCGAGGTCGATGGCGATCTGCTTACGCACGTCCATACGATCCTGACCGACATACAGACCGGCAGCCTTCGAGATCGTGCCGTCATCGTTGAAGATGTCGATGGTCTCAAGATGGTGTTTCAGACCCAGCATGTGGTCGTTGACATCGTGGGCGGGTGTCACTTTCAGACAGCCCGTACCGAACTGGATATCGACATAAGAATCCTCAATGACGGGTATGACGCGGTTCACCAACGGTACGATGACATGCAGTCCCTTGAGCCATGTGTTCTTCACGTCCTCAGGGTTGATGCACATCGCCGAGTCGCCCATGATGGTCTCTGGACGGGTCGTGGCCACCACTGCATAGTAGCCTTTGGTATCCTTGTGCATGACGTTGCCCTCGGCTTTGCGCTCGACCTTGGGCTGGTCGTCGGGGGCTACATAATATTTCAGATAATAGAGTTTGGAATGCTCATCCTTGTAGATCACCTCCTCATCGGAGAGCGCCGTCTTGGCTTTCGGATCCCAGTTGACCATGCGCACGCCCCGATAGATCAGTCCTTTGCGATAGAGATCCACGAAGACGTGGATGACACTCTTCGAGCGCGTCTCGTCCATGGTGAAGGCGGTGCGGTCCCAGTCGCAGGAGCAACCGAGCTTACGGAGCTGCTTGAGGATGATGCCGCCGTGCTCATGGGTCCAGTCCCAGGCATGCTCGAGGAACTGTTCACGGGTGAGGTCTGTCTTTTTGATACCTTGCTCAGCAAGTTTGCCAACGACCTTAGCCTCTGTAGCGATGGAGGCGTGGTCAGTGCCCGGCACCCAGCAGGCGTTTTTGCCCTCCATACGGGCACGGCGTACGAGAATATCCTGAATGGTGTTGTTGAGCATGTGGCCCATGTGGAGCACACCTGTCACGTTGGGTGGGGGAATGACCACGGTGTAAGGCTCGCGGCCGTCGGGGTGAGAAGAGAAAAGCTTGTTGTCAAGCCAATACTGATACCATTTCGACTCTACCTGATTAGGGTCGTACTTACTTGCTAATTCCATGTATCTGTTTTTTCTTTGTGTTTATCTAAAGAATATCGGTGCAAAATTACTAATTTTCAACTTAAAACCGCTAACTTTGCATAAAAATAAATGATAGTGATGCATACAAAAGAGGAGAAACTGAAAGCTTTTGAGCGACTGCTCGATGTCCAGGAGCGTCTGCGCAAGGAATGCCCGTGGGACAAGGCGCAGACTTTTGAGAGTTTGCGCCCCAATACCATCGAAGAGACTTTCGAGCTCTGCGACGCGCTGATGAAAGATGATCATGCAGAGATCTGCAAGGAGCTGGGCGACGTGATGGAGCACGTCATCCTCTATGCTGTGATGGGCTCGGAGACCGGCGATTTTGATATTGCGGATGTCTGTAACCATCAGGCAGACAAGCTGATGTTCCGCCACGACTTCATCAACTGGTGTGGTTGGACGGTGAGCAATCCGGACATGGAGGTTGACAGCGAGGGACATGTCAACTATCGGCCAAACAGTTGTGAAACAAGCCGTGAAACATCAGAAACGGCCGATTCCACCGATCGTAAGCCCCAGTCCTCTACGCAGGTCGAGTCGTCCTGGGAGAAGCGCAAACGGTTGGAACGCGACGGCAACGAAACGGTCCTGAGCGGGGTGCCCGATGCGTTGCCTTCTATCATCAAGGCTTATCGCATTCAAGATAAAGCGCGCAATGTAGGCTTCGACTGGAAAGAGCCGCACGATGTGTGGGCGAAGGTAAGGGAAGAGCTGGGTGAGTTAGAGGCTGAATTAGAGAAAGGTGACAAGAAACGTTCAACCATTGAGTTGGGCGACTTCATCTTCAGTATTATCAATGCCGCGCGGCTCTATCATCTCAATCCTGACAACGCGCTCGAGCATGCCAACCGCAAATTTATTTCGCGCTTTACCTATATAGAGCGGAAAGCGAACGAAGAAGGTAAGAATATCAAGGACTTGACGCTCGATGAAATGGACAAATATTGGAATGAAGCCAAACTGAATGAAAAATAACTATACTATGAAAAGGAAACTATACTTTTTGGCAGCATTATTTTTGGCAGCGTCTTTCGCGTTGACCGGATGCAAGAACAAGCCGCAGCCGCAGGAGACACCTACGGAAAAGATTGAAGATCAACAAGCTGAGCAAGACTCTACCATCTACGGCGTTTGCGGCGACGGCACGATGATGCACACCCTGGAGCTTATCTCTGATGCCGGTGACACGCTGACGTTTGCCTTGCCCGACACCGAGGACGGTTCCAACCCCGTTGTCGGCGGACTGCTTGCCGGTGACCGGCTCGCCGTGGTGAAAGGACCGGCTGTTGACGGAGAGGAAACGGCTAAGAAAGTGATCAATCTCACAACGCTGCAAGGAAAATGGACAAGTATCGACAAGAACTTTGAGATTCTTGAAGGGGGAGAGGTGAAGTCGAATGTGGAGGCTGAGAAAAATCCGTGGACAGCGTGGAAGATTCTCAACGGCAAGCTGCTGCTCAACCGTGATACTTTCGAGATAGACAATATCGGCAGCGATTCGCTCGAATTGGAGAACCGCAACGGTATCTTCCTGTATAAGCGGGCAAAATGACATGGAACCGTTCAGCGTTCATATCTTAGGTTGTGGAAGCGCGCTGCCCACGCTGAAACATTTTGCCTCCTCGCAGGTGGTAGAGATTCGGGGAAAGTTCTTTATGATCGACTGTGGCGAGGGGACGCAGATTCAACTGCGCCGCTCTCATGTCGGTTTTACGAAGATCCAAGCCATCTTCATTTCGCATCTCCATGGGGATCATTGCTTCGGGCTCATCGGGCTGATCTCGACCTTTGGAATGCTCGGGCGAACGGCACCGCTGCACATCTACGCGCCGCAAGCGCTGAGGTCTCTGCTTGACGAACAGATGGAGCTTTTCTGCAACGGACTTGACTATCGCGTTGAGTTTCACGCAGTTGACACCACCAAACATAAGGTTATCTTTGAAGACAGAAGTCTTACGGTAGAGAGCATTCCGCTCTCTCATCGCATTCCCTGCGCCGGTTTTCTCTTCCGCGAGAAACCTACGTTGCCACATATCCGCCGCGACATGATCGACTGCTACGACATCCCCGTCTCTCAAATCAACAACATCAAAGCCGGTGCCGACTGGACAACGGAAGAAGGCGAGGTCATCCCCAATTCGCGGCTGGTGACACCTGCCGATCCTCCGCGGTCCTACGCTTATTGCTGCGACACGCGCTATATGCCCGCGCTTCATGAGATGGTGGAAGGTGTAAATATGCTTTATCACGACTCGACTTACGACAGTTCCTGTGCCGACCGTGCCAAGCTCTATTATCATTCCACGTCGCAACAAGCGGCCATGGTGGCGCGCGACGCGCATGCCGGCACGCTGATTCTCGGTCATTTCAGTGCGCGCTACGATAACGAGTCAGCCATTCTCGACGAGGCGAAAGCGATCTTCCCCAACACGGTGCTGGCTGATGAAGGAAAGGTCTTTGAGGTCGGCAAGCAACGATAAATGGATGGTTCGTCAAAGAATTGATAAAAGAAGATTGACAAAACGTTTGCTGTATCAATAAAAAAGGTTAACTTTGCGTCTTGAATAAACATATCAGATAATGCCTGAAATATCAGTTCGTGGCCTTGAGATGCCACAGTCGCCTATACGCAAGCTTGCTCCATTGGCTGCCAAGGCCAAGGAGCGTGGCATCAAGGTTTATCACCTCAATATAGGCCAGCCCGATCTTCCCACCCCGCAGTGTGGTCTCGATGCTTTGAAACATATCGACCGCAAGGTGTTGGAGTATTCGCCGTCGCAAGGTTATCTCTCTTATCGACAGAAGCTCGTCAAATATTACGCGAAATATAATATCAATGTCTCTCCCGATGAGATCATCATCACCTCGGGCGGCTCTGAGGCAGTGCTCTTCGCTTTCATGAGTTGTCTGAACCCCGGCGATGAGATCATCGTCCCGGAGCCTGCTTACGCCAACTACATGGCTTTCGCCATCTCCGCAGGTGCCAAGATACGGACCATTGCGACAACGATCGACGAAGGCTTCTCCTTGCCGAAAGTAGAGAAGTTTGAGGAGCTCATCAACGACAAGACGCGCGCCATCATGATCTGTAACCCCAACAACCCCACGGGTTACCTATATACGCGGCGCGAGATGAACCAGATCCGTGACCTCGTGAAGAAGTACGACCTGTATCTTTTCTCCGATGAGGTCTATCGCGAATATATCTACACGGGCAGTCCTTATATCAGTGCCATGCATCTGAAGGGCATTGAGAACAACGTCATCCTTATCGACTCTGTCTCCAAGCGCTATTCAGAATGTGGCATCCGTATCGGTGCCCTCATCACCCACAACAGTGAGGTGCGCAAGGCGGTGATGAAGTTTTGTCAGGCCCGGCTCTCTCCACCGCTTATCGGTCAGATCATTGCCGAGGCATCCCTCGATGCGCCGGAGGAGTACTATCGCAACGTCTACGATGAGTATGTAGAGCGTCGTAAGTGTCTTATCGATGGGCTCAACCGCATCCCCGGTGTCTATTCGCCCATCCCGATGGGTGCGTTCTATACCGTGGCTCAGCTCCCGGTAGACGACTCCGAGAAGTTCTGTCGCTGGTGCCTCGAAGAATTCAACTATGAGGGAGAGACGGTCATGATGGCTCCGGCTTCGGGCTTCTACACCACGCCCGGCGCCGGCATCAATCAGGTGCGTCTCGCTTATGTACTGAAGAAAGAAGACCTGAGAAGAGCGCTTGTCGTCCTTGGCAAGGCGCTTGAGGCTTATCCGGGGAAGACGGAGATCAAGACATTATAATCATGAATCTTCCACTTTTCATAGCAAAGAGAATATATGGTGACCAAGGTGACAGACACAAAGTGTCGCGCCCTGCCATCACCATCGCTACAGCCGGAGTGGCTATCGGCCTGGCGGTGATGATCGTGTCCGTCTGTGTCGTGCTCGGCTTCAAGCATACGATACAAGGCAAGGTCATCGGTTTCGGCTCACACATCCAAGTGACTAACTTCGTTGCGCAGACGGAGACCGAGCAGTATCCGATAGCTGCCAGTGACAGTGTGATGGGCGCCATCCGCAATATCGGTGGCGTGAAGCACGCGGAGCGCTTTGCTTATAAGCAGGGTATTCTCAAGACCGACAGCAACTTCTTGGGCATCGTGCTTAAAGGCGTTGGACCGGAATGGGACTCTGCCTTCATCCATGAGAACATGGTGTCAGGCTCCATTCCTCGCTTCACCGACGAGGCCTCGTCGAGCAAGATCCTGATCTCGCAGACTATCGCCAATAAGCTGAATCTTAAACAGGGGCAGCGTGTCTTTGCTTATTTCATCGATAACAATGGCGTGCGTATCCGCCGGTTCACGATCGCGGGTATCTATCAGACCAACCTCAGCCAGTACGATTCCTACATGGTCTTCGCGGATCTTTATTCGACCATAAAATTGAACGGATGGAACCCAGACCAAGTGTCGGGTATCGAGGTGACGGTCAACGACTTCAACCAGGTCGATAACGTGGAACATCAGTTCATCAAGCAGATCAACAAGCGGACGGATCACTACGGTGAGACTTACACTTCGCAGACCATCAAGGATATCAACCCACAGATCTTCCGCTGGCTCGACTTGCTCGACATGAATGTGTGGATCATCCTTGCTCTGATGACAGCGGTAGCCGGTGTGACGATGATCTCCGGCCTGCTCATCATCATTCTTGAGCGCACCACGATGATCGGTATCCTAAAGGCGTTAGGGGCCCGCAACACGATGATCCGGCATCTCTTCCTGTGGTTCGCTACGTTTATCATTGGCAGAGGACTTATCATCGGCAATATCATCGGTTTGGGCGCTTGTTTCCTGCAGCAACACTTTGGTATTGTGAAGCTCGATCCCGCTACTTATTATGTGAATACGGTACCCATTGAGTTTAATGTCCCGTTGTTGATCCTGCTCAATGTAGCCACGCTCCTCATCAGTGTTCTTGTGCTGATCGGTCCGAGCTACCTCATCTCACATATCCATCCTGCGAAGAGCATGCGGTACGAGTAAAGCACAGCGCCGCACCGATGGCCGTGCAGAACTCCGAGTATTTGGGAATGATGAAATGAACCTTGTAGAGCTTCTCCAGACCGGGGAACACGAGCTTGCATTGGGGCAGCAAGGTGAGGTTGCCGATGAGCACATACTCATGGATTCCAGAGTTGAGCGAGGCGAGGATGCAGCTGGAGCCAATCGTCTGGAGCACGGTCGTGATGATGCCGCATGCGATGTCCTCGCGTGCGGCATTGCTTTTCGCCTTGCCAAACAAGGAGGCGGTGGCGTGCTTCGGCAGACCCGGCAGCGGATTGGGTGAGATGTCGCCGATCTGCAGATCAATATTCGAGATGTCTCCCTGCATGGCGAGTGAGATGATCTGCTTCATGTCATCCGTCTTGAGGATGACACGGCTCAGGCCCGCCAATGTGCCACCTCCGAGGCCAATGCCTCCGATGTGCTTGATGTCATCACCGTCGCACTGAACCAGGCTTGTACCCGTTCCCATAGAAACTACGATCATACGGTCCAGTCCCGTCTCATAGCGTGCACCCAAGCCGTCTGCTATAAACTCTTCCGCCTTGTCGGTAGGAAGTCCGTAGATGGGTTCGTTGACATAAGCCGCTCCTACGCCTGTTATCATCACATGTTCTATTTCGCTGAGCGCTATCTGGTTGTCATACAGATATTTGCCGAATGCTCCGTAGAGAGAGGTCACGGGGTCGGTGGCACGGATGCGGATGGGTGATACCACCACATGTTCGTCGTTGATACCTACAATCTTGGTGGTGCTGATGCCCACGTCTATTCCTATTACCATATTTCTTGTTTTATATTTGTTTCTGTGTAGGGTGTGGCTCTGAAGAGTCAACGATAGATGAAATACTGGCCGCCGTCGCTCTCGCAATATTTCTTCAGAAGCTGTTGGATATATTCTGCATTCGCCTTCACCTGCTCCTCGTTGCCGTCGTACCCGTTGATGAGCACCACGAGATGGGTCGTGTCGATAGACATCTTTGTACGCTCGTTGTCGGAGGTCGGGGTACCCACACCTCCTTCAGCGTCGCGGTAGACGGGGAGTCCGTCGATATTGATCAGGCCACGTCCGATACCCTCGTAAGGCTCTCCGGCTCGTCCGATGCCGAGCGTCAGCGTGTCACCTTTGAACTTATCCGCATCAAAGCCGCCGATGCTGTAGCCGTAGGCGATGCTTGCGAGGTTGACAAGATCAACGAGGGTGTCGATCTGATAGAGGTCCTTGCCTTTGAGCTGACGGCGGATGAGGGCTTCCGCTGCGGGGCGATAGCGTGACGGGTCCTTGCCGCAAGCACGATACACTTTGCGCGTGGCGGCGATGCCGGAGATTTCTTTCAACGACTCTGTGGTTAGGGTCTGCCGATAATGTTCGCCCATAGCGTTGATCTCGTCCCATAACGGCTGGCAGTAAGCACTGTTCTTGACTGTCGCCTCGAGACAGGCTCCGACAAACGGGGGACAGACCGTCTCAATCTCTTTGGATACAATTATTTTCATCGCTCTTCTATCTTGTTCAATAATTTATTTTCTATTCCACACATCTGCCTCACGCGCTCCTGCATCTTCGCCACGTCGAGCACGCCATAGGCAAAGCCTTTCCGCGTTAGTTCCACGGGCAGGAGGTCGTCATATTTATCGAAGACGGGTGCCTCTTTCGGATAGAGCAGTTCCATCGGGTCAAGGGGCTTCGCTATCTCCTCCGCCATTATCTTGAAGAAGTCGGCGGCGGAGACCCCCAACGTGAACATCATATAGTAAGGCCGCGCCGAGTTGAAGCCTTTGAGCCCCAGCCGTGCCCCGCAGCGGATGCGGATGAACCGCTCCATGGCGAGAAACGCATAGCTCCCTAACCACGGAAACAGCGCATACATATTCCCGCCTAAGGGCAGTAGCCATTTCAAGCCGAGTCCTGACTTACGCGCCGTGTCGATGGCTTGGTTGAGACGGAAGCGCGCATGGGGCAGGAGATAAGGATAACAGTGGTCTGAGAAGGGCGTAGCGAGGATGTCGTGCATCTTCTCTAATATCTTCGTATGGATATCGCCCGGCTCATCACCGAAATAGGCTGGCACCACACCTTTCACGGGGTGGCAGTAGACGATATGCCTGCTGCGGTCCACTTCTTCCACCACCCACACTCTGCCGGCGATGGCGATCTTGTCCTGGATGGGTGGGGGCTTGACGATGGTGCCGATCTCTTTCGACTCACACCGCACCTTGTATTCTTCATTCTCCTGGAAGACAGCATAGAACTTGAAGTTGTTGACCACGCGCTCACCTTTCAGTCCGACAATCAGTCCGCCGCGCTCCGTGGTCTCGATATGGTCGATCTTGAGCAGATGACGCAGGAGGACGCGGTAGTCGTCTTGAGAAATCTGTCGGAAATAGCTCAGGGAGAGGACCCGCTCCGCCAGCTCGGCGGGCGACATCTCTCCGCCGGCGGCAAGTGTCGCCATCGTCTGATGGTAGAGTAGGGAATAGGGCAGTCGTCCAGTCCGAGGCGGCTCCACCCATTTCTCTTTGACATAGAGCTCGATGAGCGCGATAGCCTGCAAGAGTTTCCAGGGAATGGTCTGTGGTATCATCGCCCGCGGCTCAGCCTGTTCCTCACGGATGACGAACCACATCTCTGACGGCGCGCCCCGTCGTCCCGTGCGGCCCATACGCTGTAAAAACGAGCTTACGGTGAACGGAGCGTCAATTTGAAAAGCACGCTCCAAGCGGCCGATGTCGATGCCTAACTCCAGCGTGGAAGTGGTGCAGACCGTCTTCAGCGAGTCTTCGCGCTTGATCTCTTCCTCCGCACTCTCACGGTAGCTCACTGACAGGTTGCCGTGATGGATCAGGAAACGGTCGGGCTCATGGAGGGCCTCGCAATACATACGCAACGTGGAGCACACCACTTCGCACTCTTCCCGGGAGTTGGAGAAGATGAGGCAACGGTGTCCGCGTGTGTTGTTGAGAATATATTTGATGGAAGGGTCGAAGGCACTGCTCACCGGCTCGTCCCCGGAGCCTTTTCCTTCCTCTTTCCAAGGTCTGACGAAAGGACTGCCGTCTTTCATCTCGCGTTTGGCATCTGACGGTCGGGAAGGCTCGCCGTCGATCTCTATCTTGCTCTGAAAAGGATCGTAGTGGATGCGCTCGTCCTTATGGTAAGCGCGAGGGATGCTGCCGGTGATCGTCGCCGACGTGGCGGGTGAGCGGTTGGCGTCTGCCTCGTTGGTATCTCCTTTGCTTCCGCTTACCGACAAGGAGAAATGGGCCACGGAGATGCGCCATTTGGATCCTGCCGACTGGATCTTGGGGATGATCGTCCCCCGTCCGGTGCCTGCTGAGAGGAAGGCGCCAACGAGTCGGGGCTCGCCGATCGTCGCGGAGAGTCCGATACGGCGAGGGTTGACGCCCGCCATACGTGAGAGTCGCTCCAACAGACACAGGGTCTGGCCGCCGCGGTCGCCGCGAAGGAAGGAGTGGATCTCGTCGATGACGATGAAACGCAGGTCGCCGAAGAGGAACGGTATCTGCGAATGGCGGTGCAGGAGCATGGCTTCAAGACTCTCCGGGGTGATCTGAAGAATGCCCGAAGGATGACGCATGAGCTTCTTCTTCTGTTCCTGCGACACGTCGCCATGCCAATGCCACACGTCCACGCCACATTCGCGGCAGATGTCGTTGAGCCTGACAAACTGGTCGTTGATGAGCGCTTTCAGCGGGGCTATATAGAGACAGCCGATGGAGGACGGCGGCTGTTCCTGCATCAGGGTGATGATGGGGAAGAAAGCCGCCTCCGTCTTCCCCGAAGCCGTAGAAGCGGACAGCAGCACGTTGGCATCGGAGTTGAAGATGGCGTCGCCCGCCGCGGCCTGGATGGCGCGCAGCGTCTGCCACCCTTCCTCATAGATGTAGCGCTGGATAGCGGGAGAATAGCGGGAGAAGATGTTCATGAAGCTTGTGTTACAGGGTGAACTCAGCAAACTGGCTGCCTACGGCATCTTTCCGTTCTTCTTCCTCGGGCTTGGCATAGCTGAAGGTGTCGCTTTGCAGAAGACTGCGCACGCTGCTCCCGGGGTTCTGCACCGTAATGTCGAGGAGCTCGATGAAGTCGCGGTTGACCTCTCGCGGCGTGATATGCTCGTTGGCACCGATGCGGCTGTATTCAATCTGGATGAAGGTAGTGAGGTCTTCGTCGGTCACCGTGCGCTGATAGCCATAGAGAGAGGCATGGATGTCGGCGAGTTTCTCCGCCAGGACAAACATCTCCTCGTTGGTCAGGGGCTGGAGACGAAGCACAGGTCCTAAAAGATCCTGATGACCGTCGATAGCAAACTTACCCGCTGCTAAGCGGGAACGCAACGCTTCATAGCTGTACACACCACGGTGACGGTCCTCGATACATTCGGGAGTGCCGCTCATGATGGTGCCGATATACTGTGCCTTTCCTTGCAAAGCATCGTTGTACATCGTGAGAATCTTCTCATAGTTGTATTGCCGGGAGATGCTGTTGGGAATCTTGAAGATATTGACAAGCTCATCTATGAAGACCATCAGCCCGCGGTAGCCTGCCTGACGGAAGAAATAAGCCATGAGCTTGAGATAGTCGTACCAGTCGTCATCGGAGATGATCACCGTTACGCCGAGCTCCTGCCGTGCCTCTGTCTTCGTGGCATACTCGCCGCGGAACCATTTGAGCACCTTTCCTTTGAGCTCATCGTCTCCCTGGACGAACGCGCGGTAATAGAGCGTGAGGAGACGGGCGAAGTCGAAGCCGTGGACGAGCTCCTGCATCTGCCGGATGATGGTCATGATACGTTGCTCTACACGTTCCTCAAACTGTGGATCGTCCATGCTGATGTTGTCGCGCTCCGCCGTAGCCGTCTGCACCGAACTGATCCATCGGTCAAGGACCATGGGCAGGGCACCGCCCTCCGGTTTCGACTTCACACTGAGGTTGCGGATCAGCTCGCGGTAGGTGGCAAGGCCTTGCCCTTGGTTGCCGTGGAGCCGGCGCTCCGGCGAGAGGTCGGCATCGACAACCACGAACTGCCGGTCCATGACATAGTTGCGGATGGTCTGAAGAAGAAACGACTTACCACTGCCGTATTTGCCGACAATGAACCGGAACGAGGCACCGCCTTCGCCCACGATATCCACGTCGTGAAGCAGCGCCTCGATCTCTTTGCGACGGCCAACGGTGATGAAAGGCAGACCCACACGAGGTACCACACCGCCCTTGAGCGAACTGATGACGCTCTGGGCGATGCGCCGTGGGATCTTTATTTTCTCGTTATTATGGTATGCTGAATCATTCATGTATATTGCCAACGTATTTGCTTATGGGAAATTATCCACTGCAAAGATACAAAGTTATAATGAATTTATGTATAACGAATAGTGCATAATGTATAATATAGTGTCTTTTCACAGACGTGTTACGATCGTGCCTCATATGTGACACGATCTTGCCTCATACGTGTCACGATCGTGCCTCGTATGTGTCACGATCGTACCTCATATGTGAAACGATGACGCGACGCTCTTACAGCATCCTCTCAATATCTGTTTTGTAATCTTCAATAAGGTGTAATCCGTCGCCGTTGTCCTCCAACACAATGTCGCCGATGGCGTCCATCATCTCGTTGTTGATGTTCTCTACCATCACGCCCTCGGGCATATGGATGTCGCGAAGATACTGTTTCCAGTCGCCCCCGGAAAGGAAGAGACGCAAGAAACGGTGCTCCCGCGACTCCTCGTCGGTCTCCGTCTGGGCGTGATCAGGCTGTGTCGCTGGCATGGCTTCCGGGGTCTGTACCGGCGCTGCTTCTTCGAGCGCCACGCCATCGAGCAGCTTGTCCTGCACCACGTCGGCATCGTTGCGGATACGCCCCAGCTTACTGTAGTCGATGCTGACGCGTCGCTTCTCAGCTTCCTCCGCTGCCCGCCGTTTCTGCTCCGCCGCTTGCCAGGAAGCCAAGACGGGCTCAATGCGCGGGCGATATGCATCGCAGGCTGTTGTCGGAGAAAGCTTGGGCTTGAAGCCGAGCCTCTCGCGCAGTTGACGGTCAGTCTCGCGGAGGATGGCTCCGAGCGTTTTCTTTAGGGAGAGGTCGGCCCCGACGTACGCATCGTGTGACCACAGTCCGCCGCGACAGATAAAACGATGCATGGGAGCAACGTTGATCACCGCATTGCGGACCGGTTGTGGGTCGTAGAACACGGCATTGGAAAACATCGCACCGGAACGGCTCACGCGTTTGCCCGCATACATCGTGCGGAGATGATGGTGGTGCTCTTTCTCAATAGCCGGGAGGAGCTGCCGCAGCACCCCGACGACAGCGTCCATGGTCTCCTTGGGGAACTTCTTGTACAACGCTGCTTGCCGAAGGTCATATTTAGACAGACCGCAAAGGGTGTCGAACAATCGTTGGGGATCGCACGTCGCATAGTTGTCGAGCACTTCTACGACCTTGTCCTGCTCCTGCTCTTGGGCAAAGACATCGGGGAAATGCGCGGAAAGGTTGTTGTAAACCACATAGTCGCGGATCCAGGGTGTGAGGTAACGGCTGAACTTCGGTTCCGATTCGCGATAGGCGTCGTTCAAGGCACACAAGATCTCATAGCCTTCCTCCGCCGTGTTCACGCCGATGCGCATCAGTGTCTCGTAGACATAGACGAAGAGATAGCTCAGTGACACGTCGGGGGCCTTGCCCAGGCGCAGTTGTTTGCGGATGGTGAAATAACTGCGGAGCTGGCTGACGGTCATGTCGCGATAGGTCGGGAAATAGTTCATGTAGCCCACGATCTCCGCATCGTCCTCATAATCCTGCATGAACAGCGCCTGCTCATAAAACGACTTAGTCATCGCGATCTGCCAGGGCTGCTTGCGAATCATGTCCAAGAGCGCGCGCAACTGCTCCGGCAGTGCGTCATCATAGGGATCAGCCTGACGGTTGCCAAAGTCGAACCGCCGCTCCGTCTCCTCGTCTTCCGGCTCAAAATAGTCCCAGTTGTGGATGCTGTCCGTGCCGGGTGGCAGGCTGTAGGTATCGTCGGTGGAGCCGTCGTTCCAACGCTCGTCTTGTCCGAAGTCTATATCTTCATCCGTGTAATATTTGTCCATGCAATATCCTTCTTCCTTGCAAAGATACTGAAAACGACGGAAACAAGAAATAAAATCGTGTTTTATTTCTTGTTTCCGCGTGCATAGCATCTTAACTAAAGATATTTCCCATCCAATTGCAGGGTGCGGTATGTATCCGTCCAATTGTAGGATAATCAATTTTGCCACTCGGGGTACGGGCGGCCACAAGGGTCGCACCCTACAGATGTCGAAAAAATCTGCAAAGATAAAGGTCAGAAGTCTTTAGAAAGCCGTACCTTTGCAAAATAATAGAATGATTCAACAGTAATATATGATAGACACATCAGCTTTCCAGGGAAAGAAAGCGGCTTTTTATACACTGGGTTGCAAGCTCAACTTCTCCGAGACGTCAACCTTTGCCAAGCTCCTGCGTGAGATGGGCGTGGTAGAGGCTCAGGCCGGTGAGACGGCGGACATCTGCCTCATCAACACTTGCTCCGTGACGGAGATGGCGGATCATAAATGTCGGCAGGCGATCCATCGCATGGTGCGTGAGAATCCCGGCTCCTTCGTCATCGTCACGGGATGCTATGCCCAGCTCGACTCAGAGAAAGTGAGTCGGATGGATGGTGTGGACCTTGTGCTCGGCTCTAATGAGAAAGCCAACCTCATACAGTATCTCAACGACGCATGGACCCGTCCGACAACATCCGAAGCGGGCGGTGATGGGCACCGCCACCTCTTCCATCACGTCAAGACGAAGGACATCAAGACGTTCCAACCGTCGTGCTCGCGTGGCAACCGTACCCGCTACTTCCTCAAGGTGCAGGACGGCTGCAACTATTTCTGCACCTATTGCACCATACCTTATGCGCGTGGGTTCTCGCGCAACCCGTCTATCGCCTCGCTTGTGGAGCAGGCTGAGCAGGCGGCTCGCGAGGGAGGAAAAGAGATTGTGCTCACGGGCGTGAACATCGGCGACTTCGGCGAGACAACGGGCGAGAAGTTTGTCGACCTCGTGAAGGCGCTCGATGGTGTGGAGGGCATTCAGCGATTCCGCATCAGTTCGATCGAGCCCGACCTCCTCGACGACGAGCTCATCGACTACTGTGCGCACAGCCGCGCTTTCATGCCCCATTTCCATATCCCCTTGCAGAGTGGCAGCGACGAGGTGCTGAAGCTCATGCACCGGCGCTACACGCGCGATGTCTTTGCCCATAAGATTCATCTCATCAAACGGCTCATGCCCGATGCTTTCATCGGTGTGGATGTCATGGTGGGGTGCCGTGGAGAGACCCCGGCGTGTTTCGAGGACAGTTACGCGTTTATCGAATCGCTTCCGGTAACCCAGCTGCACGTCTTCCCTTATTCCGAGCGTCCGGGGACATCGGCTTTACACATTAATTATATAGTACCGGACAAAGACAAGAAAGAACGTGTGCACCAGTTGCTCAAACTGTCGGACGAGAAGACGCTCGCTTTCTATGCCGCTCATATCGGTAAAGAAGCCGACGTGCTCTTCGAAAAAGCCGCGCACGGAAAGGCGATGCACGGCTTCACGAAGAACTATATCCGCGTGGAGCTCCCTCCCTCGGACGACAACGACCGGTTGGACAACGAGATCGTGCGCGTGAAGCTCTGCGAGTTCAACTTTGACAAGAGTGCACTCAAAGCGCAGTTATTATGAGAACAGCAGTAGTGATCCTCAACTGGAACGGGCAGAAGATGATGGAGACCTATCTGTCCACAGTGGTCAAGTATTCGAAAGATGAGGCTGACGTCTGGGTGGCAGACAACGCCTCCACCGACGGATCGTTAGCGATGCTTGCCCGGAAGTTTCCGATGGTCAAGACCCTGCGCTTGGACAAGAACTATGGCTTTGCGGAAGGATACAACCGTGCCCTGGCACAGATTAAGGCCGACTATTACGTGCTGCTCAACTCCGATGTGGAGGTGACCCACCACTGGCTCACTCCGCTCGTGGAGTATATGGATGCCCATGCGGATGTGGCAGCCTGCCAGCCTAAGTTGTTGTCAGAGTTTGACAAGGACCGTTTTGAGTATGCCGGGGCTTGCGGAGGATTCCTCGACCGTTACGGATACCCTTTCTGCCGTGGGAGGATCTTCGACACGGTGGAGCGTGATGAGGGACAATACGACTATGCGCAGGACGTGTTGTGGGCAACGGGCGCCTGTCTGCTGATCCGCGCTGCCGACTACTGGCGGGTAGGAGGCTTGGACGGCCGGTTCTTCGCCCATTGCGAGGAGATCGATCTCTGTTGGCGACTCCGCCAGCGCGGGCGGCGCATCGTGTGCTATCCTGAGAGCGAGGTCTACCATGTCGGTGGCGGCACGTTGCCCAAGAGCAACCCGATGAAGACGTTTCTCAATTTCAGAAACAACCTGACCATGCTTTATAAGAACCTGCCCGACGACGAGTTGAAGGGCGTGATGCGCGTGCGTCGGTTCCTCGACTGGCTGGCAGCTTTCGAGATGCTGGTCCTTCAGCACAATTGGGGTGAGTTTAAGGCCGTGCTCCGTGGCCGCCATGCTTTCCGTCAGTGGAAGCACGATTTTGACAAAGACCGGAAAGAGATCGCTGCCACGCGGACGCTCAACCCCGTGCCGGAGCGTGTCGATTACAGTATTCTGTGGAGATATTATGTGAAGGGGAGAAAGACTTTTAGTGCCCTCCTCGGCGGCAGGAGTTGACACCGTAGAGGTGGGGTTCATCCCCGCCTTAACCCAATAGGGGTTTCATCCCCGCCCTAACCCAGCAGGGTGAGAATACCCCCTCTTTCTTGATACGCAAAAAGGCGACCCGTGGGTCGCCTTTTTGTAGCTTTATCAAACGGTCGGCATCACCGACAACGCTGTTTTTACTTACGCAGACCGAGAGCCTTCACGATCTCACGGTAGCGGTTGATGTCACGCTCCTTGAGATAGGTGAGGAGACGACGACGCTTACCTACGAGCTGAGTCAGAGAGCGAGTGGTCACGAAGTCCTTGTGGTTAGCCTTGACGTGCTCAGTCAGGTGAGCGATACGATACGTGAAGAGCGCGATCTGTGCCTCTGCTGAACCAGTGTCTGTGGTACCCTTGCCATACTTGCCGAAAATCTCAGCTTTCTTTTCTTTGTCTAAATACATTTGTTGAAAATTGATTAATGTGTTGGTGCATCAAAGACATCCTTTAGTCGTCTGCGGGCCTTAATCACAACCCCGACAGCCTCGAATGCTCCGGTCTTTCCGGAAATGCGGTTGCAAAGTTACTAATTTTTTGGCTATCAGCAATGTTTTCACAAGTATTTTTTGTAATTTTGCAGCCAAATAGATTTAAGCATTAACAGTTTAAGGTAAAAACGATGCAAGACATTCGTAACATTGCAGTGATTGCGCACGTTGACCATGGTAAGACTACATTGGTCGACAAGATGATGCTCGCCGGAAAGCTTTTCCGCGACGGAAAGGATGAGAGCGGCGAAGTGCTCGACTCCAATGACCTGGAGCGTGAGCGAGGGATAACAATTCTTTCAAAGAACGTCTCGATACATTGGAAAGGAGTCAAGATAAATATTCTCGATACCCCGGGTCACTCCGACTTCGGTGGTGAGGTGGAGCGTGTGCTCAACATGGCTGACGGCTGCCTGCTGTTGGTCGATGCCTTTGAGGGCCCGATGCCGCAGACACGTTTTGTGCTGCAGAAAGCGCTGAAGATCGGACTGAAGCCTATCGTCGTCGTCAACAAGGTCGATAAGCCCAACTGCCGTCCGGAGCAGGTCTACGAGATGGTTTTCGACCTCATGTGCGACCTCAACGCCACAGAGGATCAGCTCGACTTCCCCGTGGTCTACGGTTCGGCCAAGAACGGCTGGATGGGCCCCGACTATAAGAAGCCGACAGACAATATCGACTATCTGCTCGACAAGATTGTGGAGGTCATCCCGGCTCCTAAGCACATCGAGGGCACGCCGCAGATGCTGATCACGTCGCTCGACTATAGTAACTATACGGGTCGTATCGCTGTGGGCCGTGTGCACCGTGGCACACTGAAGGATGGCATGAACATCACCATCTGCCACCGCGACGGCACGCAGGAGAAGACAAAGATCAAGGAGCTTCATACTTTCGAGGGCATCACACACAAGCGTGTGGAGAGCGTTGACAGTGGCGATATCTGTGCTGTCATCGGCTTGGAGAATTTTGAGATTGGTGACACGATCGCCGACTTTGAGAATCCGGAGCCGCTGCCGCCTATCGCCGTGGATGAGCCGACGATGTCGATGCTCTTCACGATCAACGACTCACCGTTCTTTGGTCGTGAGGGTAAGTTCTGCACCAGCCGTCAGATCAACGACCGTCTACAGAAGGAGCTGGAGAAGAATATTGCCCTGCGTGTAGATGCTGTTGAGGGTTACACCGACCGTTGGATCGTCAAGGGCCGTGGTGTGCTCCATCTCTCTGTACTCATCGAGACAATGCGTCGTGAGGGCTATGAGCTTCAGGTCGGTCAGCCGCAGGTTATCTATAAGGAGATTGACGGTGTGAAGTGCGAGCCTATAGAGGAGCTCGACATCAATGTGCCGCAGGAATATTCGTCCAAGATGGTGGATATGGTGACCCGCCGTAAGGGTGACCTCACGGGAATGGACACTGAGGGCGACCGTGTGAACATCACCTTCGATATTCCTTCGCGTGGTATCATCGGTCTTCGTACCAATGTGCTCACAGCCAGCCAGGGTGAGGCTATCATGGCTCACCGCTATAAAGAGTATCAGCCTTACAAGGGCGAGATCGTCCGTCGTACCAATGGTTCGATGGTCTCCATGGACACGGGCACAGCCTATGCTTATGCTATCGACAAGCTTCAGGACCGTGGTAAGTTCTTCATCGATCCGGGTGAGGAAGTGTATGCCGGTGAGGTTGTCGGCGAGCATGTCCACGACAACGACCTCGTGGTCAATGTCTGCAAGGCCAAGCAGCTCACCAACGTGCGTGCCAGTGGTTCCGACGAGAAGGCGCATATCGTGCCGAAGACAGTCATGAGCCTTGAGGAGTGCCTCGAGTACATCAAGGAAGACGAGTACGTGGAGGTCACCCCGAAGAGCATGCGTATGCGTAAGATCATCCTTGACCACCTCGAGAGAAAGCGTGCCAACAAAGACTAAACCATCATTCTGTATATCAAAAAGCATCACCGGCCGAGAAGCCTGTGATGCTTTTTTCTTGCCTTCAATTCCGCGACACTACTAAAAATCTCTGAGCGTTGAGGCCAAAACCGCCAAGAATGCATTTCTTCTTGTTCGGACTGGCTTTTTGCCGTGTGCTATCCGTTGGAGTTCCGAACATCAATACCGTCAAACTGCTCGAATACATTGATAAAGGGGTAGGTATGTAAATGAAGTCCGAGCTTCTTAGTTGCAGGAACCTTCTCCCTGTCGGACTGACGGGGTAGAGTTCAAACACTGGCAGAGTACTGGAATCTCTTTGGGCATGGTCAGCGTGCTTTCCATCTCCTTTATCTTCTTTCTGCCGTTGTCAGAGATGCGAAATTTCTGACAGCGGTTGTCTTCTGAACAAGGCACCCGCAGAATCAGCTCTGCTTTTTCCAACGCGGCGATTACTTTGGATGCATTGGAGCGTGTCAGCGCCAATTTCTCGGCAATCTCTCCGGCAAGTATCAGTGAGCCGTCGGAGAGGAGACAGAGGAGCATGGCCTCATTGAGGTTGAGCCCCACGGTCTTCAGCATATCAGTTTCGAAGCTGCCAATGGCCTTATAGACATTGCGCAGCTTCTGAATACATTCAGGTGTTATCATTTGAGCAGGACCTCATTGACGGCTTCCTTGAGCTGGGCATAGCCCATGGCACCGACATTCTTGGTGGGTGTGCCTGTCTTGGGGATGAAGAGGATGGTGGGGATGGACTGCACGCCGAAGACGGCTGCCAACTCCTGCTGCTGGTCGACGTCAACCTTGTAGACGTCTATCTTGCCGTCGAATTCCTCGGCAATCTTCTCCACATTAGGTGCTGTGGCTTTGCATGGGCCGCACCACGTGGCATAGAAGTCGATGATGGCAGGACGATCGCCCTTATAGTTCCATTCGGAGCTTGTCTCATAGTCCATAATCTTGCTCTTGAACATCTCGCTGTTCATTTCTACTGTTTTCATTTTCTTGTCTCCTTTAACGTTTTTGTTTGTAATATGCTTACTGCTGTCTTGCGGCTTCTTTCCGCTCTCCGTCTTGCACGAGCAGGCAGAGGCTAAAAGCATTAGAACAGCTATAGCAAAGAATGACTTGTGTATACTCATATTTTGTTTCCTTTGGAAATCATTTGCAAAGATAAGGCCAACTTTTCATATAGACAAGTTTTCATTGGAAAATTAAATACTTTTTACAATTATTCCAATTTGTATATGTGGCAACAGCATATTATGAAAGCGTGGGATATTGCTTTCTCAGTGCATCGTATTTTTCCATTGTCTTGATCAGGAAGGCTTTGTAAGCCTCGCTGTCAGGGTTGAAAGGACGATGATTAAGCGCTTCACGGATGGGCTCCCACGCTTTGATGAACGCATGTGTGGCCTCGGAGAAATAAGTGGCTGCGAGGCGTTCAAAGATATAATCCACTGCCTGGTCGGAAGGATGCAGCATGTCGGGTTTATAGAAACGGTAGTCGCGCAGCTCGTCGTTGACAATCTCATACGACGGGAAATAGGCGGCGCTGACATCCTGGTGCCTCTCTGCCATTCTGTCGATCAGCTGTTGTGTTGCAAGGAGCAGGGTGGCTTTCGACAACTGTGATTGATGGTAGCCGTATTTGCGATAGCGGATGGGCGAGACGGTGATGATGAAGCGCAACCGTGGGAAGGATTGAAGCAGGGTCGCTATGGCGCGATAGAGGCAGTCGGCACATTCAAGGACGGTCAGCTCCTTCTCCTGAAAAAGGCGCTGTGGGCGTTTCTGACAGTTGTCTACTATCTCACCAGTCTCTTTGAGAATGTAGACGTGGTTTGTACCGAGCGTGAAGACGGCGGTGCCTTGCTCCGCTTGCTCAAAAGGCATGGCTTTGTCTTCCAGGAGCCGGTTTACCGTATGGAGAATACTTGCCGGATTGTACATCACACCGTAGGGGTTGACGACGGCGCGGAACTTCTCGTCGATGAAGCGCCTGCCGATGTTATCAGCAAAGCAGGACCCGATAAAGAGCATGCGCTCCATGGGCTCAATCTTCCATTCGCTCTCAGGAATATCTACGATGGTTCTAAACTCCATTGCTTTCTCATTTGTTTGCTATGACAAAGTTACGGAAAAGTTTGGTCAATCGGTGGGTATTTCGTAATTTTGTGAGAAAAGAGAAGCATAGACATGGAAAAAGAGATCATAACAAGCACACAGAACCCGAAGATTAAACGTCTCATCCAGCTCCAGCAGAAATCGTCGGAGCGAAAGTCGGCGGGGCTTTTTGTGGTGGAAGGAGCCCGCGAGGTGCTTCATTGCCTTCATTCGGGCTACGAGCTTTCCACTTTGTTTGTCTGCCCCGAGATCCTTGAAGGCTATGAGGGAGCGGCAGAGCTCCTCTCGCTGGTGCGCCAGGGCCATGGCTATGAGGTCTCCCCTAAGGTCTATCGTCGCGTGGCCTATCGTGAGGGCACGGAGGGTGTCATTGCCCAGATGAAAGTGAAGACGCTGCGTCTGGACGATTTGGATCTTCCCGAGAACCCGCTGCTCATGGTTCTTGAGCGTGTGGAGAAGCCCGGTAACCTCGGAGCCGTGCTGCGTTCAGCCGATGCAGCTGCTGCCGACGCTGTCATCGTTTGTGATCCTTTGACAGATCTTTATAATCCGAACCTTATCCGTTCCAGTATTGGCGCTGTCTTCACCGTGCCTACCGTGGCGTGTTCTTCAGAGGAATGTATCGGCTTCTTGAAGCGCAAGGGCATCCAGATACTGACGGCACAGCTTCAGGACTCCAGTCTTTATTATGACACCGACATGCGGCGGGGAACGGCTATCGTCATGGGCACGGAGTCGACGGGGCTCACGAATATCTGGCGCAATGCGGCTGATGCCCATATCCGCATTCCGATGGAAGGTCAGCTCGACTCGCTCAATGTCTCTGTCTCTGCTGCTATCCTGCTCTTTGAGGCGGTGAGGCAGCGGGGATGAGCCTTTACCACGTCCCGTAGTCAGTCCTCGCAACGTTTAATCTGGCCAGTGGTTAGTGAACTTGAAGTTTTTGTAGCGGGCGGCAGGATAAACGAAGATGTTGTCGTTGCTGATGCCCGGATAGAAGTGGCTGATCTTGACGGTCGTCCAAAAGAACGCTACGCGTACTTTTATGGCGATGGGGTAGTGGGTGCGGCGGTCAAGGACGAGCTTGGCGTGTTTGATACTGCTTTTGATGCCATCTTTCCCTTCCATCGTGATGACGATGCCCGTTCCTTTGTCGTTCGCCCAACTGTAGTTGTAATCATTGGGTGAGAATGTGAACTTTGAGAGATACTTGTCTCTCTTGGTGGAGTTGGGGTTATGGAAGTCGACCGAGCGTTTCTTGAGGTCTACCTTGTAGAAGTGTTTCGGGTCAGACCATCCGCAATATCGTTTTTCCTGATAATGTTGTCTTTTCCCTTTTACCCATATGGTACCTGCTGTCTTATAAATGCCAATAATATTTACCGAATAGCTGAGCGAGCAGCCGTTGGGTGACGTGAACATGCGCCAGGTATTATTGAACAGGGCACGCGCTTCTGTGGCATTGCTTGCCTGGGCGCTTATTGGCAAAAAGAGGAGCAACAGCATTGTTGCCATTGCTCCTTTCCAAGATATTATCTTTGTGGAATTATCCATACTTATTATGCTTCTTTCTTCTTTTTCCACTCCATATACACACCGAGGACGATAAGAATAAAGAGGAGTGCGTAAGCTATATAAGCAACGGTCTCCGTCTCCTTGATCGAAGCCGGATGGAAGTCGAGCACTACCTCGTGCTTGCCCGGCTTGATCTGCAGTGCGCGAAGAATATAGTTGACGCGCCCGAGATCAGCACTCTTACCATCGACTGTCGCTGTCCAGCCGGGATAATAGATCTCAGAGAAGACGAGTACGCCTCCTTTGTCCGACTGCGCCTCGTAGACGAGATGGTTGGGCTCGTAGCTTTTCAGGGTGACCATCGACTGTCCGTCCTGCGTCACAGCCTTTCCGAGCTGTTGCTCAAACTTCTTGTCAGCCACAGCTTCATGCTTGAGATTGATCTTTCCCACTTTGTCTATCTCCTCATTGGCGTTGTCGACATAGTAGAGCTTGTCAACATACCACGCGTTGCCGTTGACATACGGGTTCTGCAAAGGCACGGTGCGGTTGTTCTGCAAGGGCAGGATAAAGTATTTTGCATTGAGCATGTCGAGCACGGGGAAGATGGAGTCGCCGTTGACCTTAGTCATGTCACCGCCGGCCTGAGCGATGGCCGGCATCATCTTCTGCATCTCCGGAGCGATGTATGCCTCGATCATCTCCTGATAACAGCGGAGCTTGGCAGCATGATAGCCACCGATGCTCTTGTGATAATATGATGTCTCGTTCTCGTTGAACGTGTTCGAAGCGAGGTTCAGTACACGGTAGTCGAGTCCTTTGTCGCGAAGGATGATCTTATCTGTCTCTGTCATCGGCTGCGGGGTGTCGCGCACGCTCGCTTCGACAAACATGCCGTCGTTGAGATAGCGCTTGTCTACCTGCCACATATCGACGAGGCAGAGCAGAGCGATGCATCCTACGGTCAATTTGGCATTGAGCTTCTTCCTATAGAACAAGAGTAGGATGATCGTGCCGATGGCTACGATGATGAAGGAACGCAGCGCGTCTGAAGAGAAGATATATTCGCGCACCGACGTAAGGTTAGCCTCCAAGCCACTGATGAACTGCGATGCCTCTGCACCCTGTTGGGCGATCTGTCCGAACTGCTGCATCTCTGCCGTTGAGATATAGTTGGGGAAGAAGAGGGTAGGCGCCAGCCAGAAGAGCAGAGAGATACCGCCTGTCAGACCGAAGGAGGTCCAGAACCATTTCTTATTCTTCTTTAGGGTGTCGGGCTCATCGACAATCTTCTTCAGGGCCAGCATGGCGAGCAACGGTATTGTGAATTCGGCGATGACGAGAATGGAGGCAACCGTGCGGAACTTCGCATAAAGCGGAATATAATCGATGAAGAAGTTAGTGAAGCCCATGAAGTTATGTCCCCAAGAGAGCAGGATGGAGAGCACGGTAGCAGCGAGCAACGCCCATTTCATCGGACCTTTCACGATGAACAGTCCCAGGATGAAGAGCATGAGCACGAACGCACCCACATACACAGGACCGCTCGTTCCCGGCTGCTCACCCCAATATTGTCCGATCTGCTGATAGGCTTGCATATATTGTGGGTCTGCTTTCTCCATGGCCTTCTCGTTGTTGGCCATAGGTACACTTGCTCCACCCTTTACATTTGGCACGAGGAGGGTCCAGGTCTCATCGATACCGTAGCTCCATTGGGTGATGTAGTCGCGGTCAAGACCACTTGACGTCTGCTCAGCCGAGTTTTTCTTCACGAGCTCGCTCTTTCCGCGCATAGTCTCTTTTTGGTATTGCCAGGTATGGAAGAGGTTCGGCAAATTGATGCAGACAGCGATGACAGCCGCTGCCGCTGCCACACCGGAGGCTTTCCAGAAACGGGCCATCCAATGCTGTCGGATGGCCATGACGAGCCAAGCTATGACCATGAAGAGGATGACGAACAGATAATAATAAGTCATCTGAACATGGTTGGCGTTGATCTCAAAGGCTGTAAAGATAGCAGTGACAATGAAGCCCCATAAGTATTTACCCCGGTAGGCAAGTACAAGGCCACCAATCATCGGCGGCAGATAAGCTAAAGCCAACACCTTCCAGATATGTCCTGCGGCAATAATGATGAGGAAATAGCTGGAAAATGCCCAAACGATAGAACCTAAAGCAGCTAAATATTGCTTAAAATCGAAGGCCCGGAGCAGAATATAAAAGCCTAAGAGATAAACAAAAAGATACCAGACATAGTCGGGAAGCCACAAATGATAGAGGCTGATGGCTTGGTTGATGATCTTGTTGCTTGAATAAGAAGGAGACGATTGATAGGTCGGCATGCCACTGAACAGCGCATTCGTCCATCGAGTTGTCTTTCCTGTCTTTTCATGATATTGCTGTGCTTCACGACCTGCACCGATGCCTGCGGAAGCATCGTGCTGGAAGAGGATACGACCTTCGAAATCAGCAGGGGAAAAGTAAGCCACCGCTAACACGATAAATAATACCACGGCCAAGATGTCCGGCAGGCATTTCTTCAATATTTTCATAAGTTTTCTGTTTATTTTGGCGCAAAGGTAACAATTTTTTAATAACTTTGCATACAAATAGAAGTTTATTGTTGTGAAAAAATTAGGAATCATAGTTGCAATGGACAAAGAGCTCGCTCAGCTTCGTTCATTGCTTGACAATGCTACGACAGAACGCCGCAATCATAAGGATTTTGTTGTTGGTACTATAGGCAACCATGAAGTTGTGCTTCAGCAGTGTGGTATCGGAAAAGTAAACTCAGCTATCGGTACCGTCGAGATGATTGACCATTATCATCCCAATGTCGTTATCTCTACCGGTTGTGCAGGAGGCGCTGATACCGATCTCAACCCATTGGACGTGGTTGTGGCTTCAGAATGTGTCTATCATGATGCGTATTGTGGCGACAATGCGAGTTTCGGACAGATCATAGGCATGCCGCCGCGTTTTAAGGCCAACGCTGAGCTCGTAAAGACGGCCTTAAACGTGAAGATGCCGGAAGGACAAAAGATCAAGAAGGGGCTTACTGTGAGCGGCGACTGGTTTGTTGATTCCCGGCAGAAGATGCAGGATATCCTTGACCATTTTCCGCAGGCTATGGCTGTGGACATGGAGAGTTGCTCGATTGCCCAGACATGTTTTATCTATAAGACTCCGTTCATATCCTTCCGCGTCATCAGCGATGTGCCATTGAAAGACTCGAAGGCTTCGCAATACTTTGACTTCTGGAACCGGGCTGCGGAAAATAGCTTTGAAGTGACACGTGCGTTTATTAATTTGATATAAACAGATCATTGATTATGAATAAGATTCCATCATTTACCATCAACCACGAGAAACTTCTTCGTGGAATTTACGTTTCCCGGAAAGATGAGGTTGGCGGCGAAACCATTACAACTTTCGATATCCGCATGAAGGAGCCTAACCGTGAACCTGTTGTACATCCGGGAGCCCTCCATACCATAGAGCATCTTGCTGCGACATTCCTCAGAAACGACGCTGCATGGAAGGACCGCGTCATCTATTGGGGACCGATGGGGTGCCTGACAGGCAATTATCTTTTGCTCCGTGGCGACCTCGAACCTCAGGATATCGCAGAACTCATGCGTCGCACGTTCAAGTTCATTGCCGATTACGAAGGCGAGGTTCCAGGGGCCGCACCGTGCGACTGTGGCAATTACCTGCTTCATGACCTGCCGATGGCGAAATGGGAAGCAAAAAAGTTTCTGACAGAGGTTTTAGAGAACTTGAAGCCAGAGAACATGCAGTATCCGAGCAAATAGGAAACTCGGACATCAATAAAGGTATCTAAGAATATTGACTAAGAAAATGGCACGTTTTAACAGAATTCTGCTCAAGCTCTCCGGTGAGAGTCTGATGGGCAAACAAGGTTTCGGTATTGATCCCCAGCGGTTGGCAGACTATGCTGCTCAGATCAAGGAGATCCACGACATGGGTGTGCAGATTGGTATTGTCATTGGTGGTGGTAACATTTTCCGCGGGCTCAGTGGTTCGCAGAAAGGTTTCGACCGCGTGAAAGGTGACCAGATGGGTATGTGTGCTACTGTCATCAACTCACTGGCTTTGAGCTCTGCCTTAGGGGCTATCGGCGTGAGGAACAAAGTGATGACGGCTATCCGAATGGAGCCTATTGGCGAGTTTTATAATAAGTGGAAAGCGATCGAAGCCTTGGAGTCGGGCTATATCTGCATCTTCTCGGCAGGTACCGGCAATCCTTATTTCACCACGGATACGGGTTCGTCGCTCCGTGGTATCGAGATTGAGGCCGACGTGATGCTGAAAGGAACGCGTGTGGATGGTGTCTATACCGCCGACCCCGAGAAAGATCCTACAGCGAAGAAGTTTAAGGAGATCTCTTATCATGAGGTTCTCGAGCGTGGTCTGAAGGTCATGGATCTCACCGCTATCTGCATGTGTCAGGACAACCACCTGCCTATCTATGTGTTCAACATGGATGTGGTAGGCAACCTCAAAAAGGTGATTGACGGAGAAGAGATAGGAACCTTGGTGAAACCTTAACTCCTATCTCTTAACTCTTAACTCCTATCTTCTAACTCCTAACTCCTCAGGGCGCTCATCAGCTCTGCGTTCTCTGTCTTCGTGCCGATGGTGACACGGAGACAGTCTTTGCAGAGGGTGACACGGGTGCGGTTGCGCACGATGATACCTTTCTCGACAAGATAGTTGTAGATGCCTTGTGCATCTGTCATCTTTGCCAGGAAGAAGTTGGCGTCCGTGGGATAGACTTCCATGCAAGAAGGCAACTCACGGAACGCTTGTATCATGTGCTTGCGCTCAGAGAGGATAAGGCTCACCCATTTCGTCACTGCCTCCGTATTGTTCAGTTCTTCCAACGCCTGACGCTGTGTGAGGAGATTGACGTTGTACGGATATTTCACCTTATTGAACAGTTGGATAATCTCTTTGCTGGCAAACGCCATGCCGAGACGGATGGCAGCGCAGCCCCATGCCTTACTCATCGTGTTGAGTACGATGATGTTCGGGAACTCAGCGAGGCGTTTGCGGAAGACGGGGACCGTAGAGAAATCGCTGTACGCCTCGTCAACGACAACGATACCTCCGAACCCCCTCAGCACTTTCTCTATCTCCTCCACACTCAGGTTGTTGCCCGTGGGATTGTTGGGAGAGCAAAGCCAGATAGCTTTTGTGTTGTCATCACAAGCCGCGAGGAGCTTGTTCGCATCCATCTCATAATGCTCATCGAGCAGCACGGGGCGATACGCCACATCATTGATATCAGCACAAACCTTGTACATGCCGTAAGTCGGTTCGATGGCTACGACATTGTCTATCTCCGGTCGGCAGAAGACACGGTACACGAGGTCTATGGCCTCATCGGAGCCATTGCCCAAGAAGATGCACTCCGCAGGGACCCGCTTGATCGTAGACAGCCGTGCCTTGACCTCGGTTTGCAGCGGGTCGGGGTAACGGTTGTAGGGCGCGTTGTAAGGGTTCTCGTTGGCATCGAGGAAGACGTGCGCCTCGTGTCCGCTGTATTCGTTGCGTGCGGAACTGTAAGGTGCTAACTGCCATATGTTGGGTCTGACTAAATCTTTGAGCTGCTTCATTGTCTTTGATAGGGAAGGAATTAATTGTATGTGTCATTCGACCATACAAGGTGCAGGAGAGCAAAAACTCTCCCGCAAAGTATTATTTAAGGTTCTGAATTCTCAATCGCATGGCGTTGGCATGCGCTTCGAGCTGTTCGTTCTCTGCCATGCACACCACGGTGTTGCCGATGCTGCGGATGCCGTCTTCCGTAAGATGCTGGAAGGTAACCTTACGGTTGTAAGAATCGAGGTTCACACCATTGTATGCCAAGGCATACTGATGCGTGGGGAGTGTATGGTTCGTGCCACTCGCATAGTCGCCGGCACTCTCGCAGGCCCACTGACCGAGGAACACACTGCCTGCATTGATCACCTTAGCGGCCAACGGCTCATAGTCGGCTGTCGACAAGATGAGATGCTCGGGCGCATAGCAGTTGCTCAGCTCCATCGCCTCGTCCTTGTCGTGTACAAGCACGAGCTTCGAGTTCTCCAGGGTTTTTGCAGCAATCTCGCGGCGGGGTAGGGGCTGCAACTGTTTCTCCACCTCGGCCTTCACCTCATCAAGCATCTTCTCAGAAGTGGTGATGAGGATCACCTGTGAGTCGATGCCATGCTCTGCCTGTGAGAGCAGGTCAGCAGCCACGAACACGGGGTTGCTTGTCTCATCTGCCACGACGCAGACCTCACTGGGTCCGGCGGGCATGTCGATGGCTACATCGTGCAGGCTCACCTGTTGCTTGGCAGCCATGACAAACTGATTGCCGGGACCAAAGATCTTATAAACTTTCGGCACCGACGCTGTGCCATACGCCATGGCACCGATAGCCTGAACACCACCAGCCTTGAAGATCTTGCTCACGCCAGCGATCTTGGCAGCTGCAAGGATGGCGGGGTTCACCTTCCCTGCTCTGTTCGGGGGCGTACAAAGAACGATCTCCTGACATCCGGCAATCTTGGCGGGGGTAGCGAGCATCAGAACGGTAGAGAAAAGAGGCGCTGTGCCACCGGGGATATAGAGTCCTACCTTTTCGATAGGGATGCTCTTCTGCCAGCAGGTAACCCCTTGGCATGTCTCAATCTTCTTACCCTCAAACTTCTGAGCCTCATGGAAGACAGCAATGTTATGATGGGCCTGTTCGAGCGAAGCCTTGAGCTCCGGAGAGATAAGGTGCATAGCCTCTTCAATCTCTTCGGGGGTGACAGCGAGCGAACTCAGCTGCACGTGGTCGAACTTCTCCTCATAACGTTTCACGGCCGCATCGCCGTTGTCTTTGATGTCTTTCAGTACTGACGACACCGTCTCGTTGAGCTTAGAGAGGTCCATGTGCGGACGCTCAACGATCGCCTTCCATTCAGATTTTGCAGGATATTTGATGATGTTCATAGTGATAATTATAATATCATTTTCTCGATGGGAGTCACAAGGATACCTTGTGCACCGAGGTCCTTCAGTTTATTGATAATCTCCCAGAACCGCTTCTCGTCGAGCACGGTGTGGATAGCGCACCAATTGGGGTCGGAGAGGGGGATGATGGTTGGACTCTTGATGCCTGGGAGCACAGCCGTGATGTCAGCGACCTTGTCTTTGGGTGCGTTCATCATGACATATTTCTTGTCCTGCGCCGAGCGCACTGCTTGGAAACGGAAAAGCATCTCATTGAGGATATTGTGCTTCTCCTCGTTCATCTGCCAGTTGCCAATAAGCAGGGCCTCACTCTTCATGACCGTTTCCACCTCTTTAAGATTGTTGTGGATGAGCGTCGAGCCACTGCTCACAATGTCGAAGATAGCGTCTGCCAGGCCGATACCCGGACTGATCTCCACCGATCCAGTGATGACGTGGATATCCGCGTGGATGTTGTTTTTGTTTAAGAACCGACGGAGAATGCCCGGATAGCTCGTGGCAATTTTCTTGTCGTTGAACCATTCCAGTCCTGGGTATTTGATGTCCTTAGGAATGGCGAGGGAGAGGCGGCACTTCGAAAAGCCGAGGCGGTCGATGATCTGGGCATCTTCCTGACGCTCCTGAAACTCGTTCTCGCCGACGATACCGATGTCAGCCACACCATTGGCTACGCTCTGTGGGATATCATCGTCGCGCAGGAAAAGAACCTCCAGGGGAAAGTTGGTGCTCTCTACGAGCAGCGTGCGCTTACTGGGATTGACCTTGATGTCTGCCTCAGCGAGGAGACTCATGCTGTCGTCATAAAGACGGCCTTTGGACTGAATGGCAATTCTTAACATATTATCTGATCTTGCTACGTTATCTAAATCTTACTTGATATTATACACATATTATTAATACACACCATTTGTACACGTTTGTAGAACACGTGTACATTTGATGCGTTTTTTCTTAATAATCATTGCAAAAGTACCCTTTTTCTCGCTAATCTCCAATAAAGTTAGTAATTTTGTAGCAAAATTATTTATGAAATTACATATTATTAGTATATTCATGCTTTTTCTCTTATTTTTCATGGGTTCGTGCAAAGAGAAGAAGCAGGTGGAGATGACTCCGTGGGGTACGCCTATGGAGAAGGATTCTATTCCCTCGGATGAGGGCAAGTTCAGTCTTGATGACATTATCACGAACGGAGAAATGATCATCGCTACCCTGTCAGGGCCGGAAACTTACTATGATTATCACGCTCACGGCATGGGACTTCAGTATCTCTTGGTGGAGAAATATGCACAGAAGCTTGGAGTCTCTGTGCGTGTCGACGTGTGCCGTGATACTGCGGAGGTCGTTCGCAAGATCAGGACTGGTGATGCGGATATTGCCACTTTGCAGTTGCCCGACACGGTGAAAGGCGTTGATTACACGAATGTGAAGGTAGACTCCACGAAGCATGGATGGGCCGTGAATGTAGATAACAAGGAACTGGCCCAGAGCATCAACAGCTGGTTCAAGAAAGAGATGGTGGGGCAGATGCGTCGCGAAGAGTCGTTTCTGCTCTCTACAGCCAGTGTACGCCGCCATGTCTATGCTCCCATGCTTAACAGTACGAAGGGTATCATCTCGCGTTATGACCGCTACTTCATGATGTACGCTCCGCTGGCACGTATCGACTGGCGTCTGATGGCTGCCCAATGCTATCAGGAGTCGACTTTCGACCCGAATGCCAAGTCGTGGGTGGGAGCGTGCGGACTGATGCAGATCATGCCGACTACTGCCGATCACTTAGGCCTTGCCCGTGAATCACTTTATAATCCGCAGGAGAACATTGCTGCCGCAGCCAAATATATGCAGGAGCTCGGTGCCCATTTCTCAGATGTGCCGGGGGCGGAACGAGTCTGGTATCAGTTGGCAAGTTACAATGGCGGTTCCAACCATGTCCGGGATGCTATGGCCCTGGCCCGAAAGTATGGTCGTAATGCGCATCGATGGGGTGATGTGTCGGAGTTTATTCTCAACCTGTCGCAGCCGCAGTATTATAACGATCCGGTGGTGCGCTTTGGTTATATGCGAGGGGCTGAGACGGTGGATTATGTCAGACGTATCCGTGACCGCTGGGCTCAGTACCGCGGTGTGGCGGGGGGCGGCAGAATCAGTGGCGGAGGAAGCTTCGATGGGAGCATTGGAAGCTTCGGAACATCCACTACGCCCCAGCGTGCTAAGAGGGGGTACCGATGGCATCTTTAGGCACGTGCCATCCCCATTTGTAGGTATTTTGCTGATAAGATGGGCTCTTTCGCTGAAAAAGAAGGATAAAATTCCCATTTTATCGTCTTTTTTTGGTTATTTTGTACCAGTAATTATACAAAGACGATGAAGAATCAGAAGATGTACGAGCCAGGGGACAAGCTCATCAATGTTATCAGCGACAATTATGCCGTGCTACAGAGTTTAGGAGCATTTGGTATTCATCTCGGCTTCGGGGACAAAACCGTTGAGGAGGTTTGTGAATATGAACATGTGGACACCTATACTTTCTTAGCCGTGGTCAACTTCACGGTGAACGGCAGTCGATCGTTTGATGAGCCGAGCAAAGTTTCTATTCCAACCTTGATGCATTATCTGAAGGAGAGCCACGAATATTTCTTGGGCTTCCAATTGCCGAGTATTCGTCGGCAGTTGGAGGAGGGGCTTGACAAAAACGATAACTTAGCCCGGCTTATCATCAGACTCTTTGAAGAATATCAGCGTGCCATCCACAACCATATGCATTATGAGGAGAAAACGGTGTTCCCCTATGTTGAAGCTTTGCAGCGTGGGGAACGGCCCGAAGATTATGACGTGCAGACTTATTCGAAACACCATTCATCAACCGACCGTAAACTGGCTGAGCTGAAGAATATTATCATCAAATACTTGCCTTCTGACGGGCTTCATAACAATCAGCTCACCGCCACGCTTTATGAAATCTACAACTGTGAGGAATGGCTCTTAGAGCATGCCGCTGTGGAGGAACAAATTTTTATTCCGGCAGTAAGAGAGCTTGAAAGGAAGACTCGGCAAAGCGATGTGAGCCTGAAGATAAGCAACATCATCAGCAAGGCACCGACTTCCGGTGATGCGCTCAGCGACCGAGAGAAAGATGTCATTGTAGCTCTTGTTCAGGGTATGACAAACAAGGAGATTGCCGAACATCTCTATATCTCCATCAACACGGTCATCACGCATCGCCGAAATATCGCCAAGAAACTGCAGATCCACTCGGCTGCCGGCCTGACGATTTATGCCATCGTCAACAACCTCGTGGATATAAGCAGCGTGAAACTTTAATGTCGGAACACCTTAAACTTTGAAGTTTAATAATGCAGTACTTGAACATTGAAGTACTTTGAGCGCATTTTTTTACAAGAACGGAGTCAGCAGATGAGCGAACCATCCTCGGAACTTATCGCCACGAGTGCGCCACGTGTTCCACGTCTTGGGGGTGAGCTTAAAGCAGTCTTTCTTCTCTCCGTCGAAGAGGTTTGAGAGCTCATCTGTCGTACAAGGGTCGATGATGACCGCATTCTCTTCATAGTCCCAGGAAAGGCTGCGCGAGTTGAGGTTTGCCGAGCCCACGGTGCAGAATCTGCCGTCAACCATGATGATCTTTGTGTGATGGAACCCAGGCATGTACATCCATACGGTACATCCGTGCTTCATCAGTTTATGAGCGTTGTAGAAGCCACAGTCGGGGGTCAAAGGAATGTCGCTCCTCACGGAGAGCATGATCTCAACTTTCACACCGCGTTTGACTGCGGCTTTCAGCGCTTCCTTAATCTTGTGGTTCAGCGTGAAGTAAGGATTGATAATCTTGATGCTGTC
Organism: uncultured Prevotella sp.; assembly: GCA_900315955.1. Lineage (GTDB taxonomy): Bacteria > Bacteroidota > Bacteroidia > Bacteroidales > Bacteroidaceae > Prevotella. The sequence continues at coordinate 37,100 of ONBC01000010.1, forward strand.
CTTCGCATAACGGATGGCATTGGTATAAAACTCGCGTATGATTTTATTGGATGTGTGCGGTTCACGGTTGATGATGCCTACCATCTTATGGCCGGCTGAGCCACAGACATCCGGCTTCAGACCTGTGAAATAATCATCCTTGCCGGCTTCACGGAAATACTTGGCACCGCCGACATGTTGCTTCGTCACTTTGTTCCACATCTTCAGGAAGATACGCTGAAGCGTGTTCACCTCCGTGCCTTGGATGCGACAATGCATGTCGTGCCACGAGCCAACCTCTTTTGTGCCTTTGGTATAATAGTCGGCCACGTTCATGCCACCCGTATAAGCTATTTGCCCGTCGATGACTACTATCTTACGGTGGTCACGGCTCCATATATCGTCAAGCCATGGAAACTTCACGGGATTGAACTCATAGATTTCAATGCCCAACTCACGAATACGCCGGAGGTCTTGTTTGCGCATGGGACTGTTGTTGGAGATGTTTCCGAAGCCATCGAAGAGCAAACGCACCTCCACACCTTCTTTCACTTTCTTAGCGAGCCGCGTGACGAGCTCACTGTTGATAGAGTCGTTGCGAAAGTTGAAGTATTCCATATGAATGGATGAGCGGGCCTCTTCGATCGCTTTGAAAAGGTCGTCAAACTTCTCTTGCCCAGTCATCAACAGCGTCACACTGTTGTCGCATGAGAATGTTACACCGCATTTCTCAAGGTGGCGCACGATGAGTGAATCGCTGGTCTGGGCTAAAGACAGGGTAGGGAGGGACAATATAAAGAGAGCGAGTATTATCCTGTTGATAATCTTCATAGTGATGTTTTGTGTATTATGGCATAGGCGTCGCCGTGAACGGCGACGCACATAACTGGACAGAAGCAGCGGGGAGGCTGCGAGTTCTCGACTTACAGCATTGATGCAGCGTAGCTGTCTACGATACCCAAGAGGTGATGACTTTTGTTGCAGACAAGCACAGAGTGGATCTTAAACTTGTGCATGATGCGCTGGATCTCAGATACCTTTGTTGTGGGGAGCACTGTCTTAGGCTCTCGTGTCATAATATCGGCCACGGTGTGATCGAAAAACTCAGCTTGCCAGCGTTCCATGGCCCGACGGATATCGCCATCGGTGATCATGCCAGCCACAGTCTTGTCATCATTCAGAGCTACACCCAGTCCAAGTTTTCCACTCGACACTTCGATGATAGCCTTGCCGAGATGCATCTCCTGTGGAATGATCGGGAGGTCATCGGTACGCATGACATCTTCTGCCGTGGTAAGGAGTCGCTTGCCGAGCTCGCCACCGGGATGGAACTGCGCAAAGTCGCGCGGCTTAAAATCGCGGACTTGCATCAAGGCCACCGCCAAGGCATCCCCCATGGCGAGAGCCGCCGTGGTGGAGCTCGTCGGGGCGAGGTTCAACGGGCAAGCCTCATGCTCGACAAAGACCTTCACGTGAACGGTGGAGTATTTGGCCAAGAGCGACTCGGGATTGCGGCTCATGCCTATGATGGGTACGTGCATGTGGAGCAGAATTGGGATGAAGCGAAGAAGCTCGTCCGTCTGTCCGGAGTTGCTGATGGCAAGCACCACATCCTCTGATGTCATGGCACCGAGGTCACCGTGGTAAGCATCGAGCGGGTTGATAAAGAACGCCGGAGTGCCCGTGGAAGCGAGCGTAGCGGCAATCTTCGCACCAATGTTGCCACTCTTTCCTACGCCTGTGACAATGACCTTGCCGTGGCAGTGGTACATGAGCGATACGGCTTTCTCAAAGTTCTCATCAAGTTGTGGTATGAGGTCGAGTATGGCCTGAGCTTCATCACGAAGACACTGTTCGCCATATCTGTTTGAGTGTTTCAATCTTTCCTCGGGAGTATTGTTGTTTGACATTTTATATATTGTTGCGGGTTGGTGAACGGTGATAAGAGCGCCGCTGCACAGAACTCAATAGTTGTTTTCATATTGTCCGTTGGTGGTTGCCACAAAGAACTCTTAGCCGATGAGTTGTTTGACAAGTGCCCCGAGCTTATGAAGCTCTAACATGTTCGCGGCATCAGAGAGACCCTTGTCGGGGTCGGGATGAACCTCAAAGAAGAATCCGGTGGCACCGAAAGCTTTCGCGGCGAGCGCCATAGAAGGCACGAAGCGGCGGTCGCCAACGGTCTTGCCGTCGCCAGCTGAAGGACGCTGCACGCTGTGGGTACAGTCCATAATGACCGTTGGCGCTATCTCTTTCATGTCGGGGATATTGCGGAAGTCGACCACCAGGTTGTTGTATCCGAAGCAGTTGCCACGCTCCGTGAGCCATACCTCCCGGGCACCACTGTCCATCGCTTTCTCAAAAGGATAGCGCATGTCCTTGCCCGAGAGAAACTGTGCTTTCTTGATGTTGACGATCTTTCCGGTCTTGGCTGCTGCCACGAGCAGGTCGGTCTGACGACAGAGAAAAGCTGGTATCTGTAGAATGTCCACGACCTCGCCAGCAGGAGCAGCCTGCCACGACTCATGAATATCCGTGGTGAGACGAAGTCCGTATTTAGTTTTCACGTCAGCCAGCATCTGCAGGCCTTTGTCGATGCCGGGACCACGGAACGAGTGGAGACTGGTGCGATTGGCTTTGTCGAAGCTCGCCTTGAAGATGATGTCGGTGCCCAGTTCGCCGTTGATGCGGACAAGCTCCTGAGCTACGGTGTCAAGAAGTTCAGCCGACTCAATGACACAGGGACCGGCAATGAGTTTTATATTGTTTGATGACATATTTATTTTGACATATTATTACGGACGGCCCGAAAGATCACGTCCTATATTTCTTAATTCCCTTTAATAATTTTCTCTGCTTCCTCTTCCGAATCAGCGTGTTTTACTTGAGGTGCACCGGGGTGCACCATATGGGCGGTATCAGAGACAATATGTATGTCTCGTTGTGGATAAGGGATCTCTATCTGTTTTTCATTGAGCGCATTGTAGACTGCCTCTAAGATGTCGCCCTCAGCATAAACCTGCTTGCGTGAGTCGACCCATGCGAGAACCTTGAAATCAACGGAGTTGTCGCCGAACCCCGTGAAGACCGATTTGAGATACTTGATATAGCCCGACTTGTTCAGCTTGGCCACAGCCTCGTCGATAGTCTGTTTCACAACCGGCACCTTGGAGCCGTAAGCGACTCCAACCGGAATGATGGAGAGCACGTTGCCATGATTGCGCGTCAGGTTCTTGTAATTTTTCGAGAAGAGCTGCGAGTTTTGAAAGGCGATGACCGAGCCATCGAGTGCCTCCAGCGTCGTGGAGGTGTAACTGATGTTGCTCACCGTTCCTCTCGTGCCATCGATGGAGATGTAGTCGCCGACCTTGATGCGGCCTGCCATAAGCGAGATGCCATAGTAGAGATTCTCGAGGATATCCTTCATGGCAAAACCAATACCAGTGGAAAGCCCCGCGGAGATAGCCACGATCCACGAATTGTCGATGTGGAAGATGGTGAGGGTTACAAGAATCCACGCACCCCAAATCACCACTTGGATAAGGTTACGCCAGATTGCCGTATGGCTTTCCACATTCTGCAAGACCATCTTCCTTTTCTCTGCCTTGGCTTTCCGCTCCTCGCGCTTCATGAGCTGATAGTGGAGGGTATGGAGCGAGACATGGTTGACATATTTGGCAAGGAAGAAGAGCACGGCAGCCTGCACAGCCTGCATGATGCTGAACGTGAATTTCGCCGAGTGGATCAATGGGCGGTTGAAGAGTTGAAGCGTGGTGTCGCTGAGGTTGAACACGTCGGCAGCCCAGTAGATGCTGATCAGAATGGATAGTGTTCCCAAGACCGGCAGAATGGCCGTATAAAGGAGCCGGAAGAGCCAGGTGCGGCTCACGGGCGTGTCATCGTCGAAATACTTGCGCTTGGGGTTGCTGCCGTATTGACGGAGCAAGTCGGACACACAGGTGATGGTCAGAATACACGTCAACTGCATCGTCCACCAGATGAGCATCTCCACCGAGAAAAGCGTGTAGCCACTCATCGAAGCAATGTCGCAGGCAATGAAGACAAAGAACGACACCCAGGCATAGAAAGAGTCTGAACCCGGAAGGGATTTGGCATTGCCTTTGAGCGTGAGCCATTGCCACACCGTAGCTGCGAGCAGAATGGGCGGCATGACAAGATCCGTCAGATCATTGGGAATGAGGATGATACGGAAGAAGATGACGATAAAGCACATCGCCATGATCGGAGCGTATATCTTAAAACCATTGCGTATCTGTGTACCATTGAGCCGAATGAGCAGCGACAAGAGGATGACGGCCATGAGCCAGGCATATTCGACAAGCAAGCCTGAGGCCATAGACAGGAAGTTCTGTGCGATGGTCGCCTTGATGACACCGAGCACGGCTGCGAAGGTCGTGACCGTGGCGGCAAGGATGATGCAGAGCCGCTTCGCCTTAAAGTCCTCTTTGGTCTTCTCCCCGCTGTCTGAGCCAAAGAGCCAGTGGATGATAAAATCAGCCTTGTTCTTCTTCATCAGCTGCGTCACAATAAAGCCGATGACAAAGTATGAAATGGCTGCGGCAATGAGGCCATAGAAGACTATGAGCGCAAGCAGAACAAGGATGATACGACTGTCCCAGTCGGAACGGAAATGAGTGACCGGTTTATATTTCTCAGCCACGTTCTCTGATGTCTGTCTTAATTGTTGCCGCAGGTTCTTCAATATGGTAAAGAAATTGGTGCCATCATTGGAGAAGATGCTTGATTGTATTTCTGTATAGCGGTGGTTGGCATAGTCGTTTAACGCCCGCAGACGAGCGTCAGTGCGCTTGTAGATCTCAATATATTGCTGGTTCTGTTGCTTGTTGTAGTCGAGGGTGCGTCGGATGTTTACGGCAAGGGTCAGACAGACGTTGCGGTCAATCTGCTCCTGAGGACTAAGCGACGCGGTGTACATCGTGCTAAGGTCGGTGATCAGACTGTCGTAACGTGCGATCTCGGTGTTGGCCTCGTTGACATACTCACGGAAAGGACCTACCGTCTGCCGGAAGTCGCGATATTGCTCCGTAGCCTCATGGCAGGCGTAGGTCAGGTCAAACACGTTGCCGTTCTTCTGCGAATAGAGCATGATCGCATTCTGCTGACTGCGCTGCATGTTGCTGATCAGGTTGGACATAACCTGCTGCTGTCTTTCCTTCTCCGCACCCGATTGCCGCTCCAACTTGTTGTGGTAGTGGGTGAGCTCGATGCGGAGCATTTTGAGTGTTCCCCCAATGTTACGTTCCTTGAGAACCGCATGGGAGGGCAGAACGAAAAGCAAGGTGAGAAGTATGGTGATAATAAACGACTTTTTCATGACCCGATTTTTCTTCTGAAGAAGGTTATTTTATTGTTGCAAAGTTACAGAAATATTCTCAAAACACAAAACGTTTCTTTGTTTGAAAGTTGAGTGTTCTGTGTTAAGTAAAAAGCCAACACTCATTACTAAGCATTTAACTGTCTTTTTTAATAAGGTTGACAAAGTAGTCAACCAAAAACGTTAAACTACAACTGCGAGGCATGATGCCGGACGTGACACGTATGAGGCAGGATCGTGACACAGTTGAGGCAGGATCGTGTGTCTTTTTTTAAATAAGGTTGACACCTAAAGTCAACAATGATGGAAAAGACTAAAAGTTTGCTCCAGACTTCATTGGAGCGCA
>ONBC01000073.1 GCA_900315955.1 uncultured Prevotella sp.
GAACTGAGGACGATAGCGGTTGCCGAACGGAGTGTGACGGCCACCCTCTTCCTTCTTCAGCACATAGATAGAAGCCTTGAAGTGATCGTGCGGAGTGATGACACCCGGGTGCACAACAACCATACCACGCTTAACCTCTTCCTTATCGATACCACGGAGGAGCAAACCTACGTTATCACCAGCCTCACCCTCGGGGAGAGTCTTACGGAACATCTCAACGCCCGTGATGACAGACTTCTTGTCCTCACCGAGACCGAGCAGCTGAACCTCGTCACCGATCTTACACTTACCAGTCTCGATACGGCCTGTAGCAACAGTACCACGACCTGTGATAGAGAACACATCCTCAACAGGCATCAAGAAAGGCTTATCAACCTCACGAACAGGCTCCTGGATCCAGGTGTCTACAGCGTCCATGAGCTCCATGATCTTGTCTTCCCACTTCTTCACACCGTTCAGTGCGCCGAGAGCAGAACCACAGATGATAGGAGTATCCTCTTCGTATCCGTAAGAGGTAAGCAGATCCTGAACATCCATCTTAACGAGGTCAATCATCTCCTCATCGACTTCAGGATCGTCGCACTTATTCAAGAACACAACCATACGGGGCACATTCACCTGACGGGCGAGCAGCACGTGCTCACGAGTCTGAGGCATAGGACCGTCGGTAGCGGCAACAACGAGGATAGCACCATCCATCTGAGCAGCACCAGTAACCATGTTCTTCACATAGTCGGCGTGACCCGGGCAATCCACGTGAGCATAGTGACGCTTAGCTGTCTCATACTCAATGTGGGCGGTGTTGATGGTGATACCACGCTCTTTCTCCTCAGGAGCGTTATCAATCTGATCGAAGGACTTCACTTCCTCACCGGTGCCGAGGCGCTCGTGAAGCACCTTCGAGATGGCAGCGGTCAGAGTGGTCTTACCATGGTCCACATGACCGATGGTACCAATGTTAACATGCGGTTTGGTGCGCACATAAACCTCTTTTGCCATAGTTTAACTGTTTATTTGTCGTTTAATTAATCAATAACTTGATTTAGCTTTCCTCCGCGCCGCCGAAGCGGCAACTAAAGAGAGCTGTTACTGAGACTTGAACTCAGGACCTCTTCCTTACCAAGGAAGTGCTCTACCACTGAGCTATAACAGCATTAAAGAGAGCGGAAAACGGGGCTCAAACCCGCGACCCCCAGCTTGGAAGGCTAGTGCTCTATCAACTGAGCTATTTCCGCATTCAGGTTTCCACCTAAGTGGGTGGTGATGGATTCGAACCACCGAAGGCAAGAGCCAGCAGATTTACAGTCTGCCCCATTTGGCCACTCTGGTAACCACCCTTTTTAAGTTAAGAGTTAAGAGTTACGAGTTAAGAATCAAAATGATTGTTCACTCTTCACTTTCCACTCTTCGTTTTCTTGAGCCTCTTGTCGGATTCGAACCAACGACCCCGAGATTACAAATCACGTGCTCTGGCCAACTGAGCTAAAGAGGCGTATCTATGCAGCCGTTTTACTGGCCAACCGATCGACTCGTTGTAAAACGGCTGCAAAGTTACTATTTATTTTTCAATCTCCAAAACTTTTTGAGGAAATTTTCAACGATTGCGTAATTTTTCCTTGAATTTCGTCAGTTGTTCACGCAAGCTGTCCACGCACAGGTCTATACCCTCCTCGAAGGTGTCGCACGTCTTGGCGACATAGATGGGATTGCCGTTAGGCACCGTGACCGTCACGCTCGTCTCCTTGTTGAGAGCGGCAGCTGGTTTGACAACCTTTAATTGCACCTCTACTTTCTTAATATCTTCGAATGACTTTTCCAGTTTAGCGACCTTCTTCTCAATGAAGGCCTGCAGCTTTTCGGTAGCGTCGAAGTGGATCGACTTGATGTTAACTTCCATAGTTACCATTTTTAAAGGTTAAACTCATGCCCTTGGATGGGCGTTTTTGTATACTCTGCGGAGCTGCTCGAAGGTTGTATGCGTGTACACCTCGGTTGTCGACGCGCTGGCGTGACCTAACAGCCTCCTGACACTTTCGATACTTGCGCCATTGTTGAGCATCGCCGTAGCGAACGTATGCCTCAGCACGTGAGGCGAGAGCTTCTTCTGAGAACTGACGAGCGAAAGTTTGTCTTTCACCAACATCCGTACCCCATCTGAAGTCATCCGGTTGCCTTTCGACGTAACGAACACCGCGTCACAATGACGTATGACCTCCCGGTCCCTGCACGCCATGTAGTCGCGGAGCGTCCGTGCGAGCTCTTCTCCGTATGGCACCACCCGTTGCTTGTTCCCCTTACCGGTTACTTTCAACCGATGGTTATCGCTGTCAATGTCCACATCGTTGAGACCTTTGAGCTCCGACAAGCGGATGCCCGTCTCATAGAATGTCGTAATGATAGCCTTGTCTCTGACCTCCTTGAAGCTTGTGCCCCACGGCAGATCGTCAAGCAGGCGGTTCATCTCACTCTCTTTAAGAAATGTAGGCAGTCGTTTGGCCTTCTTCGGCGGTTCCAACCGATAGGTCGGATCTCGCTCTACAAGATGCCGAGCCAGCGCAAACCTGAAAAGAGAGCGCAACGCCGCAAAACGCGTGCCGACACTCGATGCTTCCATACCACCGTCAACGAGATGCTCCATCCAGTCGCGGACGACATCCTCATCGACTGACGACCAATCAAGCCCACTGTCAAGATGCCGGAAGAAATCCTCAAACTCCCTGATAGAGCACGAGTACGAGGCTATCGTCTCCGGCGACCGCCGGCGCTCATATCTAAGGTAGTCCAAGAATTCTCTGACCATTTCATCCTACATTATTATATATATCGACCGAAACCGACTATAATTAGGCTTTCACCAGTCTCTCGGTGATTGACAATGCGAATTTATGGAAATTATTTGTAACTACCAAATTTTTTAAGAAGATTTTTATTCTTCCTCGTCACGCATGTGCTGCACGTAAACGGCATGCTCCATCTTGAGACGTTTCTTGACAGATGGCTTGTCATACTGCTGACGGGCACGGAGCTCCTTGATGACACCTGTCTTTTCAAACTTTCTCTTGAACTTCTTGAGAGCTCTTTCGGGACAAGATACTATGACCCTCCACAATAAGCGGGTGCAAAATTACGGGTTATTTTTCAGATAGCCAAACATTTACACCATTTTCACACATTTTTTTCATTTCTCATCTAAAGCGGCCGAGACAAAAGATCGCATTCAATCAAGGAGTAACGTGGATTATGCCAGGGTCTCTCAGCCATCACATCCTCTATATTCATCATTGGGACACCCAAGTCGGCGGTTCGAGCGTGTCGCAAAGTTTCAGGCCTTTGTAGATGAGTTATCCGATCTTTCTTTTGCCACCGCTTACTGCCTGTCTTCTTAATCCATCCCGACTTTTCCAGCGGAAAATTATCATCAGTGAAAGCGTGCGGGCCTGCCATATTGATTACCTTGAAAATATTCGGCATCGTTTTTAGTGTGTGTGGTTAAGCAATGCGTCATTGCATGGTTTGTCTTTCGACAGTTGCAAGTGTCCACGGCTCACGATCGGTCTGCCGGGGATCGCGTTTGGCCCCGGGCTGCGGAGGCATTGGAGGAACGTGCCGTAAGAAAACGCTTTCCCGAAAGGTATCGGCATATTTATGCTCACCAAAAAGTAACAAGTAACAAGTAACAATAAGGTCGTTTCACATGATCTGTCTCCCAAAAACACCACCCCCAATGGTAACAAGTAACAAGTAACAATAAGGTCGTTCAATAGGTTCCAAAAATTTTTTTGAACCTCGCGAACATTATTATATATATAATAATAATGTATATAATCTATTTATATCTCTTGTTCAACGTTCAAAAATTCTTTCCCAACGGACCCGCCGCATGTATGTTCCGACCCTATTGTTACTTGTTACTTGTTACTTGTTACCCTTAATTGTTAGAATTGCGCCCGCCCAGGGCTGCCTCGTCGGGGGCGAACAGACATGTGGAACTACCTTATTGTTAGTTGTTAGGATTGTGCCTGCCACGCACGGCAATGCCCGTCCTTGTTGAAAGAGAAAATGTTTCACGGTGGTTTGCGATACCACCGCAATCGCAGGCCGATTGCGCTGCAATCGACCCGCGATTCCATATCAATCGTCGTTTCGATGTTTCACGCTGCGTGACGGCTGATTCTGATCATGCAGGTAACGCTTCGGACAGGCCCCTGCCTTGAGTTTACTACCAGGATTGAACAGACGGCATATCACCAAGTGGCGGAACTTCTTGCTTGGAATTGGATTGCAGCCCATGCAGTCGTAAAGCCGTCCAAATATCATCAGCCGTTCAGTCTCATCCGTCCCGACTTCGTCAATGCCTCACCAAAATTTAATCTGTTCGGCAGTCTATTCTGACCCAACCCCATGAAACCCTTGCTATGATGCAAGTCGATTCTCGCAGCGGCGTATATATTTTATCGCGGAGCCGCGGAATTTATTGAGCCGCAGAGTTATTGCTTCTGAGAATTAGAGCACGCAGAGAGACCTTCGGTCTTGAGAGGAGTACACAGAGATGCCCCATCACTATTCTTGCGGTATATCTCTTCATATGCTATATCTCCTCATACTCTATATCTCAGCATACTCTATATCTCCACAACCTCTCCACATAGACTGAAGGTCTCTCCGTTCTCACCTCTAAAGGCCGAAGGCCTCTCAGCGATCTCAGCCTCTCACACGTATCATCTCTGCGGCTCAATAAGCTCTGCGGCTCTGCGTGAAAAATCTGATTATCAAGGGCAGCATTGGGTCTCAATATAAAAGTGACGAAGTAAGGATATATCATCAGCCGTTCAGTCTCATCCGTGTCCCGACCCGGAGCCAATGGTCTTGTGACCACATGTTGCTTGCGGTTTTTGGTCTTGACGATGACACCTGCACGCTTGTGCTGCCTGACTTGTCGGGGTTCTTGCTTTAAAGCATGATGCAAAGATAGCGTTGGGACACCCATATCGGCAGATTTTCAGAGGATTATTTGCTGATTTCTAAGCAATTGACTTTTGGGCCTCGAAAAAGTGACGAAAACAGGAGAGGTTCCTATATTGCCTTCGTCTTCTCCTTTAGCCATGCTCTCTCCTCGTCATTAAGATGCGGGGCAAGGGTCTCGAAGACGTGGCGATGATAATCGTTAAGCCATGCCGTCTCTTCCGGAGCCAGGAGCTCCTTGATGATGGGCTCGGTGTCGAACGGACAGAGCGTGAGGGGCTCCATCTGCAGAAAGTCGCCAAAGACCGTATGCATGTAAGGCTGGATGAGCAGTGTGTTCTCATGCCGCACGCCGAACTGTCCGGCGAGATAGATGCCGGGCTCATCGGTGACCGTCATCCCGGCATGCAGCGGAGCCGGCATATACTCCATGCGGATCTGGTGAGGACCCTCATGCACATTGAGGTAAGAACCGACACCATGACCGGTGCCGTGGAGGAAGTTCAAGCCTTCGCGCCACATCGCCTCACGCGCCAGGGCATCGATCTGCGTGCCTGTGGCGCCATCAGGAAACTTAGCCAACTCCAACTGGATATGTCCCTTCAACACCAGGGTATAGATCCGCCTCATCTCCTCGGTCACGGGACCGAGCGCCAGGGTACGCGTGATATCCGTCGTGCCATCCTCATACTGCGCGCCACTGTCGAGGAGCAGCAGACCGTGCGGCTCCAATGGGATGTCTGTCTGGGGGGTTGCCTCGTAGTGGACGATAGCGCCATGCGCGTTGTACCCGGCGATGGTGTCGAAACTGATGTCGCGGAAAAGGGGCTGCTCGGAACGCAGACGCGTGAGTTCCTTGTCGACACTCATCTCCGTCTGGCCTCCTGCCTCGACAGCGGGCTTGAGCCAGCGCAGAAACTTCACGAGGGCGATGCCATCCTTGAGCATGGCACTGCGGAAGCCAGCAATCTCCGTCTCGTTCTTGATGGCTTTCATGGCGGGGATCGGCGAGGTGTGGCGCACGATCTCCTTTGCATAGGCTCTGCTGTCGTGAGAAGCTATAATATTATATAATGTGTAAGAGGTCTCCACGGGGTCGAGCAGAATGTTATACTCGAAATATTTCCGCAAGCCCTCTCCCACTTTCTCGTAAGGAGCCACACGCACATGCTCCCGGGCGAGGTAAGCCTCGACGTAAGGCGTGAGCTTGGCGTTGTTGATATAGAGCGTCACGTCGCTCGTACTGATGAGCACGTAAGCCACGAACACCGGGTTGCAGTGTACGTCGGTGCCGCGGAGGTTCAGCAGCCAGGCGATATCATCGAGCGCTGACACCAGCATGCCATCGGCATGGAGCTTGGCGAGCTCGGCTCTCACGCGGTCAATCTTCGAGGAAGCAGACTCTCCCGCATATTCCATCGGATGGATCCGCACCTTGTCAACGGGGACCGCAGGACGGTCTTTCCAGATCTCATTCAACGGATCGAAGTTGGTCCGGACCGTGATACCTCCCTCGCGGCGCAGCTCACGGATCAGCGTCTCCACCGATGACACGTTATTACACATCCCGTCGACGCCGACCTGCGCGTTCTTGTCCTTGAGCTGTGCGCCCAGCCACTCAGCGATGGTCGGGGTTCCTTTGACCTTCTGTTTCATAAGCTGAAAGGAGGTGCCCGTCAACTGGTCTTCCGCAGCGAGGAAGTAACGGCTGTCGGTCCACAGGGCGGCGGCCTCCATCGTCACCACCGCCGTGCCTGCCGAGCCCGTGAACCCACTGATCCATTCTCTGCCTTTCCAACGGTCAGGGGTATACTCCGAATGATGAGGGTCAGTAGAGGGAAAAACAAATGCGTCGAGCTTTTCGCGGCGCATCACCTCGCGCAAATCGGCAAGACGCGAGAGAATCGTATCGTTTATCATAGGCCTATAAGTTTACTTTTCCACAAAGATAGACATTTGTAATTATATCGGCAAAAGATAGTGCCAAACGCACATTGCAAAGCATAATGTTTTAATATTAAACAACATTTCAAAACGAAAATAAGCTATCATGTCTATATTATTTTCTTTACCTTTGCAAGCGGAAAAAAGAAAGTAAACTTACTAAAATACAAATCTAAGTTATGAAGTATTTAACTAATGACAAGCTCCTTATCGTCGGTGCAGGCGGTATGATTGGTTCTAACCTGGTTCAGAGCGCTTTGATGCTCGGCCTTACTCCCAACATTTGCCTCTATGATATCTATGAGCCGGGTGTTCATGGTGTCTTCGATGAGATGGAGCAGTGCGCTGTTCCTGGCGCAAAGCTTTCTTACTATGCTCCCACAGTAGAGGACATGAACAATCCTGAGAAGGTGGCAGAGGCTGCCAAGAAGGCCTTCACAGGTGCTAAATATATTATCTCTTCCGGTGGTGCTCCCCGTAAGGCCGGCATGACCCGTGAGGATCTGCTGAAGGGCAACTGCAAGATCGCAGCTGACTTCGGTGAGAACATCAAGAAATACTGCCCGGATGTAGAGCACGTGGTTGTGATCTTCAACCCGGCTGACGTGACGGCTCTGACAGCCCTCATCCACAGCGGTCTGAAGCCTAACCAGCTGACCTCTCTCGCTGCCCTCGACTCTACTCGTCTGCAGCAGGCACTGGCTCACGAGTTCGGCGTACAGCAGGACAAGGTTACCGGTGCGCACACCTACGGTGGCCACGGTGAGCAGATGGCTGTCTTCGCTTCTCAGGTGAAGATCGACGGCAAGCCGCTGTCAGAGATGGGTCTGAGCAAAGAGCGTTGGGAAGAGATCAAGCAGATCACCACACAGGGTGGCAGCCGTATCATCAAGCTTCGTGGCCGCAGCTCGTTCCAGAGCCCTGCCTACAACGCTGTGAAGATGATTGAGGCTGCTATGGGTGGCGAGCCCTTCACACTGCCTGCCGGCTGCTACGCAAACATCCCTGAGCTCGGCATCAAGGACGTGATGATGGCACTGCCTACAACTATCGACAAGACGGGTGTCCACTACACCGTTCCTACAGGTACGAAGGAAGAGATGGACGATCTGCAGAAGAGCTACAAGCACCTCTGCGACATGCGTCAGGAGGTCATCGACCTCGGCATCGTTCCTCCTATCGAGAAGTGGGGTGAGGACAACAAGAACCTGTAAGTCACCAATTACAACACACTATAATGATTAAAAGGTGTATCGCCAGCGAGGCGGTACACCTTTTTTACTTGCTGAATGTCATGGCGATTAATAATCCCGAGGTCAAGGGATCGTCGATTGCTCACATACTGCGGAGAAACTTCCAGTCTTTTCTGACTTTTATCAAGATTTTATTGTAATTTTGGAGTCGATTAAACCCTTACGAATGAACAAGACCCTCATAGACAACTCAAAGAACCTAAAAATGGTTGACAAGTTAGGCGAATGTATTGATGACATCCATATCAACACCATCCGCATAGCTACAGGCTATTGGGACATACCAGGTATGGCTTTGATAGCCGACAAACTAAAGAAATTTCTTGAACGTAAGTATGCCAAATTGAGAATTATCATTGGCAAAGACCCATACGTTTATACTAATGTACTTAAAGTGCCGGAGTTTAAGGATAAGAGTTATCCCAAGGACTATATCCGTGCTGATTTCGACAAAATAGGCAATAACCTGAAGGACGAATACAGAGAGGCGTTCCAATTATTGCTTGATTATTGCAAGGACAAAGAAGAAGATTCAAAAATACAGATACGTATCTTCAAGACCAATGAGGATGATGAGAGCCAGTTCTTCCACTCCAAGTGTTATATATTCACTTCCGGCGATGACGATGAAAAGGACATGTATGCCATATTGGGCAGCAGTAATTTCACGAAGAAAGGTCTGGAGGGAAACTCTGAACTGAACGTACTGGAAACCGATGTCGCCTTTATAAATTACCACAGCAACAAGGGAGAGAATTCTACAAGAAAAGGTCACATTGCCTGGTTCGATCAAAAATGGGAGCGCAGTGAGCCGTGGAACAAAGAATTTCTGGAACAGGTGTTAAAAGAATCCAAGCCTGTCAAGCAAATGGAGAAGGAGAGGAAAGAAGCCAAAGCCTTGCCTTTCACTCCCTATGAGCTGTATATCAAGCTTCTGCAACTTCAGTTCGGGGACATTATTGAAAAGAATCTTAGTCAGCAGATAGAGGCTTATCTCCCTGCAAAGGTCAACAAGCTCAGTTTCCAGATAGAAGCCGTGAAGCGATGCATCGGCATCATGCACGAGCATGGAGGCTTCATGCTGGCTGATGTGGTGGGGTTGGGCAAGACCATCATCGGCGCACTCATCATCAAACGCTTTCTGTCCATGCCCGAAGATGACGGGCGTGAGCGCAAAGTGCTTGTCATTACACCGCCCGCCATTCTGTCAGGATGGAAAAAGACCATTGCACTTTTCGATAAGGACTCTGAGGATAAGATCGCGCCATCGATCGACTTCATCACTACGGGAAGCATTGGCAATATCATCGACGGAGACGAGCAGGATGACGATGACGAGACAGACAGCGGTGAGTTCAACGGAATATTACAAAACAAAAACTATGGGCTCATTATCATTGACGAAAGCCACAAATTCCGTAATAGCAACACACTGATGTATCAGTCACTTGATGAACTGATCCAAAACATCGGTGCCAACACCGGTGTGTTCCCATATATAGGCTTGTTGTCGGCCACACCGCAGAACAACCGCCCCAACGACTTGAAGAACCAAATCTATCTCTTCGAGCGCAATCACAATGAGAGTACGTTGAAGAAGGCAGAGGGTGGCAATATCGAGAGGTTCTTCGCCGACGTCAGCCGTGAGTACGACTTTCTTATAGACAGAACGAACAACATTCCCGACCAGGAGCGCCGGCAGCGGCTTGATAATTTGTCGAAGAAGCTTCGCGACTGCATCCTCACAGACATTCTTGAGCGGCGCACACGGACAGACATAGAAAAGTATTATAAGGAGGACATGAAGGAGCAAGACATCATATTCCCCAAACTTGTCGGTCCCATCGACCTGCAATATGTCATGGATGACGAGCTGGCGCAGCTGTTCTCCGATACCATGCGCATCATTGCTCCCTCCGACGAGGACAAACAGCAGTCAGACTGTTGGCTCAGATACTACCGTTATCGCATTATCGAGTATTTCGTTGACCCTGCCAATGAATTGAAGCATATGGGTCGCGGTAATCGTGGTGTTACGGATGTCGCCAAACAGCTTGCCACAATCATGCAGATGCTGCTTGTCAAGCGTTTGGAGAGCTCATTCACAGCTTTTCGGCAATCGCTGAAGAATCTCCGCCGATATACTGAGAACATGATCAGCATGTGGGAGCACGATACGATCTTCGTCTGTCCGCAAATCGATGTCAACAAGGAACTCGACTATAAGGAAAAATCCAGAAAGACTGGCAAACCTGTCACGTTCGCTGATTGCGTGGAAGATGTGCGTAACAAGATAAAAAAACTCACTGAGCAAGGACGCAACGAGAAAGGGCAGAATGCCGAATACAGGCGCAAAGACTTTAAACCGGAGTACATCACGCTGTTGAAAAAGGACTGTCAAATCATGCAGGACCTCTTTGACCGCTGGAGTGTAATCTCGGAAGACCCGAAATTCGATGCATTCAAAGAGAACCTCGAACCGGAGTTGTTTAATCCACAAAAGAACACATCCGGCAAGCTTGTCATCTTCACAGAAGCCATCGACACAGTGAAAGCACTGAGCCAGGCTGTTAAGGCAAAAAAACATAGGCCCCTCGTCATTACGGCAGCAAACCGCGATGAAAAGGAACAGGAGATAGAAGCAAATTTTGATGCCAACTACGAAGGCGAATGGAAAGACGACTATGATGTAATCATCACTACAGAGGTCTTGGCAGAGGGTGTAAACCTGCACCGTGCCAATGTCATTTTCAACTATGACACACCTTGGAATGCCACCCGGCTGATGCAGCGCATAGGCCGTGTCAACCGCATCGGATCGAAAGAGCCTTTCGTCTATGTATATAATTTCATGCCAAGTGCTCAGGGCGATGCAGAGATACAGTTGGTTCGTAAAGCCTACACCAAGTTGCAGTCGTTCCATAACCTGTTCGGAGAAGACAGTAAGATATTTACTGACGAAGAGGAAGTACGCCACTTCGATATCCAGAAGGCTACAGAGGGTGAAGAATCGCCGTTGGAGAAGTATGTCTTTGAGTTGAAGCAATATAAGGAGGCTCACCCCGTACGTTATGAGCAGATAGCGCAAGCCAATGACAATTGGGAGATGTCAGTGGCAGAAAGTGGCACATCCTACTTCCTGGTTAAAGCTCCTAAGTCGGCACGGCTCGCCATACGCATCAAACAAGGACAGAATGCGGAGATTGTCTCACTGCTCGACCTGCTTGAGGATATGCGCGTGCCGGAAAACGTACAACGGATGCCACTGCCTGACAACTGGAACGCTCTTGGCGAAAAGGCTAAAAGGACCTACAATGAGTATTTCGTGCGCATAAACAGGTCGCGTGCCGGAGATAAAGCAACGAAGGCCAAAGGGATCATTATCCGTATAGGCTCACGGCCAAATCTCTCCAAACATTCTATCTCCTTGCTGCAAAATGCAAGAAGATTGGTAAATCAGGGCAGCTATGATATGATAAGGAAAATTATTGTACTTGACAATGAAATAAATGACCGTAACCCACAGTTATTTGAAATAGATCAGCAAGACATAGACGCTGTCATTGAACGTGAAATCGGAAAGCTTGCTGCAAACGTTGAATTAAAACAGGGGAAGGCTGACATACAGCTTGGCTTGTTAAAATAGGATAAGGGAATGGATATAAAAGAACTTAAAACATATCTTAGCAGCAACTATAAAGGCAGTGAATGGTTCCTTGAAAAAGTTATCCATCCTGTTTTCGGAGATACCGGTGACGACGATGTCGACAGTGGTGAGTTGCTTGACAAATATCCTGAATTGCGGTCTGTTGCCGAAAGAACCGGTATAAGCAGTGTAAAGGAGATTTGGGAAATCTTTGTCGGGATGCAGCCGCTGCTCATCTTCGATGTAACTGTTGCCGACCATATAATGATGAACCGCAACCGCGTGGGTGTACAGACGATCGTAAAGCGTATCATGGATAAATACTCGTATGCGTTCATGATTTTCCATTACGACAATGATACGCAATGGGATTGGCGTTTTTCTTATTGTCATAAAGGAAGTAAGGAGAGTGACACAACAGAGAGCAAACGTTTCACTTTCTTGCTGGGACCCGGCCAGTCTTGCCTCACAGCTGCAACAAATTTCATGAACCTCGAAGGCAAGCATGGGGATATCAGCGCTGAAGATCTTGAAAGTGCATTCAGCGTTGAGGCGCTTTCCAATGAGTTCTTCGACAAATACAAGAAGCGTTATGAGAAGTTCGTCAGCTATATTACGGGCAAAGCATATGTTAAGTCGGGCGCTAAATATGTGGAGAAAGTCGTCAATACAGACAATGACAAGGCTCTTTACGCGGCTTTCGACAATAACGACAAGCGGGTGCGCGACTATGTGAAGAGGCTTCTCGGACGCATCCTGTTCCTTCATTTCGTACAAAAGAAAGGATGGCTCGGGCTGCCAGATGGAGAGGCATGGGACAGTGGCAAGGGCGACCTTGATTTTATGAGGCACCTTTACAACGAGGCTTCCCCGGAACAACAAGACGACTTCCTCGATGCTGTGCTCGAGCCTTTATTTACCGCTATAGACACAAACCGCTCAGCTGACAATTATCTCTACGACACAAAGGTTTCTGGCCGTTTACGCGTGCCTTATCTCAACGGCGGGCTCTTTGAGCGTAACGCGGATGACGAAATACCATCACGATTTCCAAAAGAGTATTTTTCTGACCTGTTAGAATTCTTCAGTCAGTACAACTTTACAGTAGATGAGAACGATCCCAATGATGCTCAAGTCGGTATCGACCCGGAGATGCTCAGCCGCATCTTTGAGAATCTGCTGGAAGACAACAAGGATAAGGGTGCATATTATACGCCGAAAGAAGTGGTACATTATATGTGCCGCGAAAGTCTTGTTGCCTATCTGCAAACCAACTACAAAGACAAAGCGCAGCAAGAGGCTATCCGCCATTTCGTTGAGACACGGGATGTGGATTGTATAGCTGCCATTAAAGACGACATTGACAACCGTCTTAAAGAGGTGAAGATCTGCGACCCGGCTATAGGCTCCGGTGCATTCCCCATGGGCATGCTGAAAGAGATATTTCTCTGCCGGTGTGTACTGGAAAAAGTCACTGATGCAGCACAAATCAAGCGGGAAATTATTCAGAACAATATCTATGGCGTGGACATAGAGAAAGGTGCCGTAGAGATTGCCCGCCTGCGTTTCTGGCTGACATTGATTGTTGATGAAAAGACACCGGAGACCCTGCCTAATCTCGACTTCAAGATTATGCAGGGGAACTCGCTTGTTGAAAGTTATGGAGGCGTTGACCTTCAGGACATAGCCAACAATGGCAGTCATACCGGCACCATCATCTTTGATGATGAAAACGGTCTGAACCGTGCGCTCATACAAGAGCATATACGCAGATACTTTGAAATCAACGACCATGCTGAGCGAAAACTGCTCAGACAGAAAATTGACCGGGCTGTTAAGAACCTTATTGTTGCCAACAACCAATCAATGAAAGATAAGGTGAAGGACGTTGACGTGCAGGGTAACACCAACTTCTTTCTTTGGCATACATGGTTTAACGATGTGTTCTCGCGACCTTCAAAAGAGGGCTTTGATATCGTGATAGGGAATCCACCGTATGTTCAACTTCAAAGTAACGGAGGGGAATTGGCACAATTGTATAAGGACTGTGGATTTACAACATTTGCTCGTACGGGAGATATTTATTGCCTATTTTTCGAGTGTGGTTGGAAACTACTACACAACAATGGACATTTGTGCTTCATTACATCCAACAAATGGATGCGCGCAGGGTATGGTGAAAAGACAAGAGATTTTTTTGCTCACCGAACAAATCCAATGTTATTGATTGACTTTGCAGGTGTAAAAATCTTTGATAGTGCTACAGTCGATACTAATATTCTTCTTTTTGAGAAGTCTTGTAACAAACATAAGACCATTTGCTCTGTCACAAAAAATCAAGGTAAAGATTGTATTAATAATTTGAGCGGTTTTGTGCTGCAACAGCATACTACGTGCGATTTCAGCACATCAGACAGTTGGGTTGTCCTATCGCCCATCGAGCAGAGCATCAAACGCAAGAACGCAAAAGAACAGAGGAACTTATTCGACCGATTCTTCGTGGCAGGGATATCAAGAAATATGGTTATGAGTGGGTAGGATTGTATCTTATAGGCACTTTTCCATCAAAACATTATGACATTGAGCAGTACCCAGCAGTGAAGAAATATCTTCTTACCTATGCGAGTGGCTATTTACGAAGCAATAATTGTGAAAATATTGCGGATGAACATCTTGCAGAATTTTGTTTTCAGAAACTCGCCCAAACGGGTAAAGTAGTCGTGATAGACGGTAATGAAGTTACCATAAATGGAAAGAAAGAGAAGGCACGCAAAAAAACGTCCAACAAATGGTTTGAGACTCAGGATAGCATCAGTTATTGGGACGATTTTAATAAGCCAAAAATAATGTGGAAGCGAATAGGTTCAATTCTACGATTCTGCTACAACGACAATGGTGCTTTGGGGTTAGATAGTACTTGTTTTGCAACTGGTAATAATATTGAATATATTTGTTGTGTTCTAAATTCAACGATGGGACACTATTTATTAAAAGACAGTCCCAAAACAGGAACAGGAGATCTTTTAATTAGTGTCCAAGCTATAGACCCAATAAGAGTACCTTATATATCAGCAAAACTCTGTGATAAGTTCAAGGCTTTATTGGCAAAAATTTGTAATACAAATAGTAATGAACTTTATGAAGAAATAGATAAGGAGATATTCTTATTATACAAATTGGATTCGGAAGAATGTGAATATATTATTAATAATTTTTCGTAGTATACTTGCCAATAGTCTAATGAGGGAAGGAGACGTTACGCCTCTTTCCCCTCAATAAAAGCAATTTCGGTAGCATCCAAATGATATGCTTCATAGATATTATCATTGCCAATAGGTGGAATGGGAATTTCCAAGACATAGATAGAGAACATCCTCACTGCTTTTTCACCTAACTGGACAGATAGAGTTTTGTAATACCAATCAATTAGCGGAGAGTTAAGATATTTTTGTAAATGTATCAACTCATGTTCATTATCGGTCGTGATAAAGTACGTTGTGTTGTTACAATACATTATTTCTCTACATAGACAGAAATTTAGATGCTGGGTGATATCAGCATAAAACAATTTTGGCTTATTAAAATCGTCCAAATAAACGCAATTTCTAAGATTATATGGAGTGTCGCCTTGGTCTGCTCTGTGCTCTATCTTATTCCAATATTGGTCTAAGTGGGCCTTTATAGCTGGGTAATCTTCAATATGTATACGCTCTATCTTACCCTTGATTCCGTTATGTGTGTTTATCAGCCACAAGTTTGCCCACTCATAACCATATTTCTTGATATCCCTGCCACGAAGAATCGGTCGAATAAGTTCCTCTGTTCTTTTGCGTTCGTCGGCATCCTTGCAGTTGGAAATTGCGTTTGATGCTCTGCTCGATGGGCGATAGGACAACCCAACTGTCTGATGTGCTGAAATCGCACGTAGTATGCTGTTGCAGCACAAAACCGCTCATTATTTTCTTACCAACCTTTTGAGTATAACAAAACGGGAAAGTGTATTCCTATCTACATTGCAAATTCTGGCTATTTTGCGAAGAGAAGTTCCATTTTTTAGTAGCTCCGTGATAAGGATTTCCTTACCAGAAAGTTTATATTTATCAGGTCCACTTTTTCTTCCTTTTGGACGTCCTAACACGACTCCTTCCGCTTTCTTTCTTGCCAGTGCCTCTTTAGTACGTTGTGAGATAAGGTTGCGCTCGATCTCTGCGGAGAGTCCGAAGGCAAAGGCGAGCACTTTACTCTGGATGTCATCACCAAGCCGGTAACCGTCTTTGATAGTCCACACACGGCACTCCTTATTCATGCAGATGTTGAGTATCTCCATAATCATGAAAAGATTGCGGCCGAGACGCGACAGCTCGCTACATATAATAATGTCATCTTTGCTCACCTTCTTAAGCAGACTCCCTAATTGACGCTTGTCGTAGTTCTTGGTACCACTGATGGTTTCTTCTATCCAGTCATCGACATGGAGTTTCTCACGCTTGCAAAATTTGTTAATCTCAAACCGCTGGTTCTCCACCGTCTGCTTGTCGCTACTCACTCTGATATATCCGTAAATCATTTTTTCAGTAAAAGTAGTAAT
This sequence comes from uncultured Prevotella sp., assembly GCA_900315955.1. Lineage (GTDB taxonomy): Bacteria > Bacteroidota > Bacteroidia > Bacteroidales > Bacteroidaceae > Prevotella. Next base: position 16,394 of record ONBC01000073.1, read on the forward strand.
TTCATTTTGATTTTTATGAGTTTGCATCATAAAAAACATGAGAAGCCATGAGTAACCTCCAAGACCTTTACACAGCAATAGAGACATTGCGTAAGAACGATATTCGCGTCTGACTTCGTCAATGTGTCACCCAAATTTAATCCGTTCGGCAGTCTATTCTGCCACAACCCAATAAAACCCTTGCTATAAGGCAAGTCGATTCTCACAGCGGCGTATATATTTTCTCGCCGAGCCGTCGAGATAATTGAGCGACGGAGTTATTGCTTCTGAGAATTAGAGAACGCAGAGAGACCTTCGGTCTTAAAAGGAGTTCACAGAGATGAACCAGCACTGTTCTCGCAGTATATCTCCTCATACGCTCCTCATACTCATCTCATACTCACCTCGAACGCTCCACATAGACCGAAGGTCTCTCTGCGCTCTCTTCACCAGGCCATAGATTGAATTTTGATGAAGGATTTAGGAAAGCACACCTGCATATAAATCATGAAGATATCTGTGAGGTGGACTCGAAGAAGCATCTCCCATTGCAATTCATGGATCTGATACTTGGCTCCATGTGCTTTCGATTAAATGACAAACATAAGATAAAGGATCCCGTTACAGGTAAACGTGGGATACGCACGAAATTGAAAGAACAGCTATATAAGCATATCAATCAGAAAATCAGAGAGATTTATCCCGCATTCAATATAGGTGTCAGCACAGGCATAACAACAATTTCGGACCGTTGGAACGATCCTTACAGACATTGGAGCTTCAAGCCGACAAACTATGAACGAGATCACACGAAGTCTAAAAAATGAAAACGGCCCCTATGCATCTACACACGTCAGCTACGTCTAACGTAGCCTTTCAATGCGATAAGGACCCGTCTTCTGATTGCAAATTTACGATAAAATCCCTTACCTTCCAAATATTTTTGAAAGATTCTACAAAGTTTTTTTGCGTAGCCTTCGTACCTTATTTCCCGCATTTGTTGAACATCACCGCGTCAAAGTCAATATTGTTTTGTGTCATACGTGTCACGATCACTGCCTCAGTTGTGTCACGATCAGTGTCTCATACGTGTCACGATCCTGCCTCATACGTGTCACGATCCTGCCTCAGTTGTGTCACGATCCTGACTCAGTTGTGTCACGATCCTGCCTCAGTTGTGTCACGATCCTGTCTCAGTTGTGTCACGATGTAGTTTACAATCTGCCCTGCTCGCGATAACTGTAATAGGCACCGTCGGTAATGATGACATGGTCGAGGAAATAGACACGCATGATGTCGCACGCCTTTCGAATGCGGTCGGTGAGCTGGTCATCCTGACGCGAAGGACGGGTATTGCCACTCGGATGGTTGTGGCACACTGCCATGACGGTGGCATTGTTCAGGAGAGCCTCTTTCATGATGATGCGGATGTCGACAGCGGTCTCCGTGATGCCGCCATGGCTGATGCACACTTCCTTGATAAGTTTGAAGTTCTGGTTCATCAGAAGAATATGAAACTCCTCCACATCGAGATCCTGCAGGCGCGGATGCATGAAGTTGTAGACCGCCGTCGCAGAACCGAGATTCTCCCGTATCTCTGCCTGCTCGCGCGCCCGACGCTTGCCGAGCTCACAGGCAGCCAGGATCGTGATGGCCTTCGCCGGACCGATGCCCTTGAAACCCTCTAAGTCTCTTATCGACATCTTCCCAAGGGTATTGAGGTTATTGTGACAGGAGGCGAGCACAACCTTCATCAGTTCCACCGCGCTCATCTTCGGCGTGCCGGAGCCGATGAGGATAGCCAGCAGTTCCGCATTGGAGAGCGCCTCCGGTCCGAGACGCTCCAGACGCTCACGCGGACGGTCTTCCTCCGCCCAGTCTGTAATCGTAAGGTTCGACATAGATTTCTGTTTTAGGAAAGCGAGGCGCTTATTTGAACGCCTTGCCTTTTATCGCTTCGTAATCGCGCGTGCCATCGTTCTTCGCGGGCTTTATGCCGAGCAGATGACAGACGAAAGGATAGACCGCCGTGTTGGAGAACTGCCCGAGGTCTGCATGCTTCAGATCCGGTCCCCAGGCGCGGAAGAGCGCGTGCATGTCGCTGTAGCCGGGGTCGTAGCCGTGCACGCCTCCGTCATGTGTGTCGCCATTATTAAAGAGATAGCCCTCGTCGGGGAGCACCAGCACATCACCGATATTGGCATCCGCCTGATAGTGGAGATACGGCGGTATATCCTTCTTCCGCCAGACACGCAGATGGGGAACCATGCTGAGCGCCTTGACGATACTGTCCTGCTGCCACTGCTCAGGCGCATAAATATTGCACGGGAGGTTTCCTTCCAAAGCCGTGTACCAGTCGTGATGGAGATACTGAGCGGGGTTGATGTTCCTTGAAGGCGTAAACCAGGTCATGCCGTGATCGGAGACAACGACCAGGTTGACATCATCCGCCTTCTTCGCTTTCACGATACGGTCCCACAGGGAGCCGAGGAGCGAGTCGACACGCTCCACGGCACGGCGTGTCTCCTTTGCCTGAGGCCCATAACCGTGGCCACTGGCATCAGGCTCCTCAAAGTAAGCCATGATAAGATCGGGAGCCTGCTTCTTCGTCAGGTAAGCCATGATACTGTCGGCACGCTGCGCCAAGGTTAGGTGCGGCTTCTCGTCGTATTTATGCCATACGTCGGGGTACTGGCCGCTGACCGCCACGTCAGAGCCCGGCCAGTAGAACACGGCGGTCTTCAACCCCTGGCGCCGCGCCGTGAGCCAGAGGGACTCGCCATGATAAAAGCGGGCATCAAACTTCGTCTTGGGATCGCCCAAAGAGAAGCGCGCGCCGGTGGCGCGGTCAAAGAAACTATTTGCGATGATGCCGTGGTGCTCCGGGCGAAGCCCCGTGGCTAACGTATAGTGATTGGGGAAGGTCTTCGAGGGAAACGACGGCACGAGCTCGCCGCTGACACCCTCCGCGGCCATGCGGTCGAGGAACGGTGTGTCGTAATACTGCGGATAGTCCCAACGGAAGCCATCGCACGAGATGAGAATGGTGGTGCGGCGAGCTAAAGCAGGCTGCGAAAGAAGGAGGCATAAGCCGATAACGATATTTTTAACAGAAACTTTTGCGCACATCATACTAAAATATTTAGGACTCGCCACAATAGACGACGGTATCTTCTGACGGAGATAAAGCACAAAGATGATTGTCATAAAACATCCCCTCAAGATTAATATCCTCATCCAATTCCGGCCAGTAAACACTCTTATTCCCTACAATCTGAAAATCATTTATCTGCTCCTTAGAAGCGTGCTTAAATCCTCGGAAGCACTGCAGGTTATAGCAGGCTTCCTCGCCAGTTGTAGAGACAGCATGCAGAATCTGTCCGTCAACCCAAACTCTGTTAACAAAGATTTTGCTCATCTCGATTCCTCCCTATCTTTGAAATAATCCTTCCAACGTTCAATAATGATTGCCTTGTTCTCTTCTATCACAGACTCTATCATCAGCAAATCATGCTTCTTGAAGCCATGATTATAAACTATCTCTATTGGTTCCACATTATACTTCGCTTCATGCCCGTCTTTCAATATATGTATATGGATTGGAAGATGGTCATTGCTATAAAACATAAACCTAAACCCAAAGAAGATAAAAACAGTAGGCATGCCTTTTTCTGGCAAATTTACGAAAGATAATCCATCCTAACAAAAGAAAAGGAATAAAATATTGGAAAATCAACAATATTGTTATAACTTTGTACTGAAATATTAATATTATTGTACGATGCGTCATACCCATCAGTCTCTACTCCTTCTCCCCGTATGTCTCCTCCTGTTTATGACATCCTGCGAAGGACTTTTCTCTTCTGTCTACGACGAGGCAGAGAGCAACACACAGGTCACAGGCTCCCAACTTTATATCGATGCATCCAGCAAAACAGCCTGGTACTACATCTGCTTCGACTCGCTTGAGATGCTGCGCCAACAAGGCGACATGGAGAAACTAAGATACGCACAAACCCATTTCACGCCCTACCCTATTTCCATGACGGCCACGGGCGACTCCGTCAAAAGTCCTGAGAAACCCGACATGGGAGCTACGGGAATCTATACCTACTGGTATGACATCTTCGGTCAGGGACTGTCGGTCAACAAATTCAGTTCTTTCATTCCTACGAATCCACAACCGGAGCCCGACAACTGGGATATCGCCATACATTATATTGATGCCCGTACTAACGGAGGTTCCGCATTGGAGACCAGCTACACGAGCATGGATGACCTGCCGGCCTCCTCCGCTGATTTCTCCGGACTGACATTCACGCCCGATGAATGGCAGGAGAATACCGTGTGGGTCAACTGGGACCAGGTGCTCAGTAAATATATGGGGTGCCAAGGCATCAAGATAAACAAGGTCTTGTCTTCGTGGATAACCATGGAACTCGTGACCCCGCCACCCGTATTTACGCTTAACAACCATGTTTTCATCGTCAAACTGAAAAACGGCAAGTATGCTGCCGTTCAACTGCAGAACTACATGAGTTCCAAGGGAGACAAAGGCGTTCTCACGATCAACTATAAATACCCGTATTAAAGATTTCGCGTCATCATGAAGCTATTATCAACCGCCGTTCTGCTTTCCGCTCCGCTTATCCTTCATGCACAGAGCGCGCGTACCGACTCGCTGCTCCTTGCCGACGATCTCAACCAGGTCGTCGTCACCGGAACACGTACGCCCAAGACCCTGCTCAACACCCCCGTGCTGACACGCGTCATCAGTCATGCTGAGATAGAGAAGGCGGATGCCACCACACTCCAGGATATCCTTCAACTGTCAATCCCAGGCGTGGAGTTTTCCTACTCCATGAACCAGCAACGCCACATGAACTTCTCCGGCTTCGGCGGGCAGAGCATGCTGATCCTCGTCAACGGAGAGCGGCTTGCGGGTGAGAACATGGACGATGTCGACTTCGACCGGCTCACGCTCAGCAACGTCGATCACATAGAAATCGTGAAAGGACCTGTTTCGGCACTCTACGGGAGTAATGCCTCCGGCGGTGTCATCAATATCATCACAAAGCAGAACACAAAGCCTTTCGCGCTCAATGTGAACGCACGACTCGGCAAACACAACAATCAGCGATATGGGCTCGACTGGCAACAGGGCGGAAAGAAATGGAGCAGCATCTTCGACTTCAGCCGTACGAATGTTGACAATTACAATGTAGAGAGTGCGGAGAACCCCATAGCAAGTGTTATATCAACGGTCTACGGTGGAGAGACTTACAACTTCAAGGAGCAACTCACTTATGTCCCTTTCAAGAACCTGCACCTCAGTGGCAATGCCGGCTACTTCTTCCGCCAGCTCAAACGCTCGGAAGACACCCCTGAACGCTACCGCGACTACAACGCAGGACTAAAAGCGTCGTGGAAGATAAATGAGAACGATGACTTATACGGCAGTTATTCCTTTGACCAATACGACAAATCCAACTTCCAAAGCATCTCGAAGCTCGACATCCGATATTACTCCAACGTGCAGAATGCTTTCCGGCTGCTCTACAACCACAGCTTTAACAAAGGGCATATCCTCACCCTGGGAGCCGACTATCTGCACGATTACTTGCAGAGCAACCGGCTCAACGGAACCTACACCCAACAGTCGGCAGACGCTTTCGTGCAATACGACGGGCAACTGAGCCCTATCTGGGAGCTCGTTGCTGCCCTGCGCTACGACTATTTTCACGACGACACATCGCTTAGCCGGCTAACACCAAAGATCAGCATCCGGCACACACCCCTCAGAGGCCTCAACGTGCGCTTCGGCTATGCCATGGGGTTCCGTGCGCCTTCGCTTAAAGAGAAATATTATGAATATGACGCAGCCGGCATCTGGACGATCATCGGCAACCCGGATCTCAAGCCGGAGTTCAGCAACAACTACAACATCTCCGTCGAATACCATTGGCGCAACTATGAGCTGCTGCTCAATGGCTATCACAACAGCGTGAGAAACAAGATTGCCCCGGGCGTGCCTTACTACGCCAACATCACGGACAAGACACCTACCCTGCCCTATGTCAACCTTGCTACCTATGGCATCAACGGCCTCGAAGCCTCAGCCAAAGGACGATGGGCTTGCGGTATGACGGCAAGCATCGCCTACGCCTACACCGACGAGCGACTGCCGCATCAGAAAGACGGGCAGACGGCCAACAACGAATATATCCCAGCCCGCAAGCATGCGCTGAACATGCATGCCGACTGGGACCACACGTTCAATAAATGGTATGGCATGAACATTGCGCTCGACGGCAAGTTTGTCTCGGGCGTTGACAACGTGGAGTACGTCAACTATTACGATATCTCACAAGGCACCGCCACCGTGAGCTATCCAGCCTACACGCTCTGGAAACTGCTGCTCAGCAACCGCATTGGGAAAGCGACGAAGCTCAAGGTCACGCTCGATAATATCTTCAACTATAAGCCGAAATACTATTATCTCAATGCGCCGCTCACCGACGGCTTCAATGTCATGATAGGCGTATCTGTAAACATCGACAAGCTGTAACGACGCATTCAGCCTGCCCTGAAAGCCACGCTCCCGTCCTCCTTCTTGATGTTGTTGCCCACCTGAGCCTGCAACATCCTGTTCAGCTGGTTCAAAGTACTTATCGTCTCGTCTTTTGCCTGGATGACGGACTCCCTGCCATCCAACTCTTTACGGAGCAACTGATTCTCCATCATCAGATTGGTGCTGACAGACGCTTTACCGACTAAGTTGATGCTTCCGGCTACTTTGTCAGTCTTGAACTTAGAGTCCGCTCTGAAATAATTCAAGGGCATGCCGAAGAAATCGGCCATGATTTCAAGTTTAGAGAGACTGATGTCTTTCGTGCGGTGGAAGTAGCTCATCGTCTGTTTGCTCTTTTTGAAGAGCCGGGCGATTAACGACTGCTGATCTTCTTTTGACAGTGAATTGTACAGTGTGTCTATCAGTTCCAAATTTAGCATGTCAGTTCTCTTTTAAGAATAAATAAAATGTGGGATATGCATGTTGTTTATGCTTACAAAAATAGGCTAATTAATCAAGACAGATATCCATGTCAGGTCATCATTATACTCGTTCGCTGAAAATACAAGTGGGAACCTATAGATAGTTTATTATCTATCTAAAAGTTTGTTTAAAAACATGCGCCCCGTTTTCTCATCAATATTATTTTGGAAGGCATGTTCGTTAAGGATCTCGTTTATAGCTTCTCCGTTAAACTGAGCAACGCCTCGTGTGCTTCTTCCAGCCCAATGAAATTGCAATAAAGTGTTTTCAATAAGTTTCTGATGATAAACAGAGCAAAGCACAGTATTAAAAATACGCGTTTCGTCAATCCCGATAAAGAAGAACAGGAAAACACTGTCTGAGGTGCTCATCTGTTTTAAGAACTTATCAATATTGTAAGCCTTAGGATTGGAAGTCAAGTATATGACTTTTGTTTTAATATCCGTAAAAGTCGATCCGTTATCAAACCTACGACAGTAATCGCCAAGACCATTTCTTGTGTCATAGGAGGGTAGCGCTTTCTCCATATTCTCAAGATTGTTTATTAACATCTTTCTCTCTTCATCAGAAGAAGTGATCAAACTTTCTATCAAACGCCCTCTTATATTCGTGTTTTCAATGTGAGATGCGATTAAAATCTCTTTACGACAACTTTCACATCGTTGGTTCAAGTCCTCTTCAAGGGCATGATAATTCTCGGATTGCACAAAAGCCTTCGCTCTTTTTATTGAATTGTAGATATTTCTCTCTTCGTCCTCCGTTGGATTAAACTTCTGGCTTATTGGTTTAATATCCGCTGAGGCATCAACCAAACGGGAAAGATTATCTTTCCATTCCAATCCCTGGTGAAGGGCAAATAAAAACTCGAAGTTTTCTGGTGTATTGGTACGATTCTCATAGCTCCTCATAATGTCAGAGCCATTAAAACTACCTTTTATATTGTCTATTCTCAAATTCTGTGAACTATGACTTATCTTCTTCAAAAAAGTAGTATTGGCTAAAAGCACTAAGTTATCCGCATCCCTTCTGACAAGCACTACAAAGAAAGGAATTCTATCATACTTTTCTAAAGCAGAAAGAGACAAAACTGTATTGCTAAAAGAACTCGAAGAGGACTTAGAATAACAAAATCTGACAGCAAAGTAATCATTATGATATACTTTCCTGTCTTTTGTCAAATGGAATCTTTTACAAACATCATTCTCCACAACCTCCTTATTATATCTGGGAGCTGTGTTTAAGATATACTTTACAAAGTCTTTACAAAAACTATTCATATTACCATGATTAACGATTTTATCAGACTAAGCAAAAAGTGATGGAGCAGAAACAGAATCAGACAACTTTGCCCGTTTAGATGTACCTTTGACACCTTGCGTTTTCTTCTGCTCGAGTAAAGAGTTGCGTTCCCAGAACACACCATCAGAGTAGCCTTGAATTGATCGGTCATGGACAGCATTGACCACTCTTTTTGCTGCCCATAAGCAATATTCATGGTTAATCTCAATACCACAATATTTTCTACCCAATTTACTCGCTACTACTGCTGTCGTACCACTGCCAAGAAATGGATCAAAGACTCTGTCACCTGGTCTTGACGATGCTAAGAGCAATTTTGCAATAAGTTTCTCAGGCTTTTGCGTAGGATGATCTGTATTTTCTGGCATAGACCAAAAAGGAATGCTTATGTCATCCCAAAAATTAGAAGGATAGGTAATACGAAAATTACCCGATCCCGTCTCTAACCAATCCTTGGGCTTTCCGTCAACCCTATAAGGTGCTATTACCTTCCGTTTCATCTTTACAGCATCTACATTAAAAAAATAATTGTTGGGGTCTTTTACTGCGAACCAAATATCTTCCATGGCATTCTTCCAATTGGATTTAGCTCCTCTGCCTTTTTCTCGCTGCCATGTAATTCTGTTTAATATCGTAAGACGCTCTTCGATTACTCTTTGCATAGAAGATGAGCATTTCCAATCACCACACATATACAGTGACCCGGTAGGAGACAGTTTATCACATACTTTATAGAACCAGCTCCTAAGATAATCTTCGTATGCGTTCTCTGACATGGATGAGAACTTGTGACCATGGAAATCCTTGTCCAAATTATAAGGCGGATCTATAATTATTAAATTATAATAGCTGTCTGGGATATAATCCAAACAATCATAAAGATCTGCGTTGACAATAGAATCATCCTGAAATGATCTGCGAATATCATCTACATGCAAGATGTTCCTTTCCAACTCAGGTATTTCATTGTCTGAGATACTCAGCGTTCTGTTACGTCCCGCCCTTTCTTTTTCTGCCATATAATATTTAATAAATTAAACCATTACAAAGATAGCTCATTCTGACGGAAATTCGCTCAACAGACCTAAGCCTTAACATTATTTGTAGAAGTTCTTCTTGTACGCCTCAAACTCACCCTTGCCTAACACGCACCGCTGCCACCAGGCTTTGAGGAAGCCACAGCCGTAGCCCATGAGCTGGGTGAAGGCTGCACGGATAGACAACAAGCCAATGTACAGGCTGTGGTTCTTCAGGCTTGAGTCGATGAGGATAAGGAGCGAATAGAGCAAGAGCGGAAGCAGCGCTGCCACGCTGATCAAGCCCCCGACAGGTGGATCGGGATCAAGGTAAGACTTTATCACCGTATGCCCAAGGATGGGGCCGGCAACGAAAAGAGCAAGCAAAAAGAAGATACCCACGGTGAAAACCATCGGCAGCAGGTGGACGAGCTTCAGGCTCTCGGGATATTTCTTATAGAGATTGATGCGTGCGATGCCACTGTTGAACACTTGCCGCCAGAACTTGCGGAAGTCGGTGCGTCGCTTGTGGTAGACCCACGCGCCGGGGAAGAGGCGGCAACGGCATCCGGCTTTGAAGATACGGATAGAGAAGTCGATATCCTCACCGAACCGCATCTTGGAGAATCCGCCGAGCTTGTTGTAGACGTCGCGCCGCACGCCCATGTTGAAGGAGCGCGGATAAAACTTGTCGAGCTTCTTCTTGCCGCCACGGATACCTCCTGTGGTAAAGAAGCTCGTCATGGAATAAGAGATGGCTTTCTGTGTCGGTGTGAACGTGTCGGCAGCACGGTCCGGACCCCCGAAAGCCTCACAGGGCTCGCGCCGCAGTTCATCGTCCACCGCCTGCAGATAACCGGCGGGCACGACGACATCCGAGTCGAGGATGAGCACATAGTCGCCCGTGGCGCGCTCCACGCCATAGTTGCGGCTCTGCCCGGGCCCGCTGTTCGGCTTCATGAAATAGTGGATCGCCAGCCGCCCGGCATATTTGTCGCACACCGCCTTGCATGGCACCGCTGACCCGTCCTCCACGATAATGACCTCAAAGTCGTTGAAGGTCTGTCGTGTGAGACTGTCCAAAAGTTCGTCAACCTCATCGGGACGATTATAAACCGGAACAATAATACTGTATCTCATCCTGCCGTTTTAGGTGGTTTGTCTGTCATCCCATGACCACAAACAAACCGTTAGTTATACAAAAAACCGTCCGCAATCACACATGATCTGTGGCTGCGGACGGTCTTGATATGCTGCGTAGCGTTGATTACTTCTTTTCTGTCACGCGGCCCACATAGCTGCCATCCTCGGTGTTCACCGTGATGACGTCGCCCTCATTGATGAAGAGGGGCACGCGGATCTCAGCACCTGTCTCCAAGGTGGCGGGCTTCGTAGCGTTGGTAGCCGTGTTACCCTTCACACCCGGCTCAGAGTGAGTGACCTCGAGATTGGTCTTTGGAGGCATCTCAGCAGAGAGGATAGCGCCGTCGTCGGCAGAGATCTGCACGTCAACGATGTCACCTTCTTTCATGAACTCACCGCCGGTGATGAGGTCACGGTTGATGGGGAACTGCTCGAACGTCTCCTGATTCATGAAGATGCAGCCCGTGCTGTCCTCGTAGAGATACTGATAAGGACGATGCTCCACGCGCACGTCGTCGAGCTTGAAGCCTACCTGAAATGTACGGTCCAGCACACGGCCGTCGGCTACATTCTTCAGCTTGGTGTTCATGACAGTGTTGCCCTTACCGGGTTTACGATGCTCAAACCAAATGCACTTCCAGATACCGCCGTCC
>ONBC01000074.1 GCA_900315955.1 uncultured Prevotella sp.
ATAAGTCTTGGAAGGCTTCTTGTGCTCGAAAAGATAGTATAGAATTGAATTTCGTATAGGAGGCGGCAAGCCGCCTAATGCTTTTTTAGAGGAAATTTAAGCAAAAATCCCGAATTAGGCATTAATAATCTCTATAAATTGTCATGCGATTTAGCAACCCGCAGCTGGGGATGATCGCGTAGAGAGACCTTCGGGTCTTGAGAGGCGTACCCAGAGGCAGCCTTGTCCATATTTTTTGTGCTCATAAGTGAATGCCGATGCGTTGTCGGAATATTGTCCTTCTTTTGCATTATGCGTGTAATGATATTGTAATTTGCTATCTGTAATTTTGCTCACGGAAATTTAGGAAAGGATAATACATATTTTCTTATTTAGCTAGACCATGAAAAGACAATTTTTGCTGACAACAATGGTGACTTTGTCTCTACCAATGACCTGGCTTATGTCTACGACCCCAACAGCAGCGCCACTCCCCAGTATCTCAAAGAGGTTATCAACGCCATCCTCGACAACCCCAACGTGCGCGGAAGCGTGAAGAAATATATCCGCGACAGCTTCGGTAAGGTCGCTGAGCGCAAGGAGCTCATCGTATGTCTCCTCCAGAGACAAGACGCAGCAGTCGTGGAACGCCGCTGCCAAGACACGACTTATGCTCGCTACCGCTCGCTCCGAGCAGTAGATCGTGCAGCAATCAACCAGTCCCGGAGAAACAGTGTCGGCTAAGCGTATGGGGGATGCTGCTGCCAGCCTATGAGAGAATCAGCATTGATAACATTTATTACTGCCATCCATCAAAATACGCCGTGGCACAAGGATTGTTCCCACCCCTTACAGGTAACGTTTAACCACGGCAAGACCCGATAGCAATGCTGGCTGCCACGCCTTAGGAGGCTAGTCCGGGTAGGAAGACTATGAAGTTTGAGAAAGGAAAAGTGTTTGTAGCAAAAGAGTTGACCGACTTTACCGAAGGCGGAGTTGTCAGTAAAGAGCTTGTCCACATTCACAATTACAAGTTGGCAGCATACTGAAGACAGACTTGCATCGTCTCACGTCAATGGGTTAACATCTTTGCAACCGGGTTGCAACGACTTCTCCGTAACTTTGCGGCAGAAATAAAATAAGCAAACAATTATGGATAAGAAGCTCTTAACCCGCATTTTCCTGTCAGCCGTATTGCTCTTTGCGGCTTGGATGGTGACGAGATCGTTTGTGATGCCCGTTTGGGCTCAGCTGCTCGTCTATCTTGTACCCTATCTGCTCATCTCTTATGACGTGATGGGCGAGGCGGTAGAAGAAGGTATCAAGGAGCGCAACCCGTTCAATGAAGATTTCCTCATGTGCGTCGCCACGATAGGTGCCTTGCTCATCGGGTTCCTTCCCGGCGCTGAGCCACAGTTTCCCGAAGCTGTCTTCGTGATGCTCTTCTTCCAGGTTGGCGAGCTCTTTGAAGACTTTGCCGAGGACAGGAGCCGGCACGCCGTCAAGGCACTGATGGACATCCGGCCCGACACGGCCAACGTGGAACGCGGCGGAGCGGTCAGCGTCGTCGACCCCAACGACGTGAAACCCGGTGAGATCGTGGTCATACGACCGGGCGAGCGCGTACCAATGGACGGGACGATCATCGAGGGTGCGTCGAGTCTCAACACCGTGGCACTGACGGGCGAGAGCGTACCCCGCAGCGTAGGTGTGGGCGACGAGGCGCTGAGCGGCTGCGTCAATGTGTCGGGCGTTCTGAAGGTGAGAGTGACCAAGAGTTTCGGCGACTCAACAGCTTCAAAGATTATCAAACTCGTGGAGGAATCGTCGGAGAACAAGTCGAAAAGCGAGACGTTCATCCGCCGTTTCTCCCGTGTCTATACGCCCATTGTCGTCTTTTTGGGCATCGCGGTAGCGTTCGTCCCGCCCCTTTTCTGCGACAGTTATGAGCAAGGCCTCGTGACGTGGATCTACCGGGCGCTGAGCTTCCTCGTGGTGAGCTGCCCGTGCGCCTTGGTCATCTCCGTGCCTCTGAGCTTCTTCGGCGGTATCGGCGGTGCTTCGCGCAAAGGCATACTCATCAAAGGCGGCAACTATATGGATGCCCTTGTCAAACTGTCCACGGTGGTCTTCGACAAGACAGGCACGCTGACCAAAGGCGTGTTTATGGTGACGGCCGTCCATCCCGAGACCATCGGTACCAAGGACTTGCTGCACCTCGCCGCGCATGCCGAGAACTACAGCACCCACCCCATCGCCTCTGCCTTGCGGGCGGCATTCAGCGAGGAACCGTTTGAGGACGTGAAGTTCAACGACAAGGGCGCTGCCCGTTCCGGCGATACGCTTGCCGACGGCTGCCACCTGGAGGATGTAGAGGAGATTGCCGGAAAGGGCATCCGTGCGACGGTCAACGGGCATAAGGTCTGCGTTGGCAATGATAGACTGATGGAGGCCGTGGGGGCACAGGTTGTAGTGTGCGAGAAATGCAGGCACATCGTCGGCACTACCATCCATGTGGCCGTGGACGGTGCTTATGCCGGACATATCATCATCGCCGACAAGGTGAAAGACGACAGCCGGGAGGCCGTTGCAGCCTTGAGGCAGCTTGGGGTGGACAAGACCGTGATGCTCACGGGCGACCACGAGCGCGTAGCCGCCAATGTGGCGGCGAGCCTGGACATCGACGAATATCACGCGGAACTGATGCCTCAGGACAAGGTGGCTCAGGTGGAGCGTCTCCTCAAGGAGAAGCCGGAAGGAAGGACCTTGGGCTTCGTCGGCGACGGCATCAACGACGCGCCGGTCCTGGCCCGGGCTGATGTAGGTATCGCCATGGGATCACTTGGCTCCGACGCGGCTATCGAGGCTGCCGACGTGGTGCTGATGGACGACAAGCCGTCAAAGATTGCCACCGCGATCCGCATCGCCCGAAAGACCATAGCCAATGCCCGGCAGAACACCACGTTCGCCATCGCCGTAAAGGTTCTTATCCTCATCCTTGTTGCCACGGGACTCTTAGGCCGTTATGCCATGCCAGTTGCCGTCTTCGGAGATGTCGGCGTAATGGTGCTCTGCGTGCTCAATGCCATGCGGACGCTGCGGGTGTGACGCAACGTTGAAATTATCATCTTTTGATTATCATCTTTTGATTATCATGATAAAAGTATTATCTTTCCTGTAAAAAACAGTAGAACACATAGTCTGTAATCTGTGAAAAAAGGTTGGCTCCGGAATGCGAGAACAGCACGCCGGAGCCAACAACAAAGAATCAATCTGATTAGTCTATTTTCTCGTCAGCCTCATAGCCGCCCATCTCGCGGATGGCATTCTTCAGCATGACATACTGTTCGAAGAGGTCGTTGACAGCCTCCTCGCCCTTTGTATAGTCGTGCATCGGGCTCTTGAGGAAGAAGCTGAGGAAGCGCTGGATGCCGTAACGTCCGGCACGCGCGGCGAGGTCGCTGAGAAGCGTGAGGTCGAGCAGCAACGGAGCGGCGAGGATAGAGTCGCGGCAGAGGAAGTTGATCTTGATCTGCATGGGGTAGCCCATCCAGCCGAAGATGTCGATGTTGTCCCAGCCTTCTTTGTTGTCGTTGCGTGGCGGGTAATAGTTGATGCGTACCTTGTGATAGATATTGCCGTAGAGGTCGGGCTGATCTTCCTTGCGCAGAATGGTCTCTAAGGTAGAGAGCTTCGAGACCTCCTTGGTATGGAAGTTGGCAGGCTCGTCGAGCACGAGGCCGTCGCGGTTGCCGAGGATATTGGTAGAGAACCATCCTGCCAGACCGAGATTGCGAACCTTGAGGATCGGCGCAAAACCCGACTTGACGAGCGTCTGGCCTGTCTTGAAGTCCTTGCCGGCGATAGGCATCCGGGTCTTCTCGGCCAGCTCCCACATGGCGGGGATGTCGACGGTGGTGTTGGGGGCTCCCATGATGAACGGGCAGCCTTTCGTCAGCGCGGCATAGGCATAGCACATCGACGGGGCAATATGCTCACGGTCGTCGGCTTTCATGGCTGCCTCGAGCTTGGCTAAGGTACCATGATACGCCTCATCGTAAGGAACATATATCTCTGTAGACGCAGCCCAGATGACGACGATACGGCTCACGCCCGTCGATGCCTTGAAGTCCTCGATATCCTTGCGAAGGGCTTCAACCATATCCCAGCGCGTCTGGCAGTCCTTCACGTTGTCGCCCGTAAGACGTTTGGCATAGTTGGGGTCGAAGGCTGCTTTCATGGGAACGATCTGCTCGAGCTCATCGCGCACAGGCTCGATGTCTTTCGCCTTCAGCACTTCGGCATAGACAGCGGCCTGGTAAGCATTCTGCGGATAGACATCCCAGCAACCGAAGACAATATCGTCGAGGGTTGCCAAAGGCACAATGTCCTTATAGTGAAGGTATTGCTTTTCAGCGCCATCGCCTACGCGAATCTTGTCATACTGCGTCATGGAACCGATAGGCTTGGCAAGTCCTTTGCGTGCCATAAGCACACCGGTCATGAAGGTCGTTGCCACAGCGCCGCAGCCAACGACAAGAATACCCAGCTTTCCGTCAGCGGGCTTAACGTTTGTTTGTTTCATGTTTGTTTGGTTATTAAATTAAAGATATTGGTTAACTCCCTAAATAATATTTGGTAAAGTTACGAACTACTGTAGAAACAAGCAATTATTGTGTTATAATTTATTCTAAAAAGCGCAATAAAGGCAACAAAAGGTGCATTATCACCGTTCCGCTGCTTCCTGCTGCCGGGTTTCGGAGCGCCTGCCCAATACCCAGAACGCCACGGCGGAGGCTGCCGCGACGTTGAGCGAGTCGACACCGCGCGCCATCGGGATCTTCACGACATAGTCGGCCCCGTCGATCGCGTCCATTGGCAGGCCATCGCCCTCCGTGCCCATAACCACGGCGAGACGCGGCTCCTGTTGCAAGCGGGCATCGTCGAGCGCGATACTGTCGTGACGCAGGGCCATGGCCACCGTCTTGAACCCCGCTTCGTGCAAGGCATTCAAGGGTGCGCCGAGCCAGGCCCAAGGCAGTTTGAACACGGTACCCATCGACACGCGTACGGCCCGGCGGTTGAACGGATCGCAGCTGTCCGTCGTCAGCAAGGCTCCGTCGATACCCAATGCCGCGGCAGAGCGGAAGATGGCACCGATATTCGTCGTGTCGCAAACAGCCTTGATGACGACAAGGCGACGCGCATGGCCGCACAGCTCGCGCCACGACATCACCTTGGGCCGGCGCATGGCACAGAGCACGCCGCGCGTGAGCGTATAGCCTGTCAGAGAGGCTAACAGCCCGCGGCTGCCCGTATAGACAGGAATGTCGCCGAGACGGCGGATGAGTGGAGCTGCGTCGCCTTCGATATGACGGGCCTCACAGAGCAGGGAGAGCGGCTCCAGGCCTTCGTCCAATGCTACGCTGATGACCTTCGGGCTCTCCACGATGATGATGCCATCGTCCGGATGGAGACGGTTGCGGAGCTGATGATCGGTGAGGCGGTGATAGACCGCTACACCGGGGGCATCGAGAGAATGAATTTCAATGACAGCCATGATAAGGTGATTTAATGTTACAAAATTACAAAATAAAGTCGATTAATTATCCTATATCAACCGAAAATGATTAACTTTGCACGCAACTATACATAAGGTAAAACCAATTTTTAATATAAGTACACATGAAACCTACATTATTATTGTTAGCTGCCGGTATGGGCAGTCGTTATGGTGGTTTGAAACAACTTGACGGACTGGGTCCCAATGGTGAGACTATCATGGACTACAGCATCTACGACGCTATTCAGGCTGGTTTCGGCAAGATTGTCTGGGTCATCCGCAAGGACTTTGAGCAGGATTTCCGCGAGAAGATCCTCTCCAAATACGAGGGACATATCCCCTGCGAGATCGTCTTCCAAAGCCTTGACAAGATTCCGGAGGGCTACAGCGTTCCCGAAGGCCGCACGAAGCCTTGGGGTACCAACCACGCCGTGATGATGGCTAAGGATGTCATCAAGGAGCCGTTCTGCGTGATCAACTGCGACGACTTCTACAACCGCGACTGCTTCAAGGTCATCGGCAAGTTCCTTTCTGAACTCCCCGAGGGCAGCAACGGCAAGTATGCCATGGTCGGCTTCCGTGTGGCCAACACGCTGTCCGACAACGGTTCCGTGAGCCGTGGTGTCTGCGCCAAGGATGCCAACGGGCATCTCACCTCCTGCGTAGAGCGCACCGAGATAGAGCGCCAGGCCGACGGGAAGGTAGCCTACAAGGACGAGAAGGGCGAATGGGTCTCCATCCCCGACAACACACCTGTTTCCATGAACGTGTGGGGCTTCACACCCGAATATTTCGACTATTCAGAAAAACTTTTCAAGGAGTTCCTCGACCAGCCGGCCACGAAGGCCAACCCCAAGGCCGAGTATCTCATCCCCTGGGTCGTAGACAAGCTCATCAAGAGCGGGAAGGCTACCTGTCAGGTCCTCGACACCACCTCCAAGTGGTTCGGAGTCACTTATTCCGCCGACCGTCCGGGCACAGTAGAGAGAATACAGAAACTCGTGGACGAAGGCATCTATCCTAACAAACTGTTTTAAGACAACTTTAAAAACTAACGTATAATGGCAAAAACAAACAGTAACGGTCGCGCCATCGCCATCGTGGCTTGTATCTTCCTCTATGGCATGATATCGTTCGTGACCAACCTCGCCGCACCTATCGGTGTCATCTGGAAAAACCAGCCGGAGATAGGCGGCAGCAACATGCTCGGCATGATGGGTAACTTCATGAACTTCTTCGCTTATCTGTTCATGGGTATCCCTGCCGGCAACCTGCTCACAAAAATAGGGTACAAGAAGACAGCCCTCATCGGTATCGCCTTAGGCTTCTTTGGTGTGCTCATCCAGTTCCTTTCCGGCACGTCGGAGGGTATGACGGGCTTCATCATCTACCTCGTCGGTGCCTTCGTCTCCGGCTTCTCTGTGTGCCTGCTCAACACCGTTGTAAACCCGATGCTCAACCAACTCGGTGGCGGCGGCAACCGCGGCAACCAGCTTAACCTCATCGGCGGCACTTTCAACTCGCTCATGGGTACGATGACTCCTATGCTCGTCGGTGCACTCATCGGCACAGTGACAAAGAACACCGCCATGAGCGATGTCAACCTCGTGCTCTATATGGCTATGGGTGTCTTCCTCGTGACATTCTTCATTCTCCTCTTCGTGCCTATCGAGAACCCGAAGAAGATGGGAGGTGAGATAACCTTCGAGCATTCTCCCTTCGCCTTCCGCCACTTCACCTTCGGTGTCGTCGCCATCTTCGTCTATGTCGGTGTGGAGACCGGTCTCCCCGGCACGCTCAACTTCTATATCTCTGACACGACAGCCAACGGTGCTGGGGTGATGACGCTCAACCCGATGGTGAAGGCTGCCGCTATCGGCGGATTTGCTGCCGGGACCTACTGGCTGCTGATGCTCGTCGGACGTCTCGTCTCTTCGTTCATTGCCTCCAAGGTGTCGAGCCGTGCCATGATGATCGTGACCAATGGCGCTGCCATGATCCTCATCCTCCTGGCTATGTTCCTGCCGAAGAGCATCACAGGCTCCATGCCCGTGTTCACCGGCTCCGGCTTCCAGGTGGTGACGCTGCCGCTGAGCGCTATCCTCATCGTGTTCTGTGGTCTCTGCACCTCGATCATGTGGTCGAGCATCTTCAACCTCGCCACAGAGGGACTGGGCAAATACACGGAGAAAGCCAGTGGCATCTTCATGATGATGGTTGTCGGCGGCGGTGTGCTCCCGCTGATCCAGAACGCGGTGGCTGACGCTACGCTCAACTACATGCTCTCTTATATCGTGCCGCTCATCGCCGTGGCTTACATGTTCTGCTACGCCGCCTTCTTCTCGAAGAACGTCAACAAGGACATACCGGTATAATAAGGAAGTACGGAAATACGGAAGTCACAGAAGTCCGGAAGTACAGTCATATGCTTAAGCACCTGATTATCCTGATTATCAGGTATAGCAAAGGTAATGACTGGACTTCCGGACTTCATCATTTTTATTGAGACCAAAACCCATAAAACCCTTGCTTTGATGCAAGGGTTGCACCCGATGTTTTTTCTCCGGCTCCGGCTTGCTCCGAAGCAAGCTTCGGCAAGCCGGAGCCGGAGAAAAAACAGCCTTCGTACCTCAGGCTTGCCTCACAGCAAGAAAAACCTTGAAAACAAGCTGACGCAAAAAGAGTGAAGAGTGAAGAGAGAGGAGTGAGGAGTTATTTTCTCTCGCAGAGCCGCAGAGATAATTGAGCCGCAGAGATAATGCCTCTGAGAATGAGAGAGAGCGGAGAGACCTTCGGTCTTGGAAGGAGTTCACAGAGATGAACCATCACTCTCTTGCCGAATATCTGCTCAACCCCTCCACATAGACCGAAGGTCTCTCCGTTCTCTCCGCTAAAGGCCGAAGGCCGCTCCGCGATCTCAGCCTCTCACACGTATCTGCTCTGCGGCTCAATAAACTCTGCGGCTCTGCGTGAAAAGTCTGATGTCAGTGCAGGGAAGGGCTTCATGCCCTTCCCTGCACTGGGTATGCGTCACCCTATATCACCTAAAGATCCTTGCAAGTGCTTGATTGTCAAGAAAAGTGTTTATTATCAATAAAAAAACGAAGTCCGGAAGTCGCAGAAGTCCGGAAGTACAGTCATTGCCTTTGCTATACCCGATTATCAGGTGCTTAAGCATATGACTGGACTTCCGGACTTCTGCGACTTCTGGACTTTTCTATTATCACTTCGCCAGATACCGCTCTGCCTCGATGGCAGCCTTGCAGCCGCTTCCGGCAGCTACGACGGCCTGACGGTAAATGGGGTCGGCACAGTCGCCGGCAGCAAAAATGCCTTCCACACTCGTCAGCGGTCTGTCGCCCTGGGTCTTGATATAACCCACGCTGTCCATGTCGAGCTTACCCTTGAAGAGGTCGGTGTTGGGCTTGTGGCCGATGGCGAGGAAGAATCCGTCGATGGGTAGGTCATACTTCTTCTCGTCGGCCTCACCCTTGCGCCATACGAGGTGTGCGCCCTCGACACCATTCTCACCATAAAGACCTAAGGTGTTGGTCTCATAGAGGATCTCGATCTTCGGGTTTTCCTCCACGCGGCGCTTCATGATGTCGGTGGCACGAAGGTAAGGTTTGCGCACAATCATGTAAACCTTGCTTGCCAGTCCGGCGAGATACGTAGCCTCCTCGCAGGCGGTGTCGCCGCCGCCCACGACTGCCACGACCTTCTTGCGGTAGAAGAAACCGTCGCACGTGGCGCAGGCCGACACGCCCTGCCCGTTATATTTCTGCTCATCGGGCAGACCAAGATATTTGGCAGAAGCACCCGTAGCCACGATGATCGTCTCAGCCTCAAGCTGGTCACCGTTGTCTACCGTGACGACATAGGGTTTCTTCGAGAGGTCCACATCCGTGACGATGCCGTCGCGCACGTCGGCGCCGAAGCGCTCAGCCTGCTGACGCAGATCCATCATCATCTGGTTGGCATCAACGCCCTCGGGATAGCCGGGGAAGTTCTCAACGATCGTGGTCTGCGTGAGCTGGCCACCAGGCTGGATGCCACAGTACTCAATGGGCTGCAAGTTCGCACGTCCTGCATAGATGGCAGCGGTATAACCGGCAGGTCCGCTGCCTATAATGAGACACTTTGTCTTTTCCATATATGTATTTTCTTTCTCTGATTGATTCTTTACGCTTTAGAGAAGCGCCTCGATATCTTTGGCAATGTTCTCGATCTTCTCCGTCGGCTCGTAACGCTTGACGACCTGTCCTTTCTTGTTGATGAGGAACTTGGTGAAGTTCCACTTGATGTCCGCCTTCTCCTTATAATCGGGATCAGCCTCTGAGAGCATCTTGTCAAGGACGGGATAGATAGGATGGGTCTCATCCCAGCCTGCGAAGCCTTTCTGCTCCTTGAGGAACTTATAAAGCGGGTCGGCATCGTCGCCGTTGACCTTTATCTTTTTGAACTGAGGGAACTCCGTGCCATAGGTGAGCTTGCAAAACTCATGGATGCTCTCGTCTGTGCCCGGGGCCTGCTGGCCAAACTGGTTGCAGGGGAAGTCGAGGATCTCAAAGCCCTGAGCATGGTAACGCTCGTAGAGCTTCTCTAACTCCTCATACTGCGGTGTAAATCCACACTTCGTAGCCGTGTTGACAATCAGCAGCACCTCGTTGGCATACTCCCGGAGAGAGACCTCGTTGCCCTTGCGGTCCTTCACGGAGAATTCATAAACAGTTCTCATGTCTTTCTTTCCTTTATATATTTTATTGATATGTTATTAATGTGAGTTGGGTGATTATGGTGCAAACTTACAAAAAAAATGCCACAACACACTTTATACTTGAATATTTTTAGGGATTTTCCCATCACCAATAGGAAAAAACACCCTCCCGATATAGAAATTCTGTCTATCTTTGCACCATGAAATAAAAGAAAAGAACTGAATAAAAAGAATAGAACCATGAAAAAGATTTTTACTCTTGTGGCAGCTGCTCTGTTAGTGGCAGCTCCCGCACTCTTCACAAGTTGTGACGATGATCCGTGGTACGATGACGAGCCTTGGTGGTATGGCAACGATGAGCCTTGGTGGTACGGCTACGGAGATGGTGATTATGGCTGGAACGACAACTATTACAACAACAGCGACAACGACAACGACGACTACGCCGACGATGAAGCCGATGTGCTGCAGGGCGAATGGGACGGCACCATGGTCTACACCAATGGTGACAACGGGCAGAAGAGTTCCTTCTATGCCAATATGACATTCGTACGCAACAACAGCGATGCCATCAAAGGCACAGGAACGGAGATCGACTACACCCTCGACAGCAATGGCAACATTGACCAGCAGAACGACCCGCTGAAGTTCAACTGGTACATCGACGAGCAGACGGGCGACATCTACATCAAGTACACGAACACGCAGAACAAGTCGACATTCGTCATGGATGCCTCCGCCTCCCAGCACGGCTTCAGGCTCGACGAGAAAACCGGTTCTTTCAGTGGTTACATGCTCGGCACGAACAACAACGACATGATCTACATCGACCTGAAGCGCGTGCAGAACAGTGAAGCCAAGAAGCTGACCAGAGCCGTATCGAGCGCCCGCTTCTTCGGTTCATCCGCTGTCACACCTGTCACCTTCGGCAAACAGAGCCTGACAACGAGACGGTAACCGTCAGCGCCCCGCAACAGTAGCCTGCACCGCTCACGCTTTGTGGGATGCGGTTGAAGGCTGTGAACTCACTGCCAGCCTCTCCGAGGCTGGTGGTTTTATGCTGCCACCTGTGTCCTCTCTGGGGATTCACCCTTCAGACTGCAACAATTTTGAAAAAATAAGATTGTAAAAGACGAGTCTTTACGTTTTTCTTTGTATCTTTGCTCCAACATTAAGATTTCCACAATATACAATCTTCTGTAATGGAAAAACGTAATTTCGTCACGATTGCCGATCTCGACAAGGACCGGCTGCTCTACCTTCTGAAGATGGCAGAGGAGTTTGAGCGTCATCCCAACCGTGAGCTTCTCAAGGGTAAAGTGGTCGCTACCCTTTTCTTCGAACCATCCACACGTACACAACTCTCCTTCCAGACGGCTGCCAACCGCCTCGGTGCCCGCGTCATCGGCTTCTCCGATGCCAAGACCTCGAGCACGACCAAAGGCGAGACGCTCAAGGACACCATCCTCATGGTGAGCAACTACGCCCATCCGAGGTGGCACCCGTGCCTATCGTCAATGCCGGCGACGGTGCACACATGCACCCCTCGCAGTGCCTACTCGACCTCTACAGCATCTACAAGACACAAGGCACCCTCGACAACCTCAACATCTACCTCGTGGGCGACCTCAAATACGGGCGCACCGTGCACTCCCTCATCATGGCCATGCGCCATTTCAACCCCACCTTCCATTTCATCGCGCCCAAGGAGCTCGCCATGCCCGACGAGTACAAAGAGTACTGCGCCAAGAACAATATCCGCTACGTAGAACACGCTGAGTTCACCGAAGATGAGATTGCCGATGCCGACATTCTCTATATGACGCGCGTGCAGAAAGAGCGGTTCTCCGACCTCATGGAGTATGAGCGCGTGAAGAACGTCTACATCCTCCGCAACGCCATGCTCAGCCACGTCAAACCCAACATGAAGATCATGCACCCGCTGCCACGCGTCAACGAGATCGCCTACGATGTGGACGACAACCCTCACGCTTACTACATACAGCAGGCCAAGAACGGACTCTTCGCCCGCGAGGCCATCTACTGCTATTGTCTGGGAATCTCCCTCGACGACATCAAGAAAGACAAAACGATCATCGGCTGACCGGCAACAGTACGCCCCACACCCAACAACTTAACACAATGGCAAAAAAAGAACTGCAGGTGGCCGCCATTGAGAACGGCACCGTCATCGATCATATTCCCGCCGACAAGACCTATCAGGTCGTGCGGCTTCTCTGTCTCGAGAAGATCGGCACACCCGTCACCATCGGCTATAACCTCCCCTCGAGCAAGATGGGGAAGAAAGGCATCATCAAGATTGCCGACAAGTATTTTACCGACGAGGAGATCAACCGCCTCTCCGTAGTCGCTCCGAACATCGTGCTCAACACGATCCACAACTATGAGGTCGTGGAGAAGAAACGTGTCGAGACACCGTCAGAGCTACACGGAATCATCAAGTGCAACAACCCCAAGTGCATCACCAACAACGAGCCGATGGCCACCTATTTCACCATCGACAAGGTCAAAGGCCTCGTACGTTGTCACTACTGCGACAAGGAGCAGCGGCTCGACGAGGTGACGCTCGTAAAAGATTAAACTATTCACTAAACCATAAAGAGACTATGCAGAAAGACACTCAGATTTTCGACCTCATCGAGCAAGAGCATCAGCGCCAGCTCCGGGGCATGGAACTCATCGCCAGTGAGAACTTCGTCTCCGACGAGGTCATGGCAGCCATGGGCAGTTACCTCACCAACAAACTTCGGAGCTGAGTTCGCCAACGTGCAGCCGCACTCCGGTGCCCAGGCCAATCAGGCGGTGCTCCTCGCCGTCCTCACCCCCGGCGACACGTTCATGGGCCTCGACCTCGACCAGGGCGGACACCTCTCCCACGGCTCCAGTGTCAACACATCGGGTATCCTCTACCATCATATCGGTTACACGCTGAACCGCGAGACGGGACGCGTCGACTATGACGAGATGGAGCGCCTGGCCCTGGAGAACAAGCCGAAGCTCATCATCGGCGGCGGATCGGCCTATAGCCGCGAATGGGACTACGAGCGTATGCGTAAGATCGCCGACGAGGTAGGCGCCATCCTCATGATCGACATGGCACACCCTGCCGGACTGATCGCCGCCGGACTGCTGAAGAACCCGGTCAAGTATGCACACATCGTCACCACGACAACCCACAAAACACTGCGCGGACCACGCGGCGGTGTCATCCTCATGGGCAAGGACTTCGACAACCCCTGGGGCAAACGGAACAAGAAAGGTGAACTGAAGAAGATGAGCCAGCTGCTCAACTCGGCTGTCTTCCCCGGCAACCAGGGCGGTCCCCTCGAGCATGTCATCGCTGCCAAGGCCGTGGGCTTCAACGAGAACCTGCAGCCGTCGTGGATCGACTATGCCAAGCAGGTGAAGACCAATGCCGCCGTCCTGGCACAGGATCTCATCGACAAAGGTTTCGCCATCGTCTCCGGAGGTACCGACAACCACTCGATGCTCCTCGACCTCAGACCCAAATATCCTGACCTCACGGGCAAGGTGGCTGAGAACGCGCTCGTGGCTGCCGACATCACGGTCAACAAGAACAAGGTGCCGTACGATGAGCGCTCCGCCTTCCAGACATCCGGCATCCGCCTCGGAACGGCGGCCATGACGACACGCGGTGCCAAGGAAGACATGATGCACCTCATCGCCGACCTCATCGACGAAGTGCTCGCCGACCCGGAGAACGACCAGGTCATCAAGCGCGTCAAAGAGAAGGTCAACGCCACCATGAGCAAATACCCGCTCTTCGCGTATTAATAGAGAATGAAACATCATTAATCAACACATATCATGAACAGAACAGAACTCATTGCTAAAGTAGCAGAGCGTGCGGAGATTTCCAAGAACGATGCCGCCAAATGCATCAACGCCGTTCTCGGTGTCATCGCCGACAACCTGACAAAGGGTGACAAGGAGCTGGCGCTCCCCGACTTCGGTCGCTTCTCCGTCAAGCAGGTGCCGGAGCGTAAGGGCATCAACCCGCGCACCAAGGAAGAGATCACCATCGAGGCTCACGAGAAGATTGTCTTCAAGGCCTCTGACAACATGGATCTTTATACACGCAAGCACTGCTAAGCCGTCTTTTCTCATACGTGTCACGATCGTGACACGTATGAGGCAAGATTGTATCACGGCCGTGTCACAATTGTGACACGGCCGTGATACGTCCGGGGCGTTATTTTTCAATTGAAATAATTGGCACATTAAGCAAAAGGCCGTACCTTTGCCGGAGTCAACCACGCATTTTGTTATGAAGAAAGACCACTGGAAGGCCCAGCACAAATGGTTAGGGCTGATCCTCTCCTTTTTCCTGTTGATGTTCTGTCTCTCCGGACTCGTCCTCAACCACCCTTCGCTCTTTGCCGGCATCAATGTCAGTAGGAGTCTGTTGCCCCCGCGTTACCATTATAGCAACTGGAACGGCGGGCTCCTGCGCGGTTCCGTCTCGTGGCACGGCAAGGTGCTTGTCTATGGCAACAACGGGATATGGGTCACTGACAGGACGGCCCGGACCTTCACCGGTTTCAACCGGGGACTGCCGGCAGGGGCCGACGGGCAGCTCATCCGGGGCATGGCCGTGACAGCTGACGGCAGACTCTTCGCCGCCTCACAATACAAGCTCTACGTCTACGACAGCCGGAAGGGATGGACGGAGACAGCGCTCCAAACCGACGGTGAACGCATCAGCGACCTCGCCGTACAAGGCCGCGACAGTATCATCATCACCGGCCGCTCCCATCTCTTCGTGGCCCGTGCCCCCTACCGCCATTTTGCGGTCATCACGCTGGAGAAAGGTACCGACGACGACGGACGCGTGTCGCTCTTCACGACCCTATGGCAGCTCCACAGCGGATCGCTCTTCGGCCTCGCCGGCAAGCTCATCGTCGATGCCATAGCCGTCATCCTCATCATCCTCATCGTCACAGGACTGCTCTTCTGGTTCCTGCCCAAGGTTCACTGCCACGGACCGGCCCGCGCCCGGAGCCTCAGGCTGCATAATAAGCTCGGACGGACGACGATCGTCCTGACCCTTTTTATCTCCATCAGCGGGTGGATGCTGCGACCGCCGGGCCTCATCGCCATCGCCTCCGGCCGCGTGCCGCCCGTGCCTTTCTCAACCTTGGCAAGCAGGAACGCATGGTACGATCAGCTGCGCGCACTAAGATACGACCCTGCCTGCGCCGACTATATCCTCTCGACAAGCAGAGGGTTCTACACGCTCCGCACGCTGCACAGCCGTCCTGTTCCC
This sequence comes from uncultured Prevotella sp., assembly GCA_900315955.1. Classification (GTDB taxonomy): domain Bacteria; phylum Bacteroidota; class Bacteroidia; order Bacteroidales; family Bacteroidaceae; genus Prevotella. The sequence continues at coordinate 15,568 of ONBC01000074.1, forward strand.
GTCGCCGGTCAGCCGCCCGTGAGCGTCATGGGAATCAACGTGCTGCACGACGGCGGAAACGGCCAATGGACCGTGGGCTCCTTCTCCGGGCTCTATCACTGGGATCGCAAAGGCGGCAAGGTCACCGACATCTTCAACGACAGGCCGGGAAAGAGCATGATTCCTGTCAGCGACCATGCCGTGACGGGATTATGCACTGACTTCCGGGGCGGGGATGTGGTGGTCGACTACTACCGTGGCACGACACGCTTCCCCATGCCAGCATTCATGGCGACCTTACCGATGTCGCTTCGTCTCGTGGCCTTGGAGATCCACACGGGCCGCATCTATCCTTTCGGCTTCAGCGGCATGCTCTACATCTTCCTCGTGGGCATCGCCATCGTATGGTGCCTCTGGAGCGGCTACAAAAGGAGCAAAGGATGACATCCCTTACGTCCACAACGCAAGGGCGGACGCCCACACGACGCCATCGGTGTCAGCGCCGTGACGAACTCTTAATTCCTACCTCCCAAGCCAAAGCCTTGCACAGCAGACCGCACTGCTTCGCATAATATTAAAAAATGATTTACGAGTCCTATTTATTTTCAAAAAGATGAGAAGAAATGAAGATTAATGGTTATCTTTGCAATCTATAATTTTCATTAACCAATCAGCTTATTATGCAGAAGAAGCTTCTTATGGCTTTGGCCGCCTTAGGCTCAGTCTCAATGGGTTATGCCCAGCAAGACTCGGTCAACGTGGGCGAACAGGCTTTCACCTTCACGGAGGCACAGCTCGGCGAGGATGAGAACGTCACACAGAGCGTGTCCATCATCTCTTCCGGCACCAACGCCTATGCCAACGAGGTGGGCTACCGCTGGAGCCCCATGCGGTTCAAATACAGGGCCTACAACGCTAAGTATAACGACATCTACATCAACGGCAACCCCGTGAACGACATCGAGCGCGGCGACTTCCGTTACTCCTTCGTCGGCGGGCTGAACAACCAGACGCGCAGCATGGAGTCGGCACTGCCCTTCGAGCCCAACAACTTCTCCATGACGGGGCTCGGCGGAAGCAACAACTATAACTTCCGGCCCTCAGCCATGCCGGTAGGACAGCGCCTCTCCTTAGCAGGCGGCAACCGCAACTACACGCTGCGCGGCATGTACAGTTACAACTCCGGGCTCAACGACAAAGGATGGGCATGGTCGGCAGGACTGACCTACCGCTGGGCAGACCGCGGCTATGTCGAAGGCACGTTCTACAACTCGCTGAGCTACTTCCTCGGCGTAGAGAAGGTGTTCAACGACCGCCACGCCCTCTCACTCGTCACCTGGGGCAACCCCACGGAGCGCGGCACACAGAGCGCCTCGACCGACGAAATGTACTGGCTCGCCAACAACTACAACTACAACCCCAACTGGGGCTACCAGAACGGTAAGAAGCGCAGCGCACGCGTCGTCAACGACTATGCACCGGCAGCGCTGCTGACCTGGGACTTCAAGATCGATGACAACACGAAGCTCACGACCTCGCTCCTCGGCAAATATTCCATGTACAGCAGCACCCGTCTGAACTACAACAACGCCACCAACCCGGCACCCGACTACTACAGCCTCATGCCGAGCTACTTCTACAACGTGTGGAACACGGCCGGCAGCGACGGGACGATAGACAGCCAGGCTTCCTCTGACCTCGCTGCCTGGACCTCCGCCCGCGACTACCTCATGGCCTCGAAGGCGAACCGGCAGATCAACTGGGACCGGCTCTACTATTCGAACAAGATTGCTTCGGCACAGGGTGCTGACGCCATGTATTACCAGCAAGCTTACCATGACGACCAGCTCGCTCTCAGTCTGTCCTCTGCCCTGCACACCGACCTGACGAATAACAGTACGCTGAACCTCGGCATGAACCTCAGTACGAACAAGGGCATGCACTACCAGACCATGGAGGACCTACTCGGCGCTACCTCGTTCCACAACAGCAACTATTATGTCATCGGCACCTATGCCGAGACGGCTCCGCAGGTCTTCTACGATCTCAACGACGGCAGTACACCGAAGGAGGTAAAGGAAGGTGACCGCTTCGGCTACGATTATAATGTCTTTGTCAACCGTGCTCAGGCTTGGGCAGGCTACGACGTGAACCTCAACTTTATGCGCCTCTTCGTCAACGGGCGTATCGGCGGCACCTCCCTGCAGCGCGAGGGTAAGATGCGCAACGGTCTCGCGCCTAACAACTCTTACGGCAAGAGTGGCACGGCACGTTTCCTCGACAGTGGCGGCAAGGCTGGCATGAACATCAACCTCGGTCGCGGCAACACCGTCTCTCTCGGTGCAGGCTATGAGTGGAAAGCGCCGACGGCAAGCGTCGCTTTCTCCTCTCCGCAGATCAACAACGACTTCGTCAAGGACCTCACGAATGAGAAGATCTTCTCCTCAGAGATCGGTTATCAGCTGCAGAACAGCTGGCTGCACGCTAACATCCAGGCTTACTACACCCGCCTGCAGGATGTGACGGAGTACAGCATGTTCTATTACGACAGCAATACGTCTCCCTCTCCGGCATCGCCAAGCATTATTATGGTGTGGAGGCAGGGCTCGACTTTAAACTGTCATCGACATTCAGCATCAACACCCTCGCTACCATCAGCGAAGCCAAATATGCCAACAACGCCAACGTGCGCTACATGCTCTCCAACGATGGCAAATACTACGACGACATCGTGGTGAACAAGAACATGCGCGAGGGTGGCACGCCGCTGTCGGCTTATTCTATCGACCTCGCCTACCATTCCAATGGCTGGTTCATCGACCTCATCGGCAACTACTACGACCGTATATATCTCTATTATACTCCAGTTAGCCGTTACTATTCGAACCTGCCGCTACTGAAGGATGCTTCCGGCAACACGGTCATGGATGAGAACGGTAACCCGATGCACGATATCTCCAAGGTTCCTTCACAGGCCAAAGGCAAGGGCGGCTTCATGCTCGACGCCTCCGTGGGCAAGAGCATCTACATCGGCAAGCACCAGATGTCCATCAACCTCATGCTTACCAACATCCTCAACAACCGCAAGCTCGTCACCGGTGGTATGGAGCAGAACCGTCAGACCTATGACGACAGCGGTGAGACCATCCGCACATACACCTTCCTCACCAACCCGAAGAAGTTCTATGTCAACGGCATCAACGGCATGCTCATCGTAACTTATAAATTATAATGAAAGGAGAATATCATGAAGAAGAATATCATCAAGACAAATATCATCAAGGCCTCTTCGCTGATCCTCCTTGCCCTGCTGTGCGGTCTCTTCGCATCCTGCATGAACGGCGACTGGGATGAGCCGGACAACACGCAGGCTCCCTTCGGCAACAACAGCTTGACAGAGAGCAACGTCATCACCATCGCCGACCTCATCAAGAAGTACCCCAACGTCTTCGCCTCCACCGACCAGAACCAGGAGATCACGGAAGATATCCAGATCAAAGGCCGTGTCACGGGCAATGACCTCGGTGGCAACATCTACAAGCAGATCATCCTCCAGGACAACACCGCGGCGATCATCATCGCCGTCAACGAAGGCGGTCTCTTCGGCCACCTCGCCGAGGGACAGGAGATCCTCGTCAACCTCAAAGGACTCTACATCGGCGGCTACCGCAAGATGCCAGAGATAGGCTATCCCTACAACGACAACAGCATCGGACGTATGCAGAAGGATATCTGGGAGAAGCACTATAAGATCATCGGGACACCCGACACCACGGTCATCAAGGCTGTCGACTTCAACACGATCAAGAACGACATGGACGACAACTGTGGCAAGCTCGTCACCCTGAAAGGGGTCACCTTCACCAACGCCGACGGCAAAGCGACCTTCACCACCGGCTCGGGGGTGGGCAACGCCGTGAACCAGACGCTCGACAGCTATGGCTCCAATGTCGTCATTCGCACCAGTACCTATGCCGACTTCGCCGCCATGCCCCTGCCTTACGATGCCACCGCCAAGAAGAAGCTCAGCGCCGACATCACGGGTATCGCTACGCGCTACAACAGCACCTGGCAGATCCTCATCCGCAAGACCAGCGACATCAAAGTCAACCAATAAGCCCATTACACATCATACATTACCCATCATACATTACACACTATACATTATTATATTATGAAAACAATTTTCAAATTAGCCATAGCCCTGCTGGCAGTCTTCTCTTTCGCCGCATGCTCCGACGTGCCGATGCCCTACGAGGAGCCGGGGACAGGCACCTATCTTGACGAGACTTTTGAGACCAGCTTCGGCAAGTTCACCAACGTCACCGTAAAAGGTAACGCTTGGGCCATCGATTACAAGACCGCCAAAGCAACGGGTTACGACAACAGCAGCCAGAAGACAACGGCTTCTGAGGCCTACCTCGTATCATCGCCCGTTGACCTCTCGAAGTCTGCCGCTGCCTACATGCAGTTCGAGTATATTCTCCGTTATGTGCGTGCCGGTCAGACCGAGAACAAGGTGCTCATCACCGACAACTACACAGGCAACCCAACAACAACGACATGGACCGACATCACGGGTTCCCTCACCGAGGGTTCCGACTGGACGACTTACGCCACTTACAAAAAGAACATCCCGTCCGAGTTCTTGGGCAAGAGCAATGTCGTCATCGCACTGATGTACTCCTGCACCACCACCTCCTCTACCATCGAGATCAAGAACCTGATCATGAAAGATGGCACGGTAGAGGAAAGTAGCACGACGACTCCGGAGACACCTGCCACCGGTGAGAAAGGTCAGAGCAAAGAAAACCCCTACACTGTTCAAGAAGCCGTAGATCTTATTACGAGCGGAAAAGCTCCTTCTACCGAAGTTTATGTCAAGGGTATCATCTCTAACATAGACTATTACAATACAAAATACAAGAGTCTGAGCTACTATATATCCGACGACGGAAAAAGCAATACACTGCAGATTTACTCAGGAAAAGGTCTTAATGGAGCTGACTTCACGTCAAAAGAAGATCTGAAAGTTGGTCAAACTGTTGTTATCAAAGGTATCATCAAGAGCTTCACTGACAAGGACGGCAAGAAGATCAACGAGGTAGACAAAAGCAGTCAGATCGTCTCCATAGAAGGTGAAGGCAGCGGAACAACGACTCCGGAGACACCGACAAGCGGAGAGGCTGTAAGCATCAGTGGCAATATCTTGACACTGACCAATACCAAAGCAACAGCCGGGACAGAGACAGCGACGATCGACTTGAGTCAACAAGGCTTTGAAGATACGAAAACCGTCACTGAGGCTATATTTTCAGATGGCACGACCATTACCTTTGCCAAAGGCAATGGACCAACGGCACCAACCTTCTACACTAAGACCAAGGGCGTGCGTGTCTATCTCAACAATACCATTACTTTCAACGCCTCAAAGCCCATCGCAAAGATTGTATTCACCTGTGACGTGTACAACGGAACGAACGAGGTAGGCAACAAGACTGCTACCGTCACGTTCTCCGGTAACACCGCTGTCTACACCAATGCCGACCCCAGTCTGACAAAAGGCGGCGTGCAGCTCCGCGTGCAGACTATCACCATCACTTACGCCAAGTAAATCCAACCTATAGAGGGGCCTGCCTCGGAGCAAGCACCTGTTTAGGTATCCAGCCTCGGAGATTCTGTGCTAATAACCAAGACAAGAAGAAGAAAAAAAGAACATTTTAATAATTCTTAATATATTTGGCTTTTAGAAGAATATCCTT
>ONBC01000013.1 GCA_900315955.1 uncultured Prevotella sp.
CACATCAATGAAGACAAGTCTTTTGCAGAAAGCACGTGCACAGTACCAGCCCAAGCTCCCCAAGGGTCTGCAGGGTGCCGTAAAAGTAAAGGAGGGAGAACCAACCCAAAGCGTTGGCGATCAGGAAGAAATCAAGAAGCTTTTCCCAAACACTTATGGAATGCCGCTCATCGAGTTTGTTCCCGGTGACAAAGAGGCTACAGGCGAGATGAACGTTGGTGTCATCCTCTCCGGTGGTCAGGCTCCTGGTGGTCACAACGTCATTTGCGGTATCTTTGATGCCGTGAAGAAGATGAACCCGAACAACAGAGTTTATGGTTTCCTCATGGGTCCCGGCGGTCTTGTGGATCACAACTACATCGAGCTGACAAAGGATTTTGTTGACGGCTATCGCAACACCGGTGGTTTTGATATGATCGGTTCCGGCCGTACAAAGCTGGAGAAGGTAGATCAGTTTGAGAAGGGACTGGAGATCATCCGTCAGCTCAACATCAAGGCTATCGTCATCATCGGTGGTGACGACTCCAACACCAATGCTTGCGTGCTTGCTGAGTACTACGCTGCCAAGAAGTACGGTGTGCAGGTCATCGGTTGCCCGAAGACCATCGACGGCGACTTGAAGAATGACCAGATTGAGACCAGCTTCGGCTTCGATACTGCTACAAAGGTTTATTCTGAGGTTATCGGCAACATCGAGCGTGATGCCAACTCTGCCCGCAAATATTGGCACTTCATCAAGCTCATGGGCCGTTCGGCTTCGCACATCGCTTTGGAGTGCGCGCTTCAGACTCAGCCTAACATCTGCCTTATCTCTGAGGAGATTCAGCAGAAGGATATGACACTGAACCAGATTGTAGAGCAGATTGCTACGGCCGTGGCTAAGCGCGCTGAGGACGGCAACAACTTCGGTGTTGTGCTTATCCCCGAGGGGCTTATCGAGTTCATCCCCGCTATTGGCCGTCTGATTCAGGAGCTTAACGACCTGCTCGCCGCTCACGGTGCCGACTATAAGGATCTTGACAAGGATGCACAACGCAAATACATTCTCGCTCATCTGAGCAAGGACAACGCAGAGACTTTCGCAACCCTTCCTGAGGGCGTGGCCCGTCAGCTTTCTCTCGACCGCGATCCTCACGGAAACGTGCAGGTTTCTCTCATCGAGACAGAGAAGCTTATCTCTGACATGGTCGGTGCCAAGCTCGATGAGTGGAAGAAGGAAGGCAAGTACAATGGCAAGTTCGCTGCCCAGCATCACTTCTTCGGTTATGAGGGCCGCTGCGCTGCTCCTTCCAACTTCGATGCTGACTACTGCTATGCGCTCGGTGTGAGCGCTGCTCATCTTATCGCCAATGGCAAGACCGGCTACATGGCTATCGTGAAGAACCTCTCTGCTCCTACGGATGAGTGGAAGGCCGGCGGCGTGCCAATCACCATGATGATGAACATGGAGCGTCGTAACGGTGAGATGAAACCGGTGATCCGCAAGGCACTTGTAGAGCTCGACGGCGCACCGTTTAAGAAGTTTGCAGAGAAGCGCGACGAGTGGGCAAAGAACACTTGCTTCGTCTATCCCGGTCCTATCCAGTACTGGGGCCCGGCTGAGGTATGCGACCGTGAGACACGCACCCTCGCGCTCGAAAATGAGGCAAAGAAATAATTATTAATTATTAGTTCCTAATTAATTAATAATAATGCCAGATAAGAAGCCAGTTCGTAAGCGTACCACTTCCTCCCGTCAGTATCGAAGGAGAAGAAGTGTTCATCGCCACGGGCTGGCTCCTTTTCAATTTATTAAGAAGCGCTACAGCAAAGCATGGATCGTTGGAGGTTTGGCCGTCACGGCGCTTTACATTTGGGCTTTTTGGTATTTCTTCGTCGGTCCAACGGGCTTCCGCTGGCGCGCTTTTTACGGCGATGTAAAATATCCTGAAGGCTACGAAATTCATGGTATTGACATCTCAAGATACCAAGGAAAGATCAATTGGGACAGGCTGCGTTCCAATGCGCTTATTGATGGATGCCCGCTCCGATTTATCATTATCAAGGCAACGGAAGGTTCATCGAAAATAGACCCAAACTTCAACGACAACTTTTATCAGGCGCGTGAATATGGTTTCATTCGTGGAGCCTATCATTTCTGGAGCACAAAATCATCTGCGCGCTCCCAGGCTTATTTTTTCTTGAACAAAGTTCATTTAGAGGAAGGCGATTTGCCACCGGTGCTTGACATTGAGCACAAACCTGCCGACCGGAGCGTGGAAGACTTTCAAACGGATGTATTGACCTGGCTGCATATTGTGGAAGACAAATACCATGTCAAGCCCATCATCTATACTTACCACAATTTTAAGGAGAAGTATCTTTCTGCCCCGGTCTTCGACGACTATCCCTATTGGATAGCCCACTACTATGTTGACAAGGTTCAGTATAAAGGAAAATGGAAATTCTGGCAACACACGGATACGGGTGTATTGCCAGGAATAAAAGGGAACGTAGACCTCAATATCTACAACGGTTCTTATTATGACCTCCTGCAGCTCACCATAGGACACGAAGAAAACTAATCTTTTTACAATACTCCCTTGGAAGATGGCAAATAGAAGTGGTTCACATCCCGGCGTACCGCCATCTTCAGGCTACGCGCCAAGGCTTTGAATATGCCTTCTATCTTGTGATGCTCATTCGTCCCTTCGGCCTTGATGTTGAGGTTCATTTTTGCCGCATCACTCAAGCTCTTGAAGAAATGGAAGAACATCTCTGTGGGCATCTCGCCTATCTTCTCCCGTTTGAACTCGGCATCCCACACAAGCCAGGGACGGCCTCCGAAATCAAGAGCCACCTGGCACAGACAGTCGTCCATCGGCAGGCAGAAGCCATAACGCTCTATGCCACGCTTGTCTCCTAACGCTTTCAGAATGCACTCACCCAAAGCAAGCCCTGTGTCTTCGATGGTATGGTGTTCATCGACATAGAGATCACCTTTCGTGTGAACCGTGATATCAATCATCCCATGATGACCAATCTGTTCTAACATGTGGTCAAAGAAACCTATTCCGGTTGAGACATCGCACTTACCAGATCCATCGAGATTGAGCTTCACACAGACATCCGTCTCCTTCGTCATGCGGTGCACTTCTGCGATGCGTTCTCCGGCAAACAAAAGCTCAGCTATCTTGTCCCACGTCATGCCGTCCTTGCCAAGGATAAGCGCCTTGCAGCCCATGTTCTTAGCCAACTGCGCATCGCTCTCGCGGTCGCCGATGACATAACTGTTGGCTATGTCTGCCTGGTCGTCTCTCAGATATTTCTCTACCATACCTGTTCCCGGCTTGCGCATCGGTGAGTTGTCCTCGGGGAAGTGACGGTCTATCAGCACGTCATCGAACGTGATGCCTTCGCCGGCAAGCGTGTCAAGGATGAAGTGATGCACCGGCCAAAAGTCTTCCTCCGGAAAGGCATGGGTCCCAAGACCATCCTGATTGGTCACCATGACAAGCTTAAAGTCGAGATGACGTTGGATGAATCCCAAGTTTTTGAAAACAGTGGGAACAAACTTCAGTTTGGCAAAACTGTCTATCTGCTCGTCGAGCGGTTCTTCAATAAGCGTGCCATCTCGGTCAATGAAAAGATATCGTTGCTTCATTATTATTATGGTGTTGTCTTACAAGGGAAAGTCCCCGCAAGACATTATTCTTCAGTAATTGTCACTTCTTTGTGTTGCTTTCTTCCTTTCTCTTTTTCTTCAATACTGCCGTAAGCATAATAGAAGGAGAAGACTTCCCAAGGCTTGACGAAGAGTCCGACGAAGACACATACCGTTGCTGTGACAAAAGCCAGGATGGCAAAGCCTGTCGAAAGACCAGACGGATCACCGAAAGACATGCCATTGCTGTTAGCATAATAGCAGAAAAGAATGACATAAAGCGGCAGACAGACGACGAGGCTGATCACGGTGTCGATGATACTTGTAAGCAAGCCGGTAAGGAAGATGTAGCCCCAATGATGCAGTCCCATGACATAGGGTTTCTTAAAGACAGACCACAGCTTTTGCTCTGTCTCAATAGCGTATTTCATGGCGGAGAAATAGAGCGGAAGGCTTGCGACGAATAAGACAATACCGAAAGCCAACATTCCGACGAACAGCTTCACGCCGGCACTCTGTGCCTTTCCCGGGTTCATAACGCTCACCATATTGCCTGTAAAGGCTACAATAAAGACGATAGCGACAAGAACCAACAGGCCGATGACCAACAGGACCAGCCGGCTCATTCGTGGCAGGTTTACTTTCATGCTCTTGCCATTAAGCAGACTGATGATGGTAGAAAAGAACCAAATATATCCTCCAAGGTCTAATAGGTATAGCAGGGTCATGATTGTCGTCGCTGCCATCGTATTGCTTTGCAAGTCAGCAGGAAATTGAAGTCCAGCCAGCATGGTGGCAGCCAACAGCACGGCGAGTACGACAGCCGGCAGCCAGAGTCGGCGGAAGAGCGTTCTGAAATTGGTTCTGAAAAGGTCGAAAGCGTCATTCAGGCAACTGCCTACACTCCGGTTCTTGAAGAGTTCTGAGTCCATAGTCTTTGATTTTTAATTGATTAATAGGATGCGGTACAAGGAATCCCTGCCTGGATAACCATCTCCTTGATGCGGTCCAGCTCCTCATGCGAAGCCTTCAGCAGATTCTTGTCGGGTGTCTCGCGGTCAATGGTATAGACCATCACCTCCTGCGGGTTAATGTCTTTCACAGCCTCCAACCAAGGCAATACATACTCGTCACCCGTGTTGTCAGTGCCATCACCCTTCATAAACATCGTCTGAATGATGACATGTCCCTTGAACCATTTGAGATTCTCAATAATCTTGTTGACATCATAGCTTGGTTGGTTGGGACGATCCACCTTCTTGATATATTCCGGATTGACAGTGTCGAGCTTCAAGATGTTATTGTCTACCTTCAGCAGTGCCTCTCTCACTTTCTCGCGCCCCGTGAATGTCGAATTGCTCAGCACACTAATCTTAGCCTCCGGGCACCACTGGTCACGCAGACGGATGGTGTCCTCGATGATCTCTGGGAAATGGGGGTTGCCTGTTGGCTCGCCGTTGCCCGCAAAGGTGAGCACGTCGGGATGCTCTCCGTCGTTGTGCATCTTGATAAGCTGCTTCTCGAGCGCCTCTGCCACAACCTCGCGAGACGGATAGGGGGTGTGCGTACGATGTTCGGCATTGAACCCGCATTCACAATAGAGGCAGTCGAACGTACAAATTTTTCCGTCTGCCGGCATGAGGTTGATGCCAAGGCTCAGTCCGAGCCTGCGGCTGTGTACCGGCCCATATATAGGACTTGGATAAATGATCGTGCTCATATTGTTTATTCCTTTTTATTTCAATTTGTTGCAAAGATAAGGCATTTTCATGAGAATGAGCAACAATGTACAACAAAAAATAGAATAAACTATTCTTCAATCTCCTGAAGGGAACGCGTGAAATTGTTGAGGTAGTTACTGACTGTCTCAAGAGGCGCATAGGGAAGATAGCGGAGGCTGCGCCGAAGGTTTCGGCGGAGGAGCTGGGAGTTGTTGGTGACAAACCCCGTACGGCTCTGCCGGAAGTGCCACTCTTCAGCGGTGTCGCTGGCCGTATGATAGACGGACCGTAACACAAGGTTATAGGCTGAGATCTCTAAATGGCGCACAAACGGCAGCTCATCGGTCTCGAAATTGAACACCGCGACGAGCATGCTGCCCTGCAACTGTGCCATCCGCTGCAGATGAAGCTTTGAGAGCCAAGTGTCGAGTTTCACGAAGTCGACATGGTCGCCATAGGTGCGCAGGTAACGACCCAAGTCGAGCAGACCTTTAATCATCACACCATTGTTAAGCATGGTAGCCACAGTACCGACGAATATCTTCAGCACATCGAGTGAGGCCACATTGGTATCGATAGCATGGATCTCATTCTGGATGATTCGATGGAAGCGGGCATTAAGAAACCCATTGCTCAATTGAACATCCGCCTTGGATGTTGCCCTTTCCTCCTGATATTCGGCGAGGAATCCGTCAGGCAAGTTGACCCATGTGTCTTCCCCCGCCAACCTATCCAGGCCTGCTTTCACGGCAGCCTCTACATGCTGGACATGAACCATCTGCCCAAGCCTTTCCCACTTGAAGTGTGACATAGGCTCAAGAGCCTCATCCTCATGCCATGCGCCCGAGCGCAACAGCCTGAAGAAATTGCGTGTGATAATGTCCATCTCCTGCATTTTGCCCAATTATGAATATTTCTTCGGATATCGTAGCACGATGGCCAAAGATGCTGCTATGCCGATGGCAAAGGGATAGAACAGATAAGGGATGATGTCTACTGGCTCGACATGAGCCAGTCCGGCTGCCAAGAGCATCTGAACGCCATAAGGGATAATACCTTGTATGGTACACGAGAAAGTGTCGAGGATACTTGCCGACTTGCGCGGGTCCACTCCATATTTCTGACTGATCTGTCGCGCTATGTTACCTACCGTGAGGATGGCAACGGTGTTGTTTGCCGTACAGAGGTTGACAAGACTGACAAGGGCAGCAATGGAGAACTCCGCGCCTCGTTTGCCATGGATTCGTGTGGAGAGCTTCTCGATGATATAGTCGATACCGCCATTGACACGGATAATCTCGAGCATACCGCCGGCCATCATGGCAATGATGATGAGCTCGCCCATGCCGACGATGCCGGTACCCATAGCATCGAGCCAACCGAAAAAACCGTAGGAACCACCAGCAATGCCGATGATGCCGCAAAGGACAATGCCCACCACAAGAACAGCCATGACGTTCACGCCGCAGACAGCCGTGATGAGCACGGCGAGATAAGGAATGACCTTGAGAAAGTTGGTCGCGCCGATATGAGCCGGTGCCTGCATGCCATAACCCAAGTAAGCATAGAGGCATAAGACTACAATGACAGCAGGAGCCACAATGAGCGAGTTGACTTTGAACTTATCTTTCATGCGCACGCCCTGCGTCTGTGTGGCCACTACGGTTGTATCAGAAATGAAGGACAGGTTATCGCCAAAATAAGCTCCGCCGACGATGACTGCCGTCAGGAGAGCAATGCTGCTGTTGGTCTGAGAAGCGATACCCGCAGCAATAGGTACCAGCGTCACTACCGTTCCGACACTGGTGCCGATAGAGATAGAGATGAAACAGGCAGCGATGAACAATCCGGGGAGGATCATGCTCGGTGGAAGGGTGCTGAGCGTGAAGTTGACGGTAGCGTCGATGGCTCCCATTCCTTTTGCCGACTGCGCAAAAGCGCCGGCCAAGACGTAGATCCACAGCATCAGCAACAGGTTAGGGGTGGAAGCTCCCTTACCATAAATATCAATGCGTTCCTTGAGCGAGAATTTTGTAGAGGTTGCCACAGCATAGACGCTGGCAATCAGAAAGACCACTGTCATCGGCACACGACTGAAATCGCCCGCCACGAGACTGAGTACCAAGTAGAGGACTACGAAAACAATGAGTGGCGAGAGCGCAAGAAATCCTTTGTTCATTGTATAAAGAATTATTGCAGGTTCATAACTGGAACCGACGGTAGAAGTCAACATTCTCTGGGGTGAGAAGCTCGATGGGCATGTAGTTGACCGTCTGGATCTTCTTTTTAAGCACCACGGCTTTGAAGAGTGCGTCGACGCAAAAATAGCCTTGCTGGTAGCCGTGCTGGGCAATGAGGAAAGAAACACTTCCCTGTTTGAGACATTCGGCATTCTTCTTCACCATGTCATACCCCATAATCTGAATGTCGCGGCGGTTGTTACGCAGCAGATAGTCGCCGAGGATGTGCGCCTTGGAGCCCATAGTGATGCAGTGGTGAATATAAGGATGCTCATTGAAGAATTCATCAAAAATAGCGTCATACTGCTGCTTGTTGCCGTCGAACGGAAGCTCGACATTGATGATATTGACAGCAGGAAAGTGGTCGCGCATATAATGGCGAAAACCCACCTCGCGGTTCTCCTGTTGCTTACTAACGACCTTGCCGTTTTTCGTTACCTTCATAAACATGATCTCCTGCTGGTCGCGGGCCAAAAGCATGAGCATGCGGGCAGCGAAATAGCCGGAAGCTAAAGAGTCCTGTCCGAAGAAAGCCAACGGACGGAGGTCGGGCATATATGAATCGAGAAGAACGAAAGGAATGGACGCTTCATGCAGACGGTCGGTCACCCGCTTCGTGAGGTCAAAACATGCAGGTACGATGACCATGCCATCAAGCTTGCCGTCAAGGCACGACATGGCTTCAGCAAAGTAGTTATCAATATCGAAGCGGTCAAAATAGTGGATGCTCATAGAGATATTGAAATCGTTACGGATCTCAGCGGCTTTCTTCACCCCTTGCTCCACTTCTTCCCAATAAGCTACCTGGTCATGACGGGGAATAAGCACACAGAAATGATACGATTTATTATAGGCCAAAGCCGAAGCATAGATATTGGGCTCATAGTTCTGCTCCTTAAGCACCTTCTCTACTTTTTCCCTCGCCTTAGCTGACACATTCGGCCGGTTGTGCAACACTCTGTCTACAGTGCCCACCGACACGCCGGCTTTGAGTGCAATGTCCTTTATCCTTATTCGTTCTGCCATATAACCCTATTATAATTGGTGGCAAAGATATTAAAAATGTACAATATACCCAAGAATAAACCCAAGAAAAAGGTTAGAAAGGCATTCCTACTGCGAAATGAAACGTGAAATCGCGACTAAAATCAGGATGGAAGATGGCATAATGCTCATCACTGTTGTTATATGCCGGATTGATGGCTTTCATACCCATATCAAATCTTAATATGAAATAGCCGAAGTTGAGCCGCAGGCCCAGACCGTAGGCCACAGCTATCTGCTTGTAAAACTCGTTCCATTTGAACTGCCCCCCTGGTTGGTCAGGATAGTTGCGCAAGGTCCAGATGTTTCCGGCATCGATAAAAGCAGCGCCATTAAACTTCCAGAAGAGGAAGGTGCGGTATTCGGCATTGAGGTCGAATTTCATGTCACCGGTCTGGTTGATGAAGTCAATGCGTCCGTTCTTACCCCTGTATGAACCAGGTCCCAACTCTCTGACGCTCCATCCTCTGACACTGTTGGCTCCACCAGAAAAATATCTTTTTTCAAAGGGCAGCACGCTGCTGTTTCCGTAAGGGCAGGCAATACCAAAATCGGCATGAAGCGCCAGTGAGTTATGTTCATCAAAGGAGACGAGATGAGTATAGTCGAAGTCAAACTTGGCATACTGTGCATAAGCTATGCCAAAGAGCGTATGCTGCCCGTCTTTGTTTTTGCTGAACCTTAGTCCTGCGGACAATGAATTGAGCAAGTTTCCGGCTGTCTCTAAATTGAATCGCAAGGCATCGGAGCCATGGGTATAGGTAAGACCAAACCCTACTTTCATAATAAACAAGTCCTCGTAGTTGTAGCGGAGGATCACGTTTTGATTGCTCACGCTGTCAAGATAATCGTGCTTGAACGTCTCGCTGATCCATGGCATGTATACATAGTTGATCTCGGGGACATCCAACCGATAGTTGATGCGTCGGTCGGGCGAGGCCCAACGGTAACGCCAGGCCGCAGAGAAGACACGACGGTGGAACTCGGGACGGTTCTGCATGTCCCAGGAGAGCGAAAGTTCCGAAGATGCCGTGCTTCGTCTGCGCATGGTCTTGGAAGCGAAAGGAGCGATGAACCGCGGAAACTGAAGGCGCGTCTCGGCGCTCCATTCCATAAAATTCTCGTCGTTGTAGCCTTCGAGACCTGTGATAGCTTCATAGGCTCCGCGCAGTTCAGCGCTGAAAAGCTCTGATCCCCGGAAGAGGTTTCGGTTTTGGTAGGTTATTGACATTGCCGCTCCCAAGTCACCTGCGGTGTTTGTTCCCTCCGGCTGCAAAGCGATGGTGGAGGGCTTGTTCGTATTCAACTGGATGTCGCAGTCGAGCAGCGTTGTATCCGGTTCCTCATGAAACTGGATATTCGTGTATCTCACGGCCGAGAGACGTCCGAAATTGCGGTAAGTGTCTTCCAAAGCCGAATAGTTGTATGGAGCCCCTTCCCGGAGAAGCGTGGCGTTGTCGAGTACGCTGCGGCGCAGTTGGAGCTTTCCCTGGTCGCTTAAGAAGTTAATCTTATCGATGGTATAGCGTGGATGGTCTGTTTCGGGAGTATCGTTGTTTGCGCGGAACTTAATCAGATGGAGCGTCAGGTCCACATCGTCCGCAGTAGATGCAGTATCGGCATCAAACTGGATGAAGTCCTTATGAAACTTATAATATCCGGAATCGAGTAGGATATCTGTGATTCGTTTTCGCTCATCGTCAAGCTTCTGCAGCGTGAAGGCACTGCCGGGGACCAATGCCGACGGCTGATAGCTCTTCTTGGACAGATGACTGGAATAATTGTTTAAAATGCGGGCGATCGTCGTATCCTGAATATCGTATTTCACATGGCTGATCGTATACGGTTTCCCGGGATGAAGCGAGTAGATGGCAGTAAGCTTTCTGCCTTTTATCCTTGTGGAAAAGTCGACGGAGGCATGAATATAGCCCATGTTCTTCAGCGCATTGCGCAGGTCTTCCACAGACAGTCGCGCCTGAGTGCTGTCGAAAATGGCCGGCGCCTCACCCATTTTTTTTAGCGTGCGGTTAATCCATTTGCTACTGTCACGGCCTGAGATGGAATAAGTGCCTAAGGGAATCTTGAAAAGGGAGAACCATTTAGAGTTAGCTTTCTGACGAATATAGGGGGAGAGAGCAGAGACATTGAAGTTCTTTACATCGGAACGTATTTCCACGCCCTCAAGAAGATAAGCATTCTCGGGGATATACTTTGAGGTGCTGCAAGCTTCTAAGAGCAGAATGAGCACCGATATGAAGAATAACGCCTTTTTCAATGTCGTTTAATATAAATGTGGTTGCAAAGTTACGGAAAAATCAAGAAAAAGAAAAGGTTGCACCAAGAAAACCTTGGGCACCCCTAACTCCTGTATTCATCATAGGGACACCCAAGTCGGCGGTTCGAGCGTGTCGCAAAGTTTCTGGCCTTTGCAGATGAGTTGCCCGATCTTACTTTTGCCACCGCTTACGGCCTGTCTTCTTGATCCATCCCGACTTTTCCAGCGAAAACAATAAGGTCGTTCCACATGTTCTGCCGCCAAAAACACCACCCCCAATGGTAACAAGTAACAAGTAACAATAAGGTCGTTCAATAGGTTCCAAAATTTTTTTGAACCTCGCGAACATTATTATATATTTAATAATAATGTATATAATCTATTTATATCTCTTGTTCAACGTTCAAAAATTCTTTCCCAACGGACCCGCCGCATGTATGTTCCGACCTTATTGTTACTTGTTACCCTTAATTGTTAAAATTGCGCCCGCGCAGGGCAAATGCGCGCCCTTATTGAAGGGGAAAATGTTTCACGGTTTTTGCGATTCCACCGCAATCGCGAGGCGATTCCACCGCAATCGCGCCGCCATCGTATGCCAATCGCCGTTTTCGATGTTTCATGCGGCGTGCCGGCTGATTCTGGTCATGCAGGAAACGCTCCGGATAGGCCATTGTCTTGAGTTTACTACCGGGATTGAACAGACGGCATTCTTGTCACAACCTACCAGCCTCTACGAGGCTGCCTCCACCGACGCATGACCCCTCGCTCTTTCCTCATAAGGCCGAAGGCCTCTCAGCGATCTCAGCCTCTCACACGTACCTTCTATCAAATTGTTTGAATTGACTTGCCTTTGATCCAGAAAAGACTGTCTGCATAAGCTTGTAGTTTCGTAACCGACAGCTTACATAACCAACTCTATTCTTTATGCCTGTGGCGGCACAAAGCCTTCAGAGATTGAAGCAGTCGAAAAAAGCTAACGCTTATTTATGTTTTTCACGAAAGCTTTGGCCTTTTCTATCATTTCACGATTGTCTTCAGTATCTTTTAAAGATGAAGAGTGTTTCAGAAAGAGTTTGTAGTAGTTCGCCATACCGACTGGATCTTTCAGACCGCTGTACATCTGGGCTATGTTATAATAGGTAATGGCGTTTGTTGGCTGACATTTCGAGGCTTTCTGAAAAGCAGAGATGGCATGTTCATAGTCGTGAAGATAGAAGTAGGCCTCAGCCAAATCATTATACATGCCTAACAATGTTAGGCTATCGGGAACGGAAAGTTCGATGGCTTGCTCCATGTATTCTGCACTTTCCTTTGGCATTCCTATTTTCATACAATTTTTGGCCAGCAACTTGAGTATAAGTATGTCTCTGCCTTTCTTTATTTGGTTGGCCCTTACAAGATGGTCGTATGCATTGTTGGCATCATTCATTTCGCCATAGCAAACGCCAAGTATGAAGCTTACCTCAAAACCTTTCCATCCTTTACGGTAAAGCTTGAGATAAGAACGTCGCGCCTCGGCGTAATCGCCTAACAAGTAGCACGAATAGGCGTATTGTCGCCATACATTTAAGTTGGTAGTATCAGTCTCTAAATAACGCATTGTAAGTTGTCGAGCCGAATCTATTTTATTCTTCTGCATCAGGTCTGCTGCAACCGATGTAATGATGTCAGCATCATAAGGATACTGCTGAAGAATTCGTCGCCCCCATGTTTCCATGGCCATTGAATCTTGTGTGTAGGAGTGAGCATAGTAGAGCTGTCGCATATCGTTGTGTGTCAAGCTATCTGTCGGTATGCGCAATAAGGTGAGACTTTCTGATTGGTAATCGCCCTGTTTGTTGTAGCACCGGGCCAAACGTCTGAACACGGCGACAGAATCGCAACCCCATTGCAACCGGGTGTATAGCGAAGCTGCTGCCGAGTAGTTGAAGGCCGAGAAAAGACTATCGGCAACGTGAAGATTCTTAATTTGGCCTTGAACTCCAATGGTGGATAGACAAAAGAAGATGACGGCAAAATATCTCATAAATATTTTTCATTTTCTGGTTTTACTGAATCTTACAGGTAATGTGTATCTGATGTCGGTAGCCGTGCCATTTGCCAATCGGCCCGGAGCCCATCGTGGGCATTGTTTTAAGAGGCTAACCACCTGTTGCCCGAAAGCCTTGTCTTGTGGCTCTTGCAATATCTGTATATCGGTGATGGATCCCTCTTTGCTAATAGTGAACGCTACTACTACTTCGGCATTCTCATTCTCATGCCCGTGTGGATATTTTAGGTTTTTGCCAACCCATACGAGAAACTGTTGAAAATTTTGATTGCCCATAAACTTAGGAGCAATGGCATCCTTTGAAATAACCTCAACTTCTTCTAACGATTTACCCTGTGAAGTTTTTTGGGGGGAAGTCTGTTTATTGTATAAATATACACCTACTATCACACCTAATATTCCAACTACTAAGAATGCAATAATAAACAACACTTTCTTAATATACTTAGTGTGTTGTCCAATAATGTACACACGGTCTTCGTTGTCTACCTTATAAATCATATCTTTTTACGTTTAAAGTTAAAGTATCTCTCCATGATGTCCTTTAGACTCTTCACAGCATCCTTAGATGCCCCGATTGTAACTTTGCATCTTAGTTCACTGTCAGCCAATGTGATTTCTTTTCGTTGAATATCTATCATGAAGACAAAGTCTCGATTAATAATTAAACTTTTTCCAACCCTTATAAATCTTTCCGCCTCCAATCCCAATTGGGACTCTAACATCTTCTCAAAAGTATGCAGATTGAACGAAAAAGTATATTTTGTTCCATCAATGAGATTGAAAATGGAGTAGCTGCCATCAGAAGTTATACATAGTAAACAATCTAATGGAATTTTTGCCATCTGAAATGTATTTGATATAATTATGTTATGTTGTCTCATTGATATAATTTTGGTTGTTGCAAAGATACAATATTTATTAGGTAAATCGTTTATTATACTTCCTGTTTTTTGCGAAATGATGGGGTTATTTTACGTAATGTTATTTAGCGATTCATTTCTCTCCAATTTTTCCTTTTATATTAGCGAATATGAGACTTTTATAAAGCCAAAAACAGGTTTCACACATCAAGCAGACTTTTATAATGATGGAAGAAAAATATCTCATAACTTTGCGCCAAGCTCGAAAAGCTCGAGTGGTTTAGTATAAACATAACATAGACAAACCCAATCTGACTTATGGAACGACGCAGATTAAAAATTCTTAGTAGCAGGTTATTAATAAAATTAATTCTACTGTTTCTTTATATGTTCATTGCTGTCGGTAGCAAAGCCCAAAAACAATTATCAGGCCTTGTCATTGACACCAATGGACAGCCTGTTATGTCTGCATCTGTGATTATTCAGTCAAGTGATTCAGCTGAGCATAATGTACAGATTACTGTAACTGATGTGGATGGAAAATTTCTCTTCCATTCCGTTTCATTTCCATATCAACTTATCATTCAGCATATGTCGTATTCAGATTCGTATGTGAATGACAGTGTGTCTAATGTTCGTGTCGTATTAAAGGAAAAAGACAATACATTAGGAGAGGTTGTCGTCAAAGGCAACCGTCCTATGGTGAAAACAACAAGTGATGGTGGAATTTCATTTTCGGGCGATCAAATCAGGCAGCGCAGACTGGTCGAAACAGTCCTTGATATGATAGAGACACTTCCAATGATGATGAAAAGTGGAGAAAGTCTTATGCTTATGGGAGCGACTGAAACTTCAATTCTTATTAATGGAAAGAAAAAAATATTGTCTGATGAGCAATTAGCAAACTACTTGAAAACCATACCGGTATCAGAGGTGAAGTCGCTTGACGTATACTATAGCACGCCTCCTAAGTTCGGTGTGCGAGGTGCTTCGGTCAACATTATTATGTCTGCTCCGAAACATGAAGACTTGCATTTTCGCGGTGAAGGTTTCGTGTCGGCCAATTATAGTAACAGCATGAAATTCGAAGGGGGCACCAACTTTAGTTTGTCATCCAAGAAATGGTCGATGAATGCTGGATATACGGAAAGCAATGCTGCCAAGTTTCGTAATCAAACTCTCGAAACAGTTCATACTCTTGATGGTGTGAAACATCATATTTTGCAGACAACCCAAACATCGTCCATATCGAAAGATAAAACGGCTGTTATGAATCTAACAATCAGTCCAAATGATAATGTGGGTGTGGATGTTGATTATGTTTTCTTGCATAAGTCACCGCGAAATAACATTAATTTTAATTCATTGATAGATCAGCAATCTATTAATGGTAATACGTTTAGCCGATATGGTTCGGATACTCACAATGGCAGAGTAGCCTTGAAGTATAAGGACATAGAGTTTGGTGGAGAATATGAGCACTTCAAAGAAAATGCAGACCAAATTGTTGTGCTCGATAAAAATCAAAATATAGACAATGACCACAACCAATCGTATAGAGGGTTAAATGTATATCTCAATGGTGAGTCTGAGTTGTTCAATCATACAATAGAATATGGTATTGACGGAACACTGAGAAACACCATCAACTACGTAGGCGAAAACGAAAGTTCAGAGTCGTTGATGAAACAAAACGAACTTGAAACGACAGCTTATCTGGGAATTCAAATTCCACTTGGTAAGAAGGGATTCATCAATACATCCATACAGGGTGAGTTTATCAATTCTACATATAAGCGAAACAATGGATACAAGGAAAAATTATGGAGAGATTTTGACATATATCCCACATTCATGTTGATGTATAGGTTCACTCCCCTACATATTATCCAAGCCAGCCTGTCTTCCACTAAATACTATCCTTCTTATTGGGCTAATGCAAGCTATAGTTCGTATATTGATAATTACAGTAGGATAGAAGGTAATCCTCAACTGAATCCATCAAGAAAATATGCGCTCAACGTAAACTATATTATGAGGAGTAAGTATATCATTGGGTTGTTTGGTGAAAGCCACCAGAACTACTTCACTCAACTGTTGAAACTGAAAAAAGATCAGATAGCAGCAGCCTACAAATATTACAACATACATAAGAGTCAAGGGTTTGGGGTGATGGCAATAGTTCCGCTAAATTTGATACATGGCTTTGCAAGCAAGTTTACTTTAATGGGATTTTATATGCATCAAGAAGGAAGCATTGATGAAATTACATTGGATAAAACAAAGGTCTCTGGAAGGGCGAATATTTCTAATACTATCAATTTATTAGGCAACAAATTGATGGCAGAGATTGGTGGATGGGTGCAGCTACCGGTCATTCAAGGACTTTATGACGTTAAGGCTATGTGGAATATAACATCAAAAGTAAGCTGGAAAACTCCTATCAAAGGAATGTCGGTTAGCATAAAGGTCGACGATATGTTTAATACGCTCAGAAGTCGAGTTCGATCGAATGTACCTCAACAGAGGTTTTCATTCCGTAGTTATGGGGATAGTCGCATGTTCAGTCTTACGCTACGTTATATATTCAATGGATATAAAGCAAAAGAAAGGAAGACGATTGTGAATGATAGGTTAGGATTTTCCTGACTTCGTCAATGCCGTCACCCGAATTTAATCTGTTCGACAGTCTATTCTGCCCCAACCCCATGAAACCCTTGCTATGATGCCAGTCGATTCTCGCAGCGGCGTAAATATTTCCTCGCGGAGCCGCGGAGATAATCGAGCCACGCAGTTATTGCTTCTGCTCTCTCCTCATAAGACCGAAGGCCTCTCAGCGATCTCAGCCTCTCACACGTATCATCTCTGCGGCTCAATAAGCTCTGCGGCTCTGCGTGAAAAGTCTGATAATCAAGGGTAGCATTGGGTCTCAATATAAAAGTGACGAAAACAGGAAAAGAAAAGGCTGCACCAAGAAAACCTTGGGCAGCCCTAACTCTTCATTCACACCCTTACGGGGTGAATGATTCATGTCTTGTTCTTTACTCATACCATACTTCTCCACCTAATTTGTGTTCCGGATGTGGGTTGTCACTAATCTTTCTGAATTCCTCTTGGAAGATTCCAGCTAAGTCCTTTAAATCGTCATTGTTTCTCATAGTTCTAAAAAGTTTAAGATCTTAATATTAATTACTCTGTTTCAATTTCGTATTGCAAAGATATGTATTTTTCCTGATATGTGCAACTTTTTCGTCGAGTTTTTTGATAAATTAATTAGATATTAGTACCTTTGCGACATAATTGTAATTTTTAATACACAGAAAAGATGACAAAAGCAATCATTACCGTTGTAGGAAAGGACACCGTGGGCATCATTGCGCACGTCTGCTCCTATCTTGCCGACAACAACATTAATATTCTTGATATTTCTCAGACCATTGTTCATGGCTACTTCAACATGATGATGATTGTGGATCTCTCTGATACCAAGAAGCCATTCGACACCATCAGCACAGAACTTGACGAGGCCGGCAAAGCAAAAGGCGTGCAGGCTAAGATTCAGTTGGAGGCCATCTTCGACAAGATGTATAGAATTTGAGGGAGGAAATATGATTACAGCACCAGAAGTTCTTGAAGCACAAAAGATGGTTGAGCAGGATAACCTTGACGTGAGAACCATCACAATGGGTATCAGTCTGCTCGACTGCGCAAGCTCGGATCTCGCCGAGACTTGCGACAAAATATATAAAAAGATAACGACCTTAGCCAAGGATCTTGTCAAGACCGGCGAGAGCATCTCCCGCGAGATCGGTGTGCCTATCGTTCACAAGCGTGTCAGTGTCACACCTGTGTCGCTCATCGGGGCAGCCTGCTGCAAGACGACCGACGACTACGTGAAAATTGCACGTACCCTCGACAAAGCCGCCAAGACGATCAGAGTCAACTTCCTCGGTGGCTTCTCGGCCATCGTAAGCAAAGGGATGACTCCCAGCGAAGAGTTGCTCATCCGTTCCATTCCTCAGGCGTTAGCCACTACGGATGTGGTCTGTTCCAGCGTCAACGTTGGTTCCACGAAGACGGGTATCAACATGGATGCCGTACGTCTGATGGGTGAGATCGTCAAGGCTTCAGCCGAAGCCACGGAAGACCGCGATTGCATCGGACCGGCGAAGTTAGTCGTATTCTGCAATGCTCCCGATGACAACCCGTTCATGGCAGGAGCCTTTCATGGAGTGAGCGAGGCTGATGCTATCATCAACGTAGGAGTGTCAGGCCCCGGCGTGGTAAAAGCAGCGTTGGAGCAGATGGACCTTCAATACAAGGATGCGCCAAAGAAAACCGCTAATTTCGAGGAGCTCTGCGAGACCATCAAGCGCACGGCGTTCAAGATCACGCGTGTCGGTCAGTTCGTGGCTCAGGAAGCGAGCCGCAGGCTCCATGTGCCATTTGGCATCATCGACCTCTCGCTGGCTCCGACACCTGCTGTCGGCGACTCCGTGGCGGACATTCTCAAATGTATCGGTGTGGAGCAGCCCGGCGCGCCCGGTACAACAGCAGCCCTCGCGCTGCTCAACGACCAAGTGAAGAAAGGCGGCATCATGGCAAGCTCCTATGTCGGTGGACTGTCGGGTGCCTTTATACCCGTCAGTGAAGATCAAGGCATGATCGATGCCGTAAATGTCGGGGCGCTGACCATCGAGAAGTTGGAGGCTATGACGTGTGTGTGCTCTGTCGGACTGGACATGATCGCTATTCCCGGAGACACACCGGCAACGACAATAGCCGGAATCATAGCCGACGAGTCGGCCATCGGCATGGTGAACCAGAAGACGACGGCTGTGCGCGTCGTGCCTGTAATAGGAAAGAAAGTGGGAGAGACAATAGAGTGGGGCGGCCTGTTGGGTCATGCGCCTATCATGCCCGTCAACACATTCTCCAGCGAGCGTCTTGTGAACCGTGGCGGACGAATTCCCGCACCGATACACTCGTTCAAGAACTAATAGATCCTCACATCAGAGATTACATTACCACCCGCTGCTTCGTTGAGGCGGCGGGTGAGCTGCGAGCGCATCATGCTCAAATCCTGCCGCAGAGCAGGATTTGTTATTTTTACGAACAATACTTGATTCTTGATAAACTTCTCTTCGGTATAGGAAGCTACGGTGTGCCCGGTCACCTGTTCCCAGGCATCTACCACTCTCCTTTGAAGGAGCGGTGTCTCAAGGCCCTCGTTTCGGATAAACTGGCGCAAAATGTCGCTCAATGGTTTTACGTCGCGCTTAAACATATCTCGTTCTTCTATCTAACATTTTCTAATTCTGCACACAGAATTCTTCCACTTCACTTGATTCTTCCCTGTATGCATTATGATTCTTCACCCTTCATTCTTTCCTCTTCACTCTTCACTTAATTCCTTTCCGTTATCTCGCCGTTCTTCACGTCGAACAGCTTATAATCGGTCGCTGAGTGGCTGAGAATTTTGTCGAGATGCTCTCGGTTGGTGTCAGTGATAAAAATCTGCCCGAAGCCGTCGTCAGCCACAAGTCTGATTATCTGCTCCACGCGGTCGGCATCGAGCTTGTCGAAGATGTCGTCTAAGAGGAGCAGCGGTGTCTTCCCCGCCATTGTCTGTCGGAGAAACGCAAACTGAGCAAGCTTCAGCGCTAAGACAAAAGTCTTCGTCTGCCCTTGACTGCCTTCGCGCCGCATAGGAAATCCGTCGATGAGCATCTCAAGGTCATCACGATGGACACCATGCAGGCTGTAACCTACGGCACGATCCTTGAAGCGGTCGCGCTGAATAACGTCCAACAACGGGCCACGCTGACAATGAGAGACATATCTCAGCGAAACCTGCTCTCTACCTCCGGAAATATGCGTATAGATATCCTGAAAAGCAGGAATCATCTCCTCAACCAACTTGTCACGCTTCTGATAAACGATTTCTCCCTGATGCGCCATTTCCTCTTCGAGGAGCTGCATGAGCGTCATGTCCGGATCCTGCTCTGATTTAAGGAGCGCGTTGCGCTGTTGCAACGCCTTGTTGTAACGGTTCAACGCCTCGATATAGCTTACATCGAACTGAGAGATCACCATATCCAACAATCTCCTACGCTCCTCACCGCTGCCGGTCACCAAATAGTTGTCGGAAGGCGAGATAAAGACCAGAGGAATGAGACCGATATGGCTCGACAACTTCTTATATTCCTTTCCGTTTCGCCGAAAATGCTTGTGTTTGCCCCGCTTCATACCGGCGTAGATGCGCTCTTGCGTCTCCGTCTCGGAGAGATAGTCGCCTTCAAGGACAAAGAAGTCCTGGTCGTGGTTGATGACCATGCTGTCAAGATTCGTAAAACTGCTGTGGCAGAAGGACAGATAGTAAACAGCATCCAACAGATTGGTCTTGCCCACGCCGTTGCTTCCCACAAAGCAGTTGAGCTTATGAGAGAGAACAATGCTGGCCTGTCGTATGTTTTTATAATTGATTATGGATAATTTCTCAAGTATCATCAAAATATCTGTTCGTTAAGCCGGCTTCTGATACCGTCACTGATTTTTCGGCAAAGTTAACGTTATTCACCGACAAAACCACACTTTTACAAGGCAAAATGAAAAATAGAGGCTCATAAATTTCAATGTTTGAATAAAAATGACTAATTTTGCCACGCAATAGATATAGGTAAACCAAAGAAAAATAATAAGTAAACATAATGGCAAACAACAACGAAAAGGAAACTTTTGATGCAGCCGTAAAGTCGGAAGCATTTTTCGAAAAGAACAAGAAGGTGATCAGTGGCGCCATCATCGCCATCATCATTGTAGTGGCAGGCGTGCTGTGCTACAACCAGTTTATCGGTGGTCCCCGGGAGCAGAAAGCCAGCACGGCGCTGGCACGTGGTCAAGAGTATTTCAACGCTGACCAGTTTGACAAGGCACTCAACGGAGACGGTGCAGGCTATGCAGGTTTTGTGAAAATTGCTGACGACTACAGCAGCACAGACGCAGGCAACCTCGCTAATCTCTATGCCGGTCTGTGCTATGCCAACCTCAACAAATGGCAGGATGCCGTCAAGTATCTTGAGGACTATTCGCCTAAAGGCGACGCTATGGTAAGCCCTGCCGCCATCGAGGCCCTCGGAAACGCTTACGCTCATGTCGGACAGATCGACAAGGCTATCAGCACACTGAAGGAAGCAGCTTCAAAGGCTGACGACAAGGCCGAAAACGGCACGAACAACAGTCTGTCTCCTACATTCCTGCTACAGGCCGGTGAACTCCTCGAGTCGGAGAACAAGATCGACGAGGCTAACAAGCTCTATCAGGACATCAAGAAGAAATATGTCAACTCTTCTCTCGTGCAGAGCAACGACATCGACAAATATATAGAAAGGACTACGAAGTAATGGCAACAGCTCTTCATCTTTCTGATTATCATCCTGTTGATATCCCAGACGCAAGTAACATGAACTTCGGTATCGTGGTTGCCGACTGGAACCACGAGATCACGGGTGCCCTGCTTAAGGGTGCCGTGGACACCTTAGAGGAGCATGGTGCCCTGCCCGAGAACATCCATATCAAGCATGTGCCAGGCAGCTTCGAGCTGGTCTATGGAGCACAGCAGATGAGCAAGAACGACGGTTTCGATGCCATCATCATTTTAGGCAGCGTGATACGGGGAGAGACACCTCACTTCGATTATATCTGCCAGGGGGTCACTTATGGCATAGCGCATCTCAATGCTACGCAAAACATCCCGGTCATCTATGGACTGCTGACAACCAATGACCTGCAGCAGGCCAAAGACAGAAGCGGGGGAAAACTTGGGAACAAAGGTTCGGAATGCGCTGCTGACGCTATCATGATGGCTAAGTTCTAATACGCTCAAGGTCTAATATTAATAAATACACATTATCTTATTATGCGTCTATACGATCTTCTTCAGGCTTATGAGTTCGATGAGATCATGCCGGTCGTCGTGGATATGTTCCCCGGAACGGGCAAGTTTCGCGAACAGCTAAAGGAGGCATGGAACATGCTCCTTGATATGAAGCCGGTAGCTTCGAAGAAAGTAATCAAATACAAACTCATGCAGGGAGACAGAGCCGACGAGCAATATATCGGCGCGGAAGACCGCGACTTCGATGCCCCTTGGGAAGTGATTATCGGCAAGAATCTGAGCAGAGACAGAGGCGTAGACCTCAACGATGCAGAGATGCTCGCCAACTGTCTGGTAAACATATGCCTGATAGGAAAGCATCCGCATAGCTTCGAGAAATCGTACAGAATACTCTCAACGCCGGATAGATAAGACACATCTTGCAGTTGTGTATCTCGTTTTTTGTACAGTTTGCGGTAGTACAGTCAAAGAATAAGTCCTTGTATCAATCTCTGATGCAAGGATTTTTTGTCCTTGTTCTATTACTATTGGCGTGAGTTCATAGGCATCAAGGGCATGTGGGGTCATCTGACAGATAAAACAATCCTTATCTTCGTACCAATGACCCCATGCTCTTTCGGTTCCCTTCAGAGAGCCACATCATGACGAAGCGTCCCTACTGGGAAGCGCTGGTCGGTATTCACAATATTTTCAAGCTCTTCGGAGCGGATTATGTCCACCGGCTGACCTACAAAGATTTGCCGAATGTGGATAAATGGGGCATCCGCTTCAATTTTATGATGTCGTTCTGAAGATTTAGTTCTATTATAATAATCCACTCTTTCCTACCACGACCAGCAGGCTGAAACCTAAGATGAGGGTGATAATACCCACGAGGAGACCGGCTTTAGCCATGTCTTTCTGTTGGATGAGACCTGTGGAATAAGCAATGGCGTTAGGAGGCGTGGAAATAGGAAGCGTCATGGCAGCAGATGCAGCCACGGCAATACCTACAAGAATCGTGGAGCTGCCGCCAATGACGTTAAGCTTTTCACCCATGCCGCTACAAACAACAGAGAGAATAGGGATAAGCAAGGCTGCGGTAGCCGTGTTGCTGATAAAGTTGGAAAGGAAGTAGCAAACCAGTCCTGCAATGATAAGAATGACAATTGGGCTCCATTCTCCGAAGGGAATAGATTCTACAGCGGCTTTGGCAAGCCCTGTTCCGTTCATGGCAAGACCTAAGGCAAAGCCACCGGCGACCATCCAAATGACACCCCAGTCAATCTCTTGTAAATCTTTTGCGGTGATAACACCTGTGAACGCGAAGACTGCAATAGGCAGCATGGCAACGGTGTTGGCGTTGACTCCTATCTGCTTACCGAAGACCCATAGGATAATCGTGAGCAAGAATGTTACCGCTACAACTGTTGTACGCCAGTTGCGGTGCATATCGCCCTCAATCTTCAGTTCAATGGTCTTCTGTGAGAACGGGAACAATTTTCGAAGCAAGAACCACGCAATGATAAGAAGTATGATGACTAACGGAGCCATCACGGCCATCCATTGACCAAAGCTGATATCCATGTTCATTCCTGCAGGGTCGTTGAGCACTTTGTAGGCGAATGCGTTAGGAGGTGTGCCGATAGGGGTACCCATACCGCCGAGGTTGGCTCCGATAGGAATAGCCATTGTCAACGCTATTCGACCTTTACCATTGGCGGGGAGCGCTTTGAAGACAGGGGTAAGGAACGTCAGCATCATGGCAGCCGTTGCAGTGTTGGAGATGAACATCGAGAAGATGCCGGTAATGAGCAAAAAGCCAAGAAGCACATTCTCGCTCTTCTTTCCGAAAGGCCGGATCATGGTCTTAGCCATCCAAACATCTAACCCCGACTTTGTAGCGGCTATGGCGAGGATGAAGCCTCCTAAGAACAAGATTATAGTAGGATCAGCAAAGCAAGCCATTATACCCACCGAGTCGAGAAGTTGCCCATACTCGCCTTCAGAACCTTGCATAAATTTGAAGGAAGAGTTACTGACAAAAAACAGCAAAACAAAGATGATCGTCACGGAAGTCGCCCAAGAAGGGATAGCTTCTGTGAGCCAAAGCATTACAGCCATTACGAAGATGGCGATGACACGCTGCTGAACAACAGTAAGACCTGCTATACCAAAAACTCCGGATGGGAGATTCCATACTATGATGGTCACTAAGGCTGTCAGGAAAAACCAGAAAGCCTTTTTCTTATTAAAATGTCCGGTCAGGACATTCTTGACGGTTTCTTGCATAAGCAATAATAAGTTTATAAGTTTGGTTAAAAAGTTAAGTCTTAGGTCGTAACTTTGAAATGGGGTGGGGAAGCCCCGATGGGCTTCCCCAAGAATATGACTTCAGCTTACTTGGCTTCTGTCATCACGCCCTCTATATACAAACGTGTCATCTCAGGAACACCGTTCGTACGAATAGTGATAGTCTTCTTAAAATGGCCTGGGAACTTTCCTTTCCCATTATAGGTAACAGTGATGGTCCCTTTTTCACCAGGCTTAATAGGGCTCTTGGTGTACTTAGGAACGGTGCACCCACAACTCGCAACCGCTTGATTGATAATCAACGGCTTGTCACCGGTGTTGGTGAAAGTGAAGGTGCACTGCTGCACGGGATTGTTCTCAGAGAACGTTCCGAAATTGTTTATCAGCTTATCGAATGAAATCTTTGCCTGAGCGAAAGTCATTCCAAGTCCTGCGACAAACAGAAGGATCGTGAAAAGTAATCTCTTCATGGTGTATTAACCTTTTTATTGAATTTACCTTATTAATAATTTTGTGTCTTGATGCAATAGTAGCTATTTCACATCATTAGACGCTGCAAAAATAAGAAAAGTTTCGTTGCATACCATTGGAAAGTTGTTAATTAACATTATTTTTACACCTTATTGGCTTCTTATTGTTCTTTTCGGATTATTTGTTGTAATTTTGCGGCAAGAAAAGACATATTTATTAATTATGTATAGAACCAATACATGCGGAGAGCTGCGTCTCTCCGACGCGGGGCGTGAAGTGACGCTCGCGGGATGGGTGCAGCGCACCCGCAAGATGGGAGGAATGACATTTGTAGACCTGCGTGACCGCTATGGTATCACGCAGTTGGTCTTTAACGAGTCTTCCGACAAGGCTTTATGGGAGCAGGCCAATAAGCTCGGCCGTGAATATTGCATTCAGGCCAAAGGTGTCGTCTCTGAGCGCCAAAGCAAGAACGACAAGATGGAAACGGGCGATATCGAGATCCTCGTCAGTAAACTGACGGTGCTCAGCCCGTCGCTCACGCCTCCCTTCACCATCGAGGACAACACGGACGGCGGTGATGACCTCCGCATGAAATATCGTTATCTCGATCTGCGCCGTTCTTGCGTGCGCAAGAACCTGGAGCTTCGCCACCGTATGACGATTCTTATCCGCAACTTCCTCGATGCACGCCAGTTCATGGAGATTGAAACCCCGATGCTGATCGGTTCTACCCCTGAGGGTGCCCGCGACTTCGTAGTTCCTTCCCGTATGAATCCCGGCCAGTTCTATGCCCTGCCTCAGAGTCCGCAGACGTTGAAGCAGCTGCTTATGGTTGCCGGCATGGATCGTTACTTCCAGATCGTGAAGTGTTTCCGGGATGAGGATCTGCGCGCCGACCGCCAGCCGGAGTTCACACAGGTCGACTGTGAGATGAGTTTCGTTGACCAGGACGACGTCATCAATCTCTTCGAGGAGATGTGCCGCATGCTCTTCAAGGAGATCCGCGGTGTTGACCTTCCGAAACCGTTGCAGCAGATGACCTGGGCTGAAGCCATAAAACGCTTCGGTTCTGACAAGCCGGATCTGAGGTTCGGAATGGAGTTTGTGGAACTTATGGACGATCTGAAGGGTACAGGTTCCTTCTCGGTGTTCAATGAGGCCAAATATATTGGTGGCATTGTCGTACCTGGTTGCGCCGACTATAGCCGCAAGCAGTTGAACGAGCTGACCGACTTCGTAAAGAAGCCGCAGATTGGTGCCAAGGGCTTAGTATACATTAAATATAATAGTGATGGGACGGTGAAGAGCTCTATTGATAAGTTCTACACGGCTGACCAGCTGCAGAAGGTCAAGGAGACGACGGGAGCCAAGGATGGCGACCTCGTTCTTATCCTCAGTGGAGACAATGCCAACAAGACGCGTATCCAGCTCTGCTCGCTGCGTCTTGAGATGGGCGACCGCCTGGGCCTTCGCGACAAGAATGTCTTCAAATGCCTGTGGATTATCGACTTCCCGCTCTTTGAGTGGAGCGACGAAGAACAGCGCCTTATGGCTACTCACCACCCGTTCACGATGCCTAACCCCGACGATATTCCTTTGCTCGACGAGCATCCGGAGAAGGTCCGCGCCAAGGCCTACGACTTCGTTTGCAACGGTATCGAGGTTGGCGGTGGTTCGCTTCGTATCCATGACACCAACCTTCAGGAGAAGATGTTCGAGGTGCTTGGCTTCACGAAAGAGCGTGCGGAGGCTCAGTTCGGCTTCCTGATGAACGCCTTCAAGTATGGCGCACCCCCTCACGCAGGGCTCGCCTTCGGTCTCGACCGCTTCGTGAGCATTCTCGCAGGGCTCGACTCTATCCGCGACTGCATCGCATTCCCGAAGAACAACAGTGGACGCGACATGATGCTCGATGCTCCATCGGAGCTCGACCAGAAGCAGCTTGATGAGCTTCATCTTACTGTAAATGTGCCTAAAGCAAATAAATAACTATCGATGAAGGGTGGCTGATGAGCCACCCTTTTTTACTTGATAAATATCAACTAAAAAGTCTTTCAATGTTGATGTAAGTCAATAAAATAGAGATATCAACTGAGAAAAGAGCCTTTTCTACAATTTTCTTTAGATTTTAACAATCAACTTTGAAAATAATTGCTTACATTTGCAACCAGTAACAAGAGTTAGGTTATAGATTAATCGTTTTTGTATAATAAAGTTTACTGATTTATGCCAAGGAAGAAATCTACAGTAGCAACAGCTGCTCCTAAAGCAGTTGTTAAGAAGACGACAGAAAAGAAGGAAGTCGCTAAGAAAGAAATCTTTGTTGATGCAGACAATGCCGGTTTCCGTGCTGGTGATGTCTACAATGCACTTCATGACAATGAAGGCGCAAAGTCTGTTGAAGAGCTCGAGAAACTGACCGGAAAGACTGAGGTCGAGGTTCTCTTGGGCATCGGATGGCTTCTCAAAGAAGGCAAACTGAAAGGTGACGGTGGAAAAGTGGTCCTGGCTTAATAAGAGCTGACAGGATTATCTCCTTATGTATTACAGTCCAATGATTCACTATTGGGCTGTTTTTTTGTGCTTATCGTTAAACCTATTTGCCTTTTCTTCGTCATATAAGAAAAAGGAGAAAAAATGTATTCTGAAAACGAATATTTTATTAAGAAGAGCTATGGGAATGAAGAGCATTTTCGTGTGCCGAAAGGATACTTTGACACGCTTAATGCTCGTATTCTCAATGAGCTAAAGATAGATCCTCAAGAGAAGGCAGTACCTGCACGTACCATTCCTTTGTGGCATCGCTATCGTGCGGCAGCCATTTCTGTGGCTGCCAGTGTTCTTATCGGATGTTTCGCATTCGGCGCTTGGATGCATGGAGGAAGCAGATCGTCATCTCAGGGAACCCAGGCTGTTTCTACGGCAGCATCATCCACAAGCCTTGATGCTATGATGAACTATTCAATGATGGATACTGAGGATATGTACTCGTATTTAGCAGATTCAGAATAAATAAAATATGAAAAAGTTTGTATCAATATTATGCTTGTTCTTATTTTCCATGACGTTTTCTTTATCAATATCGGGACAACGTCCGAGAAAGTTCGATCCGCAGCAATTTGAAAAGCGACTTCACCAGTACATCGCTACAGAAGCCGGCTTGACACCAGGAGAAGCTGCTGCTTTTTTCCCGCTTTTTGATGAAATGCAGCGAAAGCAGCGTCTTCTGTTCGACAAGATGCGTATTTATATGCACACGAATACCGATGATAACAGGGCGAGCTTGAAAGCTATTCAGGCCATGGACAATAATGACCTGGAAATAAAAAAGTTGCAGAAAGAGTATCATCAAAAATTCTGTAAGGTGCTGCCGGCGGGAAAAGTACTCCAAATTCTAAAAGCAGATGATAAATTTCATCGTAAAGCCTTTAAGAGAATGGTTCGTGAGAGACATTAGAACCCTATTCACGCGGTGTTCTTTTTTCTTTAATAATACTGAGCCTTTTCTCTTTCTTACATACTTTTTTCAGGGCGCACCCATAACAAGGATCGCCTGATTTTTGCCTTAGCGCTTTTCGTATCATATAAAGGGCGTAAAAAAAAGCAAGTGCGACAACGATACCAACGATAATATATTGAGCTATCATATTCAATTAATATTTATCTTGACGATTAAGTAACTAAATTCATGCCAAAGATACAATTTTTCTTTGGCAAATTCGTTAAAGTGATATACTTTTCTTATTTTTGCACAAAATAAAATAAATAAATCTCTTTATGACAAATAATCACAGCCATTTGGTCATTATGGCAGGTGGAGTGGGGAGCCGCTTTTGGCCAATGAGCACAGAAGATACCCCTAAGCAGTTTATCGATGTTTTGGGAATGGGCCGTTCGTTGCTACAGATGACCTATGATCGCTTCCATGATATTTGCCCGGACAGTAACGTTTGGATCGTGACGAATAAACGTTACCAACAAATCGTTGAAAAGCAGTTGCCAGAAGTGGATCCCAGCCACATCCTTCTTGAACCGTGCAGAAGAAATACGGCACCATGCATTGCCTATGTCAGTTGGCGGATCAAGATGACGGATCCCAAGGCCAACATTGTGGTATCACCGAGCGACCATGTCATTACGGATACTACAGAATTCAAGCGCGTTATTAAAGGCGCATTGGCCTTCACGCAAGAATCGGATGCCATCGTCACCCTCGGTATGAAGGTGACAAGACCAGAGACCGGCTATGGTTATATTGAAGCCGATCTGTCCTCCAACACATTGAGAAACAAAGAGATATACCGCGTAGACACTTTCCATGAGAAGCCCGACTTAGAGAAAGCCAAGCAGTATATGGGAATGAACAATTACTATTGGAACTCGGGTATCTTCATTTGGAATGTGGAGACCATCGTCAACGCGCTCCGCATCTATGCGCCCAGAGTAAACAATATTTTCGAGCGTCTTCAGGATGTTCTTGGCACCGACAAGGAACAAGAGGCTGTGGATAAGAGTTATATAGACTGCGAGAATATCTCCATCGACTATGCCGTCATGGAGAAGGCGGAGGAAATCTTTGTCTATCCGGCAGACTTTGGGTGGAGCGATCTTGGCACCTGGGGCTCTCTGCTGACACAGACCAAGCATGACCTGAACGGCAATGCTTGTATTGGTCAGAACATCAAAGTCTTTGATACGCATGGATGTATCATCCATACATCACAAGAGAAACAAGTGATCATCCAGGGATTGTCCGACTATATTGTTGCCGAGCACGACGGCTGTCTTCTTATCTGCCGTCTCTCTGAAGAGCAACGCATCAAGAGTTTCAGAAACGAATAAAACACTTGGGGGCAGCCTTGCAATGACGGCTACGAGAAACCGTCATTGCAATTAAAGCATACCCTATATTTATCATAAGCGCCCTAACGATAATGATTTTATATATTATCCCTGAGCTTTAAGCGAAGCGTATACGGCATCAGCACAACGCTCACCATCCACACCGGCAGAGACAATGCCGCCCGCATAGCCGGCGCCTTCTCCGCAAGGGAACAATCCTTCTATGAGGACATGCTGTAGGGTCTCGTGGTCGCGCAAGATACGGACCGGAGAAGAGGTTCGTGTCTCAACGGCTATCAGCACAGCTTCATTGGTAAGGAAGCCATGGCTTCGCTTGCCAAAGACTTTGAAACCTTCCTGCAAACGCTTGCCAATGAAAGATGGAAGCCAGAAATGCAAAGGACTGCTCACAAGTCCTGGCGCATAACTGCTCTTGGGAAGATCATAACTGAGCCGGTTGTTCACGAAATCCGCCATCCGCTGGGCTGGCGCTGTCTGTCGCATGTTACCTTGCTGCCAACACATCTTTTCCAGTTGTTCCTGAAAGCGCATCACAGACAAGACATCGTGCTGTCCGCCATTACCCGGCATGATCTGAGTCACATCCTCAGGTCTCACTTCCACGACCATACCACTATTGGACCATTGCGTGCCACGGTTGCTTGGCGACATACCGTTGACGACGATCTGCTCCGGTCCTGTGGCTGCCGGAATAACGAAACCGCCCGGACACATACAGAAGGAATAGATGCCACGCCCCTCAACCTGGGCAACCATTGAATACTCAGCTGCCGGGAGATATTTGCCACGCCCATTTTTATTATGATATTGTATCTGGTCGATAAGCTTTGACGGATGTTCAAGACGCACACCGACAGCTATGCCTTTCGGCTCTATCTCTATCTTGGCACTTGCCAGATAACGATAGACATCCCGAGCGCTATGTCCCGTAGCGAGAATAACAGGACCACGAAACTCAAGTTCTTTATTGGTCTGTAAATCAACGGCTTTTGCTCCTATTACCCTTTCCCCGCCACCCGGTGTCTGCTCAAGCAAGAAGCCCGTCATCTTTGTTTGGAAATGAACTTCTCCCCCACTTTTAATAATCTGCAACCGCATGTTCTCAATGACGCGCGGCAGTTTATCGGTTCCAATATGTGGATGGGCATCAGCGAGGATAGACGTAGAGGCTCCATGCTGACAGAAGACATTAAGGATCTTCTCCGTGTTTCCACGCTTGTGACTCCTGGTATAGAGTTTGCCATCACTGTAAGCGCCCGCACCGCCTTCACCAAAGCAATAGTTGCTTTCCGGATCCACCTTCTGGGTCTTGGTGATAAGTGCCATATCTTTTTTACGCTCCCTAACATCTTTTCCACGCTCAAGGATGACCGGGCGCAGGCCTAATTCTATCAACCGCAAGGAAGCGAAGAGACCACCAGGACCCTCGCCCACCACGACCACTTGCGGACGGTCGCCGACATACGGATAATCGACATGCTGATATTCATCGTCTTGTGGTGTCTCATTGATATAAGCCCTTACTTTCAGATTTACATAGATTGTACGCTGACGGGCATCAATACTTCTTCTGAGCACACGAACATGCGTCAATGTGCGGGCATCCAATCCTTTCTCTTTGGCGAGGTAAGCTATGATATTTTCTTCAGAGGCTGCTGCTTGAGGCAAAACTCTCAATTGATATTCTTCTATCATCTGACTGTATTTCGTATATTTGTTGCAAAATTAATCAAATCATAGCATTTCCTCGGTATATATCGCCATTTTATTAATAAATTTATCGTTTTTCTTTGTTAGAACGATGAAACATTATTACCTTTGCAGACAAGTACAGCTATAAGCCCTCACGTATTGGGAATGGTTGCGCAATAACAAACCCATAATCATTTAACAAATGAAAGTATTAAAATTCGGCGGAACATCGGTAGGTTCCGTGAAAAGCATTCTCAGTTTAAAACGCATTGTCGAGAAAGAGGCCAAGCGACAGCCCATTGTTGTTGTCGTCAGTGCATTGGGTGGAATCACCGACCAGCTCATCGCCACTTCACATCTTGCCCAGGAAGGGAAAGAAGAGTGGAAAGAACAATACGAACAGATGGTAGACCGTCATCATAAGATGATCGACACCATCATCACTGACACCAGTGACCGTGAGGAGCTTTTCAATAAGGTGGACGCCTTGTTCGAACAGTTGCATTCCATTTATTTTGGTGTTTATCTCATCCACGACCTCAGCAAAAAGACGCTCGATGCCATCGTAAGCTATGGTGAGCGACTGAGCTCCAACATCGTGTCAACCCTTGTCAAAGGCTCACGCTGGATGGATTCACGCAGCTTCATCAAGACAACCACATCCCCGAATGGCAAGACCGTGCTCGACTCTGAGCTCACCAACCACCTCGTGAAAGAGGCTTTCAAAGACATGGTGCGTGTCACGCTCCTGCCAGGATTTATCTCTTCCGACAAAGACTCAGGAGAGACGACCAACCTCGGGCGAGGCGGCTCCGACTATACGGCGGCTATCATAGCAGCGGACCTGGACGCTGAGATTCTTGAAATATGGACCGATGTGAATGGCTTCATGACCGCTGACCCCCGTGTGATCAAGACTGCTTACACCATCGACGAGCTGAGCTACGTCGAGGCTATGGAGCTCTGCAACTTTGGAGCGAAGGTCGTCTATCCGCCTACCATCTATCCTGTCCGAATCAAGAACATCCCGATCCGCGTCAAGAATACTTTCAATCCCGATGCACCGGGAACGATCATCAAAGATAAGATCGTCAACGACCATAAACCTATCAAGGGCATCTCCAGCATTAAGAACACCTCGCTCATCACGGTCTCGGGTCTCGCCATGGTGGGTGTCATCGGTGTCAACCGCCGTATTTTCACAGCTCTGGCCAACAATGGCATCTCTGTGTTCATGGTCTCTCAGGCTTCTTCAGAGAACTCCACGTCTATCGGCGTACGCGATGAGGACGCCGCTGAAGCTGCACGCGTGCTCGACAACGAATTTGCTGCAGAGATTGAGGATGGTGCTATGTTCCCCATGCACGTGGAGAGCAACCTCGCTACAGTGGCTATCGTGGGTGAGAACATGAAGCATGCGGCAGGCATTGCCGGCAAGCTCTTCGGCACACTCGGACGAAGCGGTATCTCCGTCATCGCCTGTGCACAGGGAGCCTCGGAGACCAACATCTCTTTTGTCGTACAAGGCGCTGAGCTTCGCAAGACCATGAACGTGCTCCACGACTCCTTCTTCCTCTCCGAATACAAAGTGCTTAACCTCTTTATCTGCGGGATCGGAACGGTTGGTGGAAAGCTCATCGAGCAGATCCGCTCACAATATGAGAACCTGAAAGAGCACTCGCGTCTGAAACTTAACGTCGTAGGTGTGGCAAGTTCTCACAATGCCATTTTCTCACGGGATGGCATTGACCTTGACAACTATAGAGCACTGCTCAAGCAGTCGGAGCCCAGTGATCCAGAGAAGCTGCGTGACAGAATTCTGTCCATGAACATCTTTAACGCTGTCTTTGTCGACTGTACGGCGTCTAAGGAGATTGCAGACCTCTATCAGTCTTTACTGGACCACAATATCAGTATTGTCGCTGCTAATAAGATTGCGGCAAGCTCTGCTTACGATAATTACTCTCATCTGAAAGAAACGGCGCTGCGTCGCGGCATCAAGTTCCTCTTTGAGACCAATGTCGGCGCAGGACTGCCCATCATTGGTACGATCAATGATCTGCGCAACTCCGGTGACCGCATTCTGAAGATTGAGGCTGTACTGAGCGGAACGCTCAACTTCATCTTCAACAAGATCTCTGCCGATTGTCCGTTCTCCAAGACCGTGCTTGCCGCCAAAGAGGATGGCTACTCTGAGCCAGATCCACGTATCGACCTTAGCGGAACAGATGTTGTGCGCAAGATCGTTATCCTTGCCCGAGAGGCCGGTTACCGTGTAGAGCAGGAGGATGTGGAGAAACATCTTTTTGTACCTGATGAATATTTTAAAGGTTCGTTGGAAGAGTTTTGGAAACATCTGCCTGATCTCGATGCCGACTTCGAGAAGCGCCGTAAGACCTTGGAAGAAGAAGGCAAACGCTGGCGTTTCATTGCCACGATGGACCACGGCAAAGTGAGTGTAGCCCTAAAAGCTGTGGGGCAAGACAGTCCTTTCTACAAACTGGAGGGGAGCAACAACATTGTCTTGCTCACCACCGAGCGCTACAAAGAATATCCCATGCTCATTCAGGGTTATGGAGCAGGCGCCAGTGTCACGGCAGCCGGCGTGTTCGCGAATATCATCAGTATTGCAAACGTTTAATTACAGGGTGACAATGAAACACATTATTATATTAGGGGACGGCATGGCAGACCATGCCGTGGAACGTCTGGGTGGTAAAACCTTACTGCAGTATGCAGACACACCCTATATGGACATGCTGGCACGCAAGGGCCAGACAGGGCGTCTGATGACCATTCCGGATGGTTTCCTCCCTGGCTCTGAAGTCGCCAACAGTACCATCCTTGGCTATGACCAGAACAAGGTGTATGAAGGTCGCGGACCCTTGGAGGCTGCCAGTATTGGCTATGACATGGCTCCCGAAGATTTCGCGCTGCGTCTGAATATCATCTGTGTCGGTGACGGGAAGATCATCACACATAACGGTGGAAATCTCTCTACAGAGAATGGTGCCGTCCTTATGCATTACTTGAACGAAAAGCTTGGAAGCACTGATATTAAATTCATTCCGGGCATTCAATACCGCCACCTGCTGATCGTCAAGCGGGCCAGCAAACATATCGTCTGTGCCCCACCCCATGACCATCCGAACGAGCCGTGGCAGTCGTTGCTTGTCAAGCCGGAGGAAGGCTGGGAAGACAAGCATGAGCCCATCATCGGTTTCGACGGCAAGCCCACAGGAGAAGTACGAATGACGGCACGGGAGACCGCCGACCTGCTCAATGACCTCATCGTTAAGAGTCAGGCATTGCTCGAAGCACATCCCTACAACAAAGACAAAGCAGCGAAGGGTGAACGTATGGCCAACCTCATCTGGCCCTGGGGCGGTGGCTATCGTCCTTCCATGAAGACGTTGCCGGAGAAATATCCCCAGATCAAGTGGGGCACCTGCATCTCTGCGGTCGACCTTATCCGGGGCATCGGGCAGTATGCCGGGCTTGACGTTGTGAAGGTACCACGCGCTACCGGCCTTGCCGACACCAACTACGAAGGTAAGGTTGCAGCCGCTCTCACAGCACTTTATAATCAGGACTTCGTCTTTGTTCATTTTGAGGCAAGCGACGAAGCAGGCCATGACGGTAATCTCGCACTGAAACTCAAGACGATAGAGAACCTCGATCACCGGGTCGTGGAACCTATTTACAATGAGGTGAAGCAATGGGATGAGCCTGTAGCCATCGCCGTCCTTCCCGACCACCCCACGCCGGTGGAGATCCGCACCCATGTCAAAGAGCCGGTACCTTTCCTCGTGTGGTATAAAGGTATCGAGCCCGACAGCGTGCAGGTTTACGACGAGGTGGCCTGTGTCAATGGGTGTTGTGGCATGCTCTATCTCACGGAGTTCATGGATAAATTTATGGCAATAAAATAAGAAATATGAAATATTACAGTACCAATCATAAAGCCCCCGAGGCAACGCTCCGCGAGGCTGTAGAAAAGGGTCTTGCACCCGACCGTGGCCTTTATATGCCTGAGGTGATCAAGCAGTTGCCTCAAAGTTTCTTCGACACGATCGACAAGTTGTCCTTCCAAGAGATCGCCTTCGAGGTTGCCAAGGCTTTCTTTGGCGACGATGTAGATGAAGCATCCTTGAAGCACATCGTTTACGACACATTGGCTTTCGACACGCCGGTTGTGCAGGTCAACGACAACATCTATGCCTTGGAGCTGTTCCATGGTCCTACGTTTGCTTTCAAGGATGTAGGTGCCCGCTTCATGGCGCGTCTGCTTCAGTATTTCATCCGCAAGGATCAGGAGAAGACGGGAGACAAGCGCCTGGTGAATGTCCTTGTTGCGACAAGTGGCGACACGGGATCAGCTGTTGCCAATGGTTTCCTGGGGGTCGATGGCATCCATGTCTATGTACTCTACCCGAAAGGAAAAGTCAGTAAGATCCAAGAGAGCCAGTTCACGACTTTAGGCCATAACATCACAGCTCTGGAGGTAGATGGTGTCTTCGACGATTGTCAGGCACTCGTCAAGTCGGCTTTCATGGACAAGGAACTCACAGAACACATGATCCTCACCTCAGCCAACAGTATCAATGTGGCACGGTTCCTCCCGCAGGCTTTCTACTATTTCAATGCCTATGCACAGCTCAAACGCGCCGGTGCGCTGAATGGTAAGAAGTTCACGGTCTGCGTACCGTCGGGTAACTTCGGTAACATCACAGCCGGGCTGTTTGGTGCGAAGATGGGTCTCCCCGTGAGCCATTTCATCGCAGCCAACAATGCCAACGACGTATTCTTCAAATATCTCCAGACAGGTGTCTATACGCCGATGGCCAGTAAGCAGACGTTAGCCAATGCCATGGATGTCGGTGCACCGAGCAATTTTGCACGTATCCTCGATCTGTACCATAACAGTCATGACGTTATCTCCAAGGCCATCAGTGGTGCTACCTATCCTGACGACCGCATTCGTGAGACGATGAAGCAATGCTATAAGGAAACTGGCTATGTGCTTGATCCTCATGGTGCTTGCGGCTACCAGGCCTTGAAAGAGCAACTGCCTGCTGAGGGTGTGGGCGTATTCCTCGAGACGGCTCATCCGGCTAAGTTCAAAGAGAAAGTGGATGCTATCCTTGGCACCGACATCGCCATTCCGGAGCGTCTGCAGGCTTTCATGAAAGGCAAGAAGCAGAGCATCGAGATGCCCAACGATTTCGACGCATTCAAGAAGTATCTCTTAGCGCAATAGCAGTGGCGGCCCTGGGGACCGTCCGCTTATGCAAGTTGCGGTCCTTGTGACCGCCCACACATCAATAATACAATGATCAGCAAAGCAAAACTGAAACTCATCCACTCGCTGGAGAACAAGAAAGGACGGCGTGAGCATGGTCTTTTCGTTGCCGAGGGCCCCAAGGTCGTCGGCGACCTCCTCTCACGCTTTCCTGTTAAACTTGTCGTGGCCATTGACGATTGGGTCAAGGACAACAAGGATCACT
This sequence comes from uncultured Prevotella sp., assembly GCA_900315955.1. Taxonomy (GTDB): domain Bacteria; phylum Bacteroidota; class Bacteroidia; order Bacteroidales; family Bacteroidaceae; genus Prevotella. The sequence continues at coordinate 36,562 of ONBC01000013.1, forward strand.
TCCAAGATACCGAGATCATAGCAGTCGATGCAGATGAACTTCGCAAAGCTTCACTCCTTCAGCATCCGCAACAAGTATTGGCCTTGTTTGAACTTCCCGAAGACAAAGCAGAGCCAGCAGATGTTCTCCCTTTGCTGCGCGCTGAGAATGATCAGAAACTATCGTTGGCGCTTGACGGAGTGCAGGATCCCGGAAACCTCGGCACCATCATTCGTGTTGCCGACTGGTTCGGCATTGAAGAGATCTTCTGCTCGTTAAACACCGCCGATGCCTACAGTCCCAAGGTGATCCAAGCCACCATGGGGAGCATTGCGCGCGTCCGCGTCCATTATACCGACTTAGAGCAACTCATCCATCATTTGCCAAACGACTATCCCGTATATGGCACGTTGCTGGATGGAGAAGATATCTATAGCCAGCAGCTTACCCGTGGAGGCCTGATTGTTATGGGAAATGAAGGGAACGGCATCTCCCCTGCCATCCGTCCGCTTATCAACCATCGGTTGCTGATTCCCAATTATCCGAAAGGCAGACCGACAGCAGACAGCCTTAATGTAGCTATTGCTACAGCGATCACATGCGCAGAATTTAGAAGAAACAGCCTGCTTTGTAATAGGTAATTATAAGGGCTCAGTTGCGGTTTCCCGCATCTGAGTCTATTTTATTCATTGGAAACATCCACTGCAACTGCTTGATCTTGCCCATGCCAAAATAAACAGAACAGCCTAATAAAGATCAAATATCTCGCTGGGAGTCTTTCGTTTTAGAACGTCAAGGTCAAAGTCAGCACCAGGTTCCTTGCCTGCTACTATCCCGTGCTCACGAAGAATTTGCTTTACCTGCTTTTCAGCAAGATCGGGATGATTGTTTTCGTCGCTAAGGTGACAAAGCCATACATGCCGAAGTTTAGGAGTAGCACAATCCACCAACGCTTGGGCACATTCTCGATTGCTCTGATGGCCATAAGGCCCTGCAATACGGTCTTTCAAATGTTGCGGATACGGACCGGACTCCAACATCTGCTGTTCATAGTCTGCTTCTATTACGAGGTAGTTGGCTTGAGAAATATATTGTTTCATATCCTCCGTGAGATGTCCGACATCTGTCATGATGACAAAAAATATGTTCTCGTATTTAATCTTAAAGCCAACACAATCAGTACTGTCGTGAGGCACACCAAAAGGAGTAATCTCAAAACTGCCTATTTTGAAGGGAGTATCCTTCATGACGACTCGCTTTAGCTCCGGCACTATTTTCTTCCTGACACTCCAGTTCTTTCCGATACCTTCATGCACGCCAAGCGTTGCATAGACTGGAAGATTATAATTATTACTGAGGCAACCAACGGAACGCACATGATCAGCGTGATCATGTGTAATGATTATTCCTAAAGCACTGAAGAGAGATAGTCCATAGCTCTTGAGGTACTTCTTAAGTGTTCGCACCCCTACCCCCGCATCAATGACTATTGCTTCTGTGTCGGTGTAGAGCAAGCTGCAATTACCACTGCTCCCACTACCAAAAGATACGAAATGTAGCATTTGTATGTCTATTTTACTACAAAGTTAACCAAAACTTTCCGCATCCATCTATTTTCTTGTACAAAAAAGTATAAAGGATTATATAACAAAAGCCTTTCCCCATCGAAAAGAGGAAAGGCTTTCTATAATAATATGGTAAAAGTAGTAATCTAACGATTAGCTGTTCTCAGGACGGAGCTTACGAACCGTCTCACCAGCGCGCCACATCTCCATGTCGTGCATAGCCTTCAGCTCAGCGTTCAGCTTCTCACGGTAGTCAGGCTGCGAGTTCTTGTCGATAGAGATCTGAGCCTCGTTGCCGCTCTCCACGGAAGAATAGAGCCACTCCATGACAGGCAGGCAAGCAGCCTTGAAGCGAGGACGCCAGTCGAGAGCACCACGCTGAGCTGTTGTAGAGCAGTTAGCGTACATCCAGTCCATACCCTTCTCACCGAACAGCGGGCAGAGGCTCTGTGTGAACTCCTCGACCGTCTCGTTGAAGGCCTCCGAAGGAGAATGTCCATGCTCACGCAGCACCTGGTACTGAGCCTCAAACAGACCCTCAATAGCACCCATCAGAGAGCCACGCTCACCCGTCAGGTCAGAGGTAGCCTCCTTGTGGAAGGTTGTCTCGAACAGATAGCCGGAGCCGATACCTACACCCATAGCTAAGGTCTTCTCCTTAGCATGACCAGAAGCATCCTGGTAAACAGCGTAGCTGGAGTTGATGCCACGACCCTCGAGGAACAGTGTACGCAGAGATGTACCAGAGCCCTTAGGAGCGACCATGATCACATCGATATCCTTGGGAGGAACGACACCTGTGCGGTTGTTCCAGTTGATAGCGAAACCGTGGCTGTAGTACAGTGTCTTGCCCTTGGTGAGGAAAGGCTTGATCTTCGGCCACTGTGCGATCTGACCTGCGTCAGAAAGCAGCATAGCGATGACGGTACCCTTCTCAGCAGCCTCCTCGATGGAGAACAGCGTCTTACCGGGAACCCAACCATCAGCAACAGCCTTGTCATAGCTGCGGCCCTTACGCTGGCCTACGATTACATTGAAACCGTTATCGCGAAGATTGCCGGCCTGACCAGGACCCTGGATACCGTAGCCAATGACTGCAATCGTCTCATTCTTCAGTACTTCACGTGCTTTCTCTAATGTGAACTCCTCTCTTGTGACGATGTTCTCTTCAACGCCACCAAAATTCATTTTTGGC
>ONBC01000028.1 GCA_900315955.1 uncultured Prevotella sp.
TCCCGCCACCGTTGGCGAGGTCGTCGTCGGCACAAGAGGCAAGCATGCCCAGTGAGGCAAAGATGCCCAATGATAATAGGAATTTCGTTGTTTTCATTATCTTGTTGCTTTTATCTGTCCATTTTTAATTTGTTCATCCATTTTCCTGAATACGGAGCGTGCCGGAAATGCCGCATGGGAAATGTCAATCCTCCCATTCGCTCCACATATTGAACTTCTTGGCGCCGAAGATTTCCTCATCTTCGTCTTCTTTCGGTGGCTCTACGCTGATGCTTCCACCGCCGCCACCGCCGGGCTGCACGGCGGGACTGCCGGCCTGCATCTGGCCTTCGATATTCACTCTGACTACCTCGATAGTAGGCTTGACATACGCTTTTTTCTTCTTGAATTCTTTTTTGTCCATAATTCTTTTATTTTAGATGTTAATTTGCTGTCCTGCTGGGGAGATGGCTGCCTTATGGCCGATCTGGTTCATTCTTATAAGATACCATGCGATTAAGTCTCTTCAGGTTACATGGGAACTGAGCGGGGGATGATGCCATCTTTTCCCCGCCATTTCCCAACAAGCGTCTTATGCTGGTTTGTATCAATCTTTCCAAGCTCTGGAATCAACGCCCTCACATGTCTCATCCTCGCCAAGGGGCAGCTCGGCGGTAGGCAGGGGACAGTCCGCGTCCGTTTCCACTATTTTGATTTCAGGTTTGACATAAGCCAATTTTCGCTTTGTTTCCATCGACGTTCCTCCCTAAAATAATGTGTACCTCTTGGTAAGAGGTGTGAAAGGTGAGGGCAAATCCTCTTGGTAAGAGGGTATAATGGGTGGTGCAAAAAGCCGTATATAAGCACAGCACGGCAATTTGCAGGTCAGGAATTCAGTAAGGAATATAAGGAAAACATGTCGAGGCAGACTCGATAAAGCACGGATGCAGCAATCCGCAATGCAGATTGTTTTTACAGGGCGCGGTTGGCAGTTGGGCGGACAACCATGCTCTGTAAAAAACCGTATCCCCAAATGAGGATTTATGCCCGGTTTGCCTGCCCAATGTTAATAAAAAGAAAAAATAATCCGCTAAATATTAGGAAGTTTGAAATAAAAGACCTAAATTTGCAGTCGATTATATATTCTATTCCACCTCTTACCAAGAGGTGGTGTCAAAATTTCCAGCAGCAGTTTCTTATTGGCCCTTGCCACCTGTCGGTCGTCTATGCCTCGGATATAGATGAGTGTGGTGTGGGTGTCGCTGTGTCCCAACGCTTGGGAAATGACGGGCAGGGCCACATTGTGGCGATAGGCCATGCTCGCCCACGAGTGGCGAGGCACATAGGATGAGAGGTGTGCCTTGATACCCGCTTTTTGTGCAAGTGTTTGCAAGGCACGGTTGTAGCTGCGCAGGGCCGTGGAATAACGGCGGGACTGAAGACATTTGCCGACGGCCTTGTGGAGTATGGGGAAAAGGTAGTCGCTGTCCTCACGGGCGTATCGGTCGAGGATGTCCTGCATGAGGCCTTCTATCTTCACCCGCACCTGACGGCCCGTCTTACGACGGCAGTAAGTGAGCATACCCTCCTTGATTTGGCCGCGCCGTAGCTGCGCCATGTCGGCAAAGGGCATGCCCATAGCACAGAAGGAGAAGATGAACAGGTCGCGGGTCAGGGCCAGCCGGGAACCCGCGGGCAGTTCGGCGGCGTGCAGCCTGCGGATGTCTGCCGCGCCGATGCTCCGCTTCACGGTGCGGTCGTTACCCGTGAAGGCGTTTCGGAACGGCTTGCGGTCCTTCACCAGCCGGTGTTGGGCCGCCTTGTTGTAGATGGCACGGAGCGAGCGCAGGTAGCACGACGAGGTGTTGGGGCATACGCCCTGCTCGCGCAGCCACCGCTCGTATCGGGCCACAAGGTGGCAGTCGATGCCCGACAGCGGCATGTCCTTCCCGCCACCAAAGTGGATGAACGACCGCACGGCAGTGTGGTAATTCTCCACCGTGGAGGCACTCATACCCCGTGAGGCGGTGGGGAGGAAGGAGGAGAAGGTCGTCTGTTTCTTCCTGTCCTGTCTTTCCGTTTTCTGTTCTCTCTTCAGAACTCTGCCTGTGGGCAGAATGTGGTTTCCAGCTTTTCCAAAGAATGAAAGCATCTTCCTGATTATCATAACTTAATTGATTTTGGTTTACATTTATGCAATCAAGATAACAAACTTATCGCCTTTTTCATTATCTTTGCAGGGAATTATTGGGAAACAGGATGGAAACATATCATGAATTGCCATTGACATTCAGCAAACAGGTGGAGCTTCTCAGGGAGAGGAAACTCGATACACCCTATCCTGCAAGAACGGAAAGGCATCTTGCAAATATCAGCTATTACCGACTCAGGTGCAGAATAAAGGAATAAGAAAGGCTCACTTTTTGATGTAAAATCATTTCTTTTTGTCTTAGTTTATTCGTAACTTTGCAGTGCGCTCGTAGAGAAAAAGAGAAGGATTTACAATGAAGAACTTTTACAGAATAGGTCTTGATGTTGGGTCAACAACTGCGAAAGTTGCCGTCCTCGACCCAGACGACAAGCTCGTTTACTCGCGTTATGAACGCCATAACGCCAAGGTAAAAGAGCTTGTCGGTTCTTATTTTAGAGAGATTGCACAGAAGTTTCCCCACGTGCGTGTGGGACTCTGCGTTACGGGTTCCGTAGGTATGTCTACGGCCGAGGATCTCAATGCTGAGTTTGTGCAGGAGGTTGTGGCTGCGACGGTGTTTGCACGCGAGCGTTATCCGGAAGCAAAGGCACTGATAGATATCGGCGGCGAGGATGCCAAGGTGGTGTTCTTCAATGGGAAGGCTACAGAACTACGTATGAACGGCAACTGTGCGGGAGGCACAGGTGCTTTCATCGATCAGATGTCGGTGCTCATGGGCTGTGACAATCAGAAAATGAACGACCTTGCCCTGCAGTCGACTCACCTCTATCCCATGGCAGCGCGCTGCGGTGTGTTCGCCAAGACAGATATCCAGAACCTCATGTCCCGCAACCTTCCCGAGACAGATATAGCGGCCAGCATCTTCCACAGCATCGCTGTACAGACTGTCACGACGCTGAGCCACGGGTGCGACTTCTCCGCTCCCATCCTTCTCTGTGGAGGTCCGCTCACGTTCCTTCCTGCTTTGCAAAAAGCTTTCTCCGATTACCTCAACATGCCCCTCTCCGACTTCATTGTACTCAAGGAAGGAAACCTCATACCGGCACTTGGATGCGCGCTGAGAGCAGGCTCCACAAGTGACAGTCAGACGGCGATAGATGTGGATGATTTGGTAAAAGCCATCTCGACACAACGTCCCGCCTTGAAGTCTGCATTAACCCCAAATTCTTCCAAAGCTATTTCAAACTCTAAAGCTACGGAAGAAGAACTTGACCCATTATTCAGATCTGATGATGAACACCGGAAGTGGTTGAGTTCCAAGGATAAGTATGCCACTCAGGTCTTCCCGATGCACGCTGGTAAAGAGCAGGTCGTCATCGGAATAGACTCTGGCTCCACGACAACAAAGATTATCGCCGTGCGCGCCTTCGGAAAGGAAGCTGGGCAAATAATCTTCAAGGATTACTCCATGAACCTCGGCAACCCCATCAAAGCCGTAAAAGACGGACTGGCAAGACTCAAGGCAAAAGCCGATGAGATGGGGACAGCGCTCTCAATAGAAGGATCCTGTTCTACGGGTTACGGTGAAGAGCTTATCAAGGCCGCTTTCAATCTTGACAGCGGAATCATAGAGACAATGGCGCATTATCGCGCCGCTGCTCACCTCATGCCTGACGTAAGCTTTATCCTCGATATCGGTGGACAAGACATGAAGGCTATCTTCGTGGAAAACGGAGCCGTGACACGTATGGAGCTCAATGAGGCTTGCTCGTCGGGCTGCGGGACCTTTATCCAGACATTTGCCAAGGGCTTAGGCTATCAGGTTGCAGACTTCGCGCAGCTCGCATGCCGCGCGGATAAGCCCTGCGACTTAGGCACCCGCTGCACGGTCTTCATGAACTCAAAGGTTAAACAGGTGATGCGCGAAGGCGCTACCGTGGAAGATATTGCGGCCGGACTGAGCTACTCCGTTGTTCGCAACTGTCTCTACAAGGTGCTCAAGCTTCGTGGCAATGACAATCTCGGAGCACACATTGTCGTGCAGGGAGGTACAATGAAGAACGACTCCGTCGTCAGAGCATTCGAACTGCTTACCGGCAGAGAGGTAGCACGCAGCAACATGCCCGAGATGATGGGAGCCTATGGCTGCGCGCTGCACGCCATAGCACAGCTGAAGAAAGCTGTCCAACAGAATAATACACAGAGCAATGACTTGACAAGCAAAGAAAGCGCGCTCCAAGGCCACTTCATCAATGAAGGCCGCTCCATCAACGAGCTTCTCGACATGGCATCTTACGACACGCGACTTCTCAATTGTAAAGGCTGCGAGAACCATTGCTTCGTAACGATGTACAAGTTTGCGGGAGGGCGCAAGTTCTATTCCGGAAACAAATGTGAGCGCGTGTTCAACAATAAAGGAAAGAATGATGTCAAAGGCGAGAATATCTACACCTACAAATATCATCTGCTCTTCGACCGTTGCAAAGCAGTGGCTTCAAAAGACGGTGAGACAACGGCCGGCGAAGGCTCTGACAATGCTTCTCTTAATACTGAAAAGCCTGTAGTTGCCATACCAAGGGTTCTCAACATGTATGAGGATTTTCCCTTCTGGCACACGCTTTTCACGGAAGCCGGCTTCGAGGTAATGCTCAGTTCAGAGAGCAACTTCCGAAGATATGAAGGAGCGCTGAGCACAGTGATGAGCGACAATATCTGCTTCCCCGCAAAGCTCGTACACTCGCATGTGAAGGAGCTTGACGAGCGACTGACAGAAATGTCCGACAACGTAAGGAAGTTTATCTTCATGCCCTATGTGGTGTTTGAGCACCAAGACGATGACCGGAACATCAACAGTTATAACTGTCCTATCGTCTCAGCTTATTCAGATGTCATCCGCTCTGCCATGAACCTGCACAATGAGGTTGTGTCGCCTGTGATCAACTTCAAGGATGAGAAACTGCTCGAAAAGCAACTCGACAGTTTCCTGAAGGAATATGGCGTGAGAGCCAAGACACGCAAAGAAGCCTTCCAAGCTGCTGTAAAAGCTCAGCATGAATATGTCTCGGCTATTCATCAGAAAGCAGTGGATATCCTTGCAGACAGCAGAAAGGAGCATCGGCTCACCATCCTGCTTGCCGGCCGGCCTTATCATACCGACCCACTGATTCAGCACAAGCTCTCGGAGATGATTGCGGCGTTAGGCGTAAACGTGATTTCCGATGATATCGTGCGCGGAGACTTGAATACAGGCACGGGGGATACTTATCTCGTGCGTCAGTGGGCCTACATGAACCGCATCATCAAGTCGGGTCAGTGGTGCGCCGAGCAGCCAAACGATGTCCATTTCGTTCAGATGACATCCTTCGGTTGTGGCCCCGACTCATTCATCCAAGATGAGATACGCGACATCATGAAACATCATGCCAAGCCCTACACGCTCCTGAAGATTGATGACGTGAGCAATGTGGGGTCACTGAAGCTCCGCGTAAGATCTCTCATTGAGAGCCTGAACGGGAATATCAGTCACGATGCCGCGGAAGTTATTGATACAAGGCCAGCCACATCATGCGCTACAGGCTTGAAACCTCAGCAACGGAAGATTCTTGCGCCTTACTTCACAGAGTACCTCACGCCCCTTCTCCCGCCTCTCTGTAAACTCATCGGTTGGGATGTGGAAGTATTGCCGCCAAGCGATGTGACGAGTGCTGAGCTCGGTCTCAAATATGCAAACAATGAAATTTGCTACCCTGCAACGCTGATTGTAGGAGACTTCGTAAAAGCCCTGCGCTCCGGCAAATATGATCCCACGAAGATCTCCGCTGTCATGTCGCAAACGGGAGGCCAGTGCCGCGCCACCAACTATGCAGCGCTGATTCGCCGTGCGATGAATGCCAACGGTTTTGAGAATGTGCCTTTAATAACCTTGGGCGTTTCGACGAGCGCACAAGACGATGACGAACAGGATGGTGAGCTCGATGTGCCCTGGATGAAGATGGCTCCAATCATTGTAACCACGTTTCTCTATGGCGACACGATTTCCAAGTTATATCATGGTTCGGTGAGCCGCCTCAAGAAAGATGCTTATCTTGTGGGGGAGAAATGGAACAACAAGGCGGAGATGCTGAGGGAGAAATATCTCGCTGATGCTGCCAAGCCTATCTTGGACAATGACCCGAAGCGCTTGATGAATCTCATCTCGAAAGCAGCCCAGGACTTTGATGAGATAACCGATGACAAGGACATTCCTGCGGTAGGAATCGTGGGTGAGATATTTCTGAAGTTCAATCCCTTTGCCCATCAATTCTTGGCACGCCGCATCATCGCCAAGGGTTGCGAGGTCGTCCCGCCGCTGCTTTCTCCTTTCTTCTTGCAAGAGTTTGTCAACGCGATTGTTCAGAAGCACATGGGGTTGAAGTGCAGTCATGTACCCGACTTCTTAGTGAAGAGCATCTACAGCCTCATCTGGAGACGGGAAAAGAAGATCAATGCCATAGCCTCTAAGTTCCGCTACTTCCGTCCGTTCACGAATATTTTTGAAGACGCGAAGGAAGTGAATGGCGTGGTGTCGCTTGCCGCACAGTTCGGTGAGGGATGGCTTTTGCCGAGCGATATCATCAGCATGGTGAAACAAGGAGTGAACAATGTGGCAAGTCTTCAGCCTTTCGGATGCATCGCCAACCATGTGGTTTCGAAAGGTATAGAGAAGAAACTGAAGAAGATGTATCCGCAGCTAAACCTCGTCTCCTTAGATTTCGACAGCGGTGTGTCGAGCGTCAACGTCACCAACCGTCTCCTGCTCTTCCTCGACAGCATAGCATCATAGAATGACGCATCACCGAAGAAGAAAGACAAAAAAAGAACACAGAAAGCCTTTTGCAACGCTCTCTGTGTTCTTTCTTTCTTTTTATATATTCTTTACTAATGCTTTACAGCAGCTTGTCAAACTTCTCCTTGAACTTATCCTTTGCCGCAGCGCCAACAAACTTGTCGACGAGCTGACCGTTCTTAAAGAACAGGATTGTAGGAATATTGCGGACACCATACTGCATGGGGATATCCTCGTTAGCCTCGATATCGCACTTGCCCACTACGATTTTGCCTTCATACTCATTGGAGAGCTCCTCCATGATTGGGCCTACCATACGGCAGGGACCACACCACGTTGCCCACAGGTCAACGACCAGGGGGAGATTGCCATTCTTCAGCTTTTCAAAATTATCAGCCGTTACTTCTACTGTCATAGTTATTTTCCTTTCTTTAAATATATTTTGTGCAAAAGTAAGTAATTAGATTCATCTAAACAAACTTTATGCCAAAAAAGTGAGTTATCTGAAAGATTATTAGAACTCAACCGTTCTTGAACCGTCCTCATTCTGCGTGATGGTCACCTTCACGGCATCTCCCGGAAGGATCTCTTCGATGAGCTCCGGCCACTCAATGAAGCAAAGGCTGCCACTGTAGAAGTAATCCTCATACCCCATATCATAGACCTCTTCCAACTTCTTAATTCGATAGAAGTCGAAATGATAGATATGACTGTCATCCTTTGTGGATGTATAGTCGTTGACGATAGCGAATGTAGGAGAGGTGATGACATCCTCTACCCCTAACTCCTCGCAGATCGCTTTGATGAATGTGGTCTTTCCCGCACCCATCTTACCATAAAAAGCAAACACATGACCTTTGCCCATGTTCTTAATGAACTCGCGGGCTGCCTCATGAATGCTGTCCAATGATTTAATTGTAATCTTCATTGTATTTTGAGTTTATGAGTTTTAAAGTTTGTGAGTTGATGAGTTTGTGAGTTTGTGAGTTGATGAACTCAAAAACTCAAAACTCAAAAACTTATTAACTTTCTTCAATTGACATGATAGCTCATCTCGGGCCGACTGTCAATATATTGAACCAGTTCTTTGCCCACTTCAATCTGTTGTTTCTGCGAACGCAGGAGCACATTCATGTGCGCTTCCTCATCGATGATATTGAAATAGAGCTCTGTATGCCCCGGTGTCTCACTGACAATCGACATCACATCGTTGACCATCGTCTCATCGATGGCTTTGCTGGGCACATTGATCGTGAAGCGCTCGACGCGCTCGTTCTTTACCGTCTGCAGATATTCAATGTTCTGTATCTGCAGCGAATAGGACTGGCTTGTGGGATAGAGCTTCACATATCGTGCCTTCACAAAGACCGAACAGCCGACCGTCAGCTTGCCATTCCATTTGCCCCACTCCTCTCCGAAGAGCGCTATCTCGCCGGAGCCACTGAAATCCTCTATCGTGACCAGCCCGAAAGGAGAGCCGCGCTTGGTGAACTTCTGCGTGGCTTTCGTGACGATACCGCCAAAGGTGAGATCCTCACGCTGCGCCAACTCATTCTGGTTGCCGCGGTCACCAATCTCCGTGCAGGTCGTGTTACACATATTATTAAGGATCAGCGAATAATCATCCAACGGATGAGCAGAAAGATAGATACCCACAAGATCTTTCTCACGACCTAAACGCTCAATGCTGCTCCACTCCTCAGCCTTCGGAGCCGGCGGAAGCGCCACGGCCACATCAGCGCTCATGGCACCAAACAACGAGTTGGCGGCATCTTTCTTATCCTGTTGATACTGCTGTCCAAAACGCACCAGACTGTCGAGGAACACCTCTCCCTTGGGATTGGCGGCGAGATACTGCTCGCGCATCAGTCCGAAACAATCGAAGCCGCCACTCAGCGCCAGACTCTCAAAGGCCTTGCGGTTGACATCCTTGAGGCTGACCCGCTCAGCAAAATCGTAGATGTCCTTATAAGGACCATGGGCCTGACGCTCACTGACGATAGCGGCGGCAGCAGCCGAGCCCATGCCTTTGATGGCCGACAAGCCGAAACGGATCTCACCCTTGTCGTTGACACCAAACTCCACATAACTCTCGTTGACGCTCGGACCCAGTGTCGGAATATTCATCGCCTTGCACTCCTCCATGAGCTTCGTTATCTCACCGATATCCGAGAAACGACGCGTCATCAACGCTGCCATATATTCAGCGGGATAATGGGCTTTCAGATAGGCTGTCTGATAAGCGACCCACGAATAACAGGTGGCGTGCGATTTATTGAAAGCATAAGAAGCAAACTTCTCCCAGTCGCTCCAGATCTTTTCCAAGATCTTCGGGTCGTGTCCGTTCTCCGCGCCCTGCTTGAGAAACTTCGGCTTCATCGCGTCGACGATGGCCTTTTTCTTCTTACCCATGGCCTTACGCAAGGCATCACTCTCGCCACGGGTGAAGTTGGCCAGCTGACGGGAGAGCAACATCACCTGCTCCTGATAGACCGTGATGCCGTAGGTGTCCTTCAGATACTTCTCCATGCAGGGGATATCATACTTGATACGCGACGGATCCTTCTTACGGGCGATGAACTCGGGGATGTAATCCATAGGTCCCGGGCGATAGAGGGCATTCATAGCGATGAGGTCTTCGAAGACCGTAGGATGAAGCTCCTTCAGATATTTCTGCATTCCCGGCGACTCAAACTGGAACGTTCCGATGGTACGACCCTCCTGATAGAGCTTATAGGTCAGGTCGTCGTCAATAGGGATGTTGTCAAGGTCTATCTCCTTTCCCGTTGTCTGCTTGATCACCTTCACCGCCTCTTTCAGCTCCGAGAGGGTTTTCAGGCCGAGGAAGTCCATCTTGATAAGACCAGTCGACTCGATGACGTGGCCGTCGTACTGTGTCACGTCACACTTGCGGTCGGGGAAATCAGGGTCGTCAGCCGTTGACACCGGCACCCAGTCGCTGATCGGGTCCCGGCAGATGATGAATCCGCAGGCGTGGATGCCCGTACCCCGGATCGTTCCCTCGAGCATCTTGGCATACTTGATGGTGTTCCGCTCCCGCGGATCCATCGAGCTCTCCGCCTCACGCAGCTCCGGCGTGCACTTGATGGCATTTCCTAAGTTCATCTTCAAGCCATCGGGCAGACGGTCGGGGATGGCTTTCTTCAAAGCGTTGGCACGCTCCAGCGGAAGTTTCTCCACACGGGCGACATCCGAGATGGAGTTTTTTGTCGCCATGCTCGAATAGGTGATGATATGCGCACAGTTCTCCTTGCCATACTTGTCCATCACCCACTGCAGCACCTTTCCGCGACCGTCATCATCAAAGTCGGTATCAATATCTGGGAGGTTGACACGGTCAGGATTGAGAAAACGCTCAAACAGAAGGTCATATTTCAATGGGTCTATCTTCGTGATACCCAAGCAATAAGCCACGACAGAGCCGGCCGCAGAGCCACGCCCCGGTCCTACCCAAACGCCAAGCTGGTCGCGGGCCGCGTTGATGAAGTCCTGCACAATGAGGAAGTAGCCCGGGAAACCCATCGTCTTCATGACATGCAGCTCAAACTTCACATGCTCCCGCACATTGTCGGGGATAGGGTCGCCATAGCGCTTCTTCGCGCCGTCATAAGCCAGTTTGGCAAGATAGTCGGCCTCAAACTTGATGCGATAGACCTTGTTGTAGCCACCCAAGCGCTCTATCACGGCATCCGCCTTGTCTTTCGGCAACGGGTTCTCACCGTTCTCGTCGGTGGTGAACTCCTTATAAAGTTGTTCCTTCGTAAATTTCTCATGCCACTCCTCCTCTGTTCCGAAACTCTCGGGGATGGGGAAGAAGGGCATGATCGGTCCGTGGTCGATACTGTAGATCTCCACCTTATCCAAGATCTCCAAGGTATTTGACAACGCCTCCGGCACATCGGCGAAGATCGCGTTCATCTCCGCCCGTGTCTTGAACCACTCCTGCTTCGTATAGACCATACGCGTTGGATCGTCAAGATCCTTGCCCGTAGCCAAACAGAGCAGGTGGTCGTGGGCCTCTGCTGTCTCCTTATCCTCGAAGTGACAGTCGTTGGTACAGATCAGCTTGATGCTGTACTCCTTCGCGAACTGCATCAGCACTTTGTTCACCTTCTGCTGTAAAGGATAGGTCTCGCGGTTGGCATGCACATTAGGGTCGGTGACCTGATGACGCTGAAGCTCTAAGTAGAAATCGTCGCCAAAGAGATGATGATACCATTCCACCGCCTCCCGTGCGCCCGCTATATCTCCTTTCATGATCTTCTGAGGGATCTCACCCCCTAAGCAAGCAGAGGAGACGATGAGATCCTCGTGATATTTCTCCAGGTCGAAGCGGTCGGTACGAGGCTTATAGTAGTAGCCGTCTACCCAGGAGCGACTGACGAGCTTGATAAGATTCTTATAGCCGTGATAGTTCTTGGCCAGGACGATCAGGTGATAGCCGGATCCGTCTCCCGCCGCCTTGTCCCTGTCCTCCTTACGGTGGTGGGCGACATACATCTCACAGCCGAAGATAGGTTTGAAAGGCTCCTGCCCTTCAGCCTTGCGCTTCTTGTTGACGGATGCGCAATAGTCGGAGAACTCCTTGATACCATACATGACACCATGATCCGTGATGGCCATGCCTTTCATCCCGTCTTTAATAGCCTTGTCAACGAGGTGGGGCACCTTCGACTGTCCGTCAAGAATACTATAATGTGTATGAACGTGTAAATGTACGAAATCTTCCATGAACGCTTTCTTTGTGAGTGTAAAGTTACGCTGAAAAAACGATATAAGCAAAAGAAGAATAGAAAATATTTGCGAGTTCTATGGAAAAAGGTTAACTTTGCAGAGCAAAAGAACTTATTTGACGTTGCAAAACAGCCAAATTATAAGTTATGGGTAAAAGAATCAAGAAACTAAAGAAAATACGCATACACAGAGAAGGCGTGGACCAGTTGGTTGGCGGCTTGGCATTCATCGCAATAGTAGGTTATATACTGTGGCATTTTGTAGCTATTCCCTGGATCTTTTGGGCATTCATTGTCGTCTTCGGTATCCTGTATGGCATTGCCGTGAATTTCTACCAGTGCCCGATCCGTTATCTGAACGTTGAAGATACCGACGGCATCGTCGTGGCTCCGGCCGACGGCAAGATTGTCGTCATAGAGGAAGTGAATGAGAACACCTACTTCCATGACCGCCGGATACAGGTCTCCATCTTCATGAGTCTGACCAATGTCCATGCCAACTGGTTTCCCGTGGATGGCAAAGTGAAATTTGTCAAGCATTTCAATGGCAACTACCATAAGGCATGGCTTCCCAAGGCCAGCATGGAGAACGAGCATACCGATACCATGATCACCACTGAAGACGGTACGGATATTCTCTGCCGTCAGATTGCCGGTGCGGTGGCGCGCCGCATCGTGACCTACGCCAAAGAGGGAGAAGAATGCTACATCGATGAGCACTTGGGCTTCATCAAGTTAGGCTCCCGGGTGGATGTCTTCCTGCCACTGGGTACGGAGATCTGTGTCAAGATGAACCAGAAGACCACCGGTGACCAGACGATCATTGCAAAATTGAAAAAATGAAACTTATTAATTTTCCGAACACCCTGACTTGTTGCAACCTTATCTCAGGCTGCATCGCCACATGTTTTGCTTTCTTCCATAGCCCCGATTTGGCATTGCTGTGGATCATCATTGGAGCCGTGTTCGACTTCTTCGACGGCATGAGCGCCCGCCTCTTTCATGTCTCGTCTCCCATCGGTAAGGAATTGGATTCGTTGGCAGATGATGTCACCTTCGGCGTGGCACCATCGACCATCATCTTCTCGCAACTGTTGGTCATGAACTTCCCCTCGTTCTTGGGAGTCGTTGCCGACTATCTCCCGTTTGTGGCATACATCATGGCAGCTTTCTCTGCCCTGCGCTTGGCAAAGTTCAACCTTGACGAGCGCCAGACGATGGGCTTCATCGGGCTGCCCACTCCTGCCAATGCGCTGTTCTGGGGATCGCTGATCCTCTGTCTGGGCAACTGGCTCAACACGCTCCCCGCCGGTGCGGGCATCGTCATCCTGCTGATGCTGGTCAGTTCCTGGCTGCTCATCTCTGAGATACCGATGTTTGCCCTCAAGTTTAAGCACTGGGGATGGAAAGGCAACGAGCTGCGCTATTCTTTCATTGCCATCTCGGCAGCGATCATCATCGCCTCTACCCTTTATCAGGGTTTCTCTGGCCAAGGCTTCCTTGCCGGCTTCTTAGGTGCCTGGTGGATCGTCATTCTGTTGTATGTGCTCTTGTCTCTTGTCAGCGACGCGACAGTAAAGAAGGCATAGACATATTAGTAGTTGCTGAACGCTCTGAAGACTGTTGCCGGCCCATTGGCTGACAATTAATTCCGACCACTTTTCTTTACAAAAAGTACAAAGTTTTGAACTTGAAACCGGACGAAAGAGAACCCGAACATGATGGCTATCGGTCACCAAAGTCCAGCCACCCTTGCACCCAGTGGGGTTTGTCATCTCCCGTCGTTGGGTTGCTGACCGACAAGCCCACAAGCCGCACGGGATGGGTCGCGGAGTAATCCACCTTCTTCAGGAGCTGTTTTGCGAGCGGAAGGATCTGCTCTTTTGCTGTCAGCACCTTGGAAACGGTCACGCCACGGTTGATGATCGTGAAGTCGGAGTATTTGATTTTCAGCGTCAAGGTTTTGCCTTTGAAATCAGCCTTACGAAGTCGCTCAACAAGCTCTAAGACCAGGTGATAGAGCTCGATGATCATCTGCGACTGCATCGTGATGTCGGTCTCCATTGTCTCCTCACAGCCTACCGATTTGCGCAGACTCACGGGTTCCACGGGGCGGTCGTCGATGCCGCGCGAAAAATTATAATACACCTCCCCCGCTTTTCCGAATACTTCCTTCAGATGATTGAGCGACACCGCCCGAAGATCAGCGCCCGTGAAGATCCCTATCTTGTGCATTCGCTGCAACGTCTTGGGGCCCACGCCCCAGAACTTCTCCACGGGGAGGTGAGCGATAAAGTCGGGTGCTTCCTCCGGCTTGACCTCAAACTGTCCGTCAGGCTTGTTGTAGTCGCTGGAGATCTTCGCTAAAAACTTATTGTAAGAGATGCCCGCGGAAGCCGTGAGATGAAGCTGTTCACGGATACGTGTCCTTATCTCCGAGGCGATGGCCGCCGGATCCATGATATTTTTCTTATTATGGGTCACGTCAAGAAAAGCCTCATCGATGGAGATAGGCTCGATGAGGTCGGTATAATCCTTAAAAATAGCGTGCACCTGGTCGGACACCTCCCGGTAATGCTCATGATGGCCTTCCACGACGATGAGCGCGGGGCAATAGCGCTTTGCCGTAGACATCGCCATGGCAGAGTGCACACCAAATCTCCGCGCCTCGTAGCTCGCTGTCGAGACCACACCGCGCGGACCGTCATAACCCACGGCTATCGGCTTGCCTTTCAGTTCCGGATGATCACGCTGCTCTACGGAAGCAAAGAACGCATCCATGTCGACATGGATGATCTTTCGACAGTCCGTCGCGGACACCGATTGTGGCATAGGCCTCACTCGTTGGGGGTGGAGAAGATGTTGTCAGCCTCCTTCATCTCGTCCTCGTCAAACCATTTCGACAACTTGGCGTGTGCCTTCTCCCTGACCGAATCGGGCACTTCGCCCCACACCTTCTTCACCACGTAGAGCAGCACTGCCAAGTCATCGCCCAATCCTGCGATAGGGATGGCATCGGGGATGATGTCGAGCGGACTGATGAGGTAGCCCAAGGCACCGATGATGATCGCCTTGTCTTTCACCGACACATCGTTGCTCTGTAAAGTGTAGTACAAGATAAGCGCCACATAGACGAGCTTGGCACCTGCACGCTTGGCTATACGTGAGATCTTGTCGATGAAGCCTTCCGACGTGTAGTCGCCCTGATACTTCATGAAGTCGGGCAAATTGTTGTTCTCCATAAAACAGTGTTGATTCGGGGTTATTGTTTATTCTTCTGGTAAATCTCTACACTTGCCGAAAACGCGGCAAGCTCCGGGTTCGCACGCTTGAGCCGGCTCAGGCGCGCTCTGACAAGCAGCATGACAAGGCCTTTGACCAGCAGGGCCAGGATCACGCCTGCCACCACGCCCGCAATGAGCGAATACTTTCCCCAAGGAAGCATGCTCTCGGGAAAGGCACTGAGCACGATGACCGGCAGGATCGCGATGATGCCATACTTCGTGAGCTGCGCTTTCTGGCTCCCCTCACTGTCGAGGATGCGCTGATACTCAAAAAGATAATCGTCGAGCGCCTTACGCTCCAAGCCTTCCAGCACGGGGAAGTCGTCCTCCTCACCCCAACGCTCAATGGCGCGCGTGATGAGGTGCTCGTAGTCGTTCAGAATATTTGGTTGTAAGTCTTTCATAGAATCAAACATTAAAAAGTAAGACAGTGCCCTGATAAGCCGGGTTCTGTATCCCCGCCTGAAAGCGGAGAGCCTTGTCATTTATCTAATCTGCAAGTCACCCTGCAGCTTTAGCGTTCTACCCTCCATCGTAGCCTTCAAGAGGCATCGGGCAGGCAACCCTGTCATGACGATGGTATACGCGAACTTGCAGCCTCCAGACGGCACAGCCCTAACGGTCACCCGCCGGCTGGTGGTCTCTTACACCACCTTCTCACCCTTACCGGCACCGACTGTCCGGGAGCGGCTCCCGGAAGTATCAGGCACCGGCGGTTATTTTCTTCTGCCTACACCTGCTGTCACCAACAGCTTCCAGTTTCAGAAGTGGAGCGCCTTATGCTGCCCGGACTTTCCTCTCGCACCGCCAAGCGATGCCAGCGACAGGCCGGGGCACTGTCTTACTACGCTGCAAAATTAATAAAAACATTTATCAAACAACGCTGTTCGCTTGTTTTTTTATTTTTGAGAAGGCAGGAAGTCCAGAAGTCCGGAAGTTAAGAAGTTCGGAAGTCCGGAAGTTAAAGAAGTGCGGAAGTGCTGTCAAATGTCTAAGCCTTGAGATGAGTGCATAAAAAGTAATGACTGAACTCCCGATACCCTATAAATGTGGCTTCTGCCATCTCCACGCCGCATGTCAGAATCGGCCTTTTGTTACGCTGTTACGGTGTTACGGTGTTACGCAAGGGGACCCTCCCGCCCTTGCTGAAAGAGGAAAAAGTTTCACGGCATTTTGCGATTCAACTGCAATCGCGGGGCGATCACAGTGCAATCGGCCTGCGATTCTATCTCTATCGCCGCTTTGATGTTTCACGCAGCGGGACGACTGAATCTCTGCGCGCTTGAAACCGAACGGGGAACATGATTCTAATAGTTTATAAATCAATATGTTATGCGAAAGTTATAAAAAAGTCGGGGGTGGTCTACCCAAAATCCTTGGAGGTCTTTGTTTATTTTCATAACTTTGCAACTGTAAACCCATGGAAGCACTCAAACCATCAAAACATCTGTGATCCCCAATGCTAAATCTCCATCCACACCGCCATGACCCTTGGTCTGACCGGCTGCATGTCACCACTTGCTACTCCAGTTATAAACGATTGTAAATTATTATCTCCTACTGCTGAAGAAGCGTTAAGTGTTAAAATCAAAGTGTTAAATACGAATAAACATCACTGACAAATTGACAACTTTACGAAGAATGCCCTTATATTTGCAAGCGTAAAAGCAACAAAATGGAAAAGAATAATATCAAAATAATTAAAGACATGAAGAAAATCAATTCTTACGTTCTCGGAGGCCTCTGCGCGCTGTCACTGACATTCTCTACAGGGACAGCGATCGAGGTGCAGGCTGCGACCCTTGCAGTAGAGCAGGCCGGACAACCAGTTGATCTCACCTACGCTTCGAAGAAAGCCCTGGCTGCGGTAGTGAGTGTGAAGACAGTACAAAACTCTAAGACACAGACCGTTGAGGTCAATAGCGATCCTTTCAGCGATTTCTTCTCTGACCCCTTCGGCTTCTTCGGGAACCCCAATCAGGGCAACGGCGGAAAGCAGCGGCGCCAGGTGCGCACCCCAAAGCAGGAAGGCTTAGGCTCGGGTGTCATCATCAGTTCTGACGGATATATCGTCACTAATAACCACGTTGTTGCCGGTGCTGACGAATTGACAGTCACGCTGGAGGACAACCGTGAGTTCAACGCCAAGATCATCGGAACAGATCCCACTACCGACCTCGCGCTCATCAAGGTGGAAGCCAAGAACCTCCCTACCCTGCCTATCGGCGACTCTGACAAGCTGAAAGTAGGACAGTGGGTCATCGCTGTGGGTAACCCCTTCGGCCTCAGCAACACCGTGACAGCAGGTATCATCTCAGCCAAAGCCCGCTCCATCGGTGCCAACGGTGTGGAGAGCTTCATCCAGACCGATGCCGCCATCAACCGTGGCAACTCAGGCGGCGCACTGGTGACCGCCGACGGCGAGCTCGTAGGCATCAACGCCATGCTTTACTCCGAGACCGGTTCGTATTCAGGCTACGGCTTTGCTATCCCGACAGCCATTATGAACAAGGTGGTGGCTGACCTCAAGCAGTATGGCACCGTACAGCGTGCTTATCTTGGCATCCGCGGCACGGATCTCCACAATCAGATCGACAACCTCAAGGACAACAGCAAGGATGTGCCCGACTATGGTACGGACAACGGTGTGTATGTCGCTTCCGTGGAAGACGATGGCGCCGGTGCTTCCGCAGGGTTGAAGGAAGGCGATATCATCACGAAGATCGACGGCAAGACCATCAACAAGATGGCTGAGCTTCAGGAGGTCATCAACAACAAGAAGCCGGGCGACAAGGCTACGATCACATGGCTCCGCAACAAGAAGGAGATGAGCAAGACTGTTGTACTCAAGAACAAGCAGGGCAACACGAAGATCATGAAGACCGCCGACTTCGCTGTCCTCGGGGCCAACGTCCTGCCGGTGAGCGATGCTTTGAAGAAACAGCTCGGCATCAGCTATGGCCTACAGGTCAAGAACGTCAAGAAAGGTGCCTTCAAGGATGGCGGCATCGAGGACGGATTCATCATCATCTCTGCCAACGACAAGCCGATGAAGACGATCGCCGATCTCCAGGAAGCTGTCAAGGAAGCCTCGCTGAGCAAGAACCCCGTGCTCTTCATCACCGGTATATGGCCTTCAGGAAAGACTGACTACAAAGCCATCAAAGTGAGCGAATAGACAGTCGTTCGAACGCGATATCCGGGAAGACATCCCCATTAATAGGTATTTTCCTAAGAAAGAGATCCTTTGCAACCCTGTTGCAAAGGATTTTTTGTATCTTTGCATCTCAGAAAGTAATAAAGATTGTAAAGATGAAATTATCAGAGCTGCACACTGGAGAGAGCGGCGTGATTGTCAAGGTAACAGGCCATGGCGGATTCCGCAAACGCATTGTAGAAATGGGCTTTATCAAAGGACAGAAAGTGGAGGTCCTGCTCAATGCTCCGTTAAAAGATCCTGTAAAATACCGTATCATGGGTTACGAGGTCAGCCTTCGCCATTCTGAAGCTGACATGATTGAAGTCGTATCCGAGGAAGAAGCGAGGAAACTGAATGAAAAGAATGCCGTACAGGAAGCACAGAAAGAACAAGAATTTTCCAACGACGCTGAGCCAGCAAGCATGACCATCGACTCGAAAGAGCCCGATGAGCAGCCGTTGCCGCGCGTCTCTGACGAGCAGATGAAGCAAGCTGCCGAGGAGAAGCGCAAGGTCATCAACGTGGCACTGGTGGGCAACCCCAACTGTGGCAAGACCTCTTTCTTCAACTTTGCCTCCGGTTCTCACGAGCGCGTAGGCAACTATTCGGGCGTGACCGTGGATGCCAAGGAAGGACATGCCCAGTATAAAGGCTACACCTTCAACCTCGTTGATCTCCCGGGCACCTATTCGCTCTCCGCCTACTCCCCCGAAGAGCTCTACGTGCGCAAGCAGCTCGTGGAGAAGACACCGGATGTGGTGATCAATGTCATCGACACAAGCAACCTCGAACGCAACCTCTACCTCACCACACAGCTCATCGACATGCACCTCCGTGTGGTCGTAGCGCTCAACATGTTCGACGAAACGGTGAAGCGCGGTGACAACGTGGATACCGACAAGCTCTCGGAGCTCTTCGGTCTGCCGATGGTGCCCACCGTCTTCAAGACGGGCAAGGGCGTGAACGATCTTTACGATAAGGTCATAGAGATCTATGAAGGCACCGAAGATGCCGACACACACTACCGGCATATCCATATCAATCACGGACACGAACTGGAGCATGGCATCAAGGAAATTCAGGAACACTTGAAGAAAGAGCCCGATCTTCGTGAGCGCTTCTCCACCCGTTACCTCGCCATCAAGCTCCTGGAACGGGACAAGGAAGTGGAGAAATATATCAGCCAATTGCCCGATGCCGACGAGATCTTCAAACATCGCGACGAGGCTGCCAGGCGCGTGATGGAAGAGACGAAAGTCGACTCCGAGACCGCCATCATGGATGCCAAATACGGATTCATCCACGGTGCCTTGAAAGAAGCTGAATACAAGGAAGGCGACAAGGAGGATACTTATCAGATAACACATGTGCTCGACAGGATCCTTACCAACCGTTTCGTCGGCTTCCCGATCTTTATCTTGGTTCTTGCCGTCATGTTCATGGCTACCTTCTGGCTCGGTGCTTATCCCCAGGACTGGCTCGATATGTTCTTCGGATGGCTCGGCGACCTTATCGGCAGGACGCTCCCCGACGGACCGGTGAAAGCGATGCTCATCGACGGTGTCATCGGAGGTGTAGGCAGTGTGGCGTCGTTCCTTCCGCAGATCCTCATCCTCTATCTCTTCATCTCTTTCATGGAGGATTCCGGCTACATGGCACGCGCGGCGTTTATCATGGATAAGATCATGCACATGATGGGATTGCACGGGAAGTCGTTCATTCCTCTGATCATGGGCTTTGGCTGCAACGTACCGGCCGTGATGTCGACCCGGACCATAGAGAGCAAACGCTCGCGTATCGTGACGATGCTCATCATCCCGCTCATGAGTTGTGAGGCGCGCATACCTATCTATATTATGATCATCGCGACGTTCTTCTCCCGCAGCGCGGCGCCGTTCATCATGATGTCGCTCTATTTCATCGGTATGTTCCTTGCCGTCATCATCAGCCGCCTCTTCTCCAAGACGCTGTTCAAAGGAGAGGACACCCCCTTCGTGATGGAGCTTCCGCCTTACCGCTTCCCCACAGCTAAGGCGCTCGGCCGCCACACCTGGGAGAAAGGCAAGATGTATCTGAAGAAGATGGGCGGCATTATCCTCGTGGCTTCCATCATCGTTTGGGCGCTGAGCTACTTCCCCCATCCGCAGGGCATGGATCAGCAGGAGCAACAGCAGCAGAGCTACCTCGCTACCGTAGGTAAGACGGTGGAACCCGTCTTCCGTCCGCAGGGATTCACGTGGAAACTCAATGTGGGTCTGATCGCCGGCGTGGGAGCCAAGGAGATCGTGGCCTCCTCCATGGGTATCCTCTATTCGGGTGACGACAGCTTCGGCGACGACACCGGCTACAACGACGAGGGCGGCAAATATGAGCGCATCCATAAGGATATGTGTAAAGACATTGCCGAACTGCACAACAAGCCTGTGAGTGAGATTGAGCCCACAGCGGATCTCACCGCCTACTGCTACCTGCTCTTCGTACTGCTCTACTTCCCCTGCATCGCCACTATCGCAGCGATCAAGGGTGAGACAGGATCGTGGAAATGGGCACTCTTCGCAGCAGGCTACACCACCTGCCTGGCTTGGCTCGTGTCGGCAGCCGTGTTCCAGATAGGCAGCTTGTTCATATAAAAGTTGTTCCGACAAAAAATTGTTCTGACAAAAATATGTGAAAATATTTTGTAGTATCAACGAAACATCGTATTTTTGCAAACGTAATAAAGACGAAAGGAGAAAACAATGGGGGTTGTCCTGATTCGATCGGGATACTCATCAAATTATGTTGAAAACCGGGTCGCTTCTCTTGCCAATGGCGGGCCACAACAGTCTACAAGTGTAGGCTAAGCCGTAAGGCCGGTGGATTACAAAGACGGAGAGAGCCCACAACTTTTTAAGCTGGAGTTTTCATCACATCCTCAGGGCAACCCCTTCTTTGACTGACTTATGTTTAGTGGAATCGTAGAAAGCATGGCGACCATCGTTGCCATCAAGAGATATGGTGAGAATGTGGACTTTACGCTTACTTGTCCGTTTACCAATGAACTGAAGATCGACCAGAGCATCAGCCACAACGGTGTGTGCCTCACGGTGGTAAACATCGACGGCGACCGCTATACGGTCACAGCCATGAAAGAGACGCTCGACCGCTCCAACCTCGGTTTGCTCAAGGTGGGAGACAAGGTCAACGTGGAGCGCTCCATGCTGATGAACGGACGCCTCGATGGACATATCGTACAAGGACACGTCGATGAGACAGCCGAGTGCGTGGAAATGAAAGATGCTGATGGAAGTACCTATTTCACGTTCCGCTACCGTGCTGACAAAGAGATGGCGCGCCGTGGCTATTTCTGTGTCGACAAAGGCTCGGTGACGGTCAATGGCGTGTCGCTCACCGTCATCGCTCCTACCGACGACACTTTCACGGTAGCTATCATCCCCTACACCCGGGAACATACCAATTTCCACGACATCACGATCGGCTCGAAGGTCAACATCGAGTTTGACATTCTTGGGAAATACATTGCCCGCCTAAGACATTTCGAGGAGTAACCCGCCCCGCCATTTTTTATAGTATTTTACCGACAAGAGGGTTAGGGCGGGGATGAACCCAACCCTATCACAAGTAAGGGCGGGGATGAACCCCGCCCTAACGCGTTCAACCACCTGCTCAAAAGTTACGAATCACTAACAAGCTGCCAACTATTGTTAATAATCAAGTGCTCCAATAAACCTTTTGGTTACTGATTCATCCAAACACTATACGAATAAAAGAGAAGACAAATTATTTAGTGTTTATGATGAACAAAGCATCTGCCACACTCCTTGTGGCGAGCTTCGCGCTGTTCTCCTTACAGGTTTCCGCCCGGCAGTGGACCTTGCAGGAATGTATCGATTATGCGCTGGCCAACAACATCACGATTCAGAAGAACCGTATTACCAAACTCTCTGCTGTTGAAGATGTCAAGCTAAGTCAGGCGGCTCTGCTCCCCACCCTCTCAGCCTCCACCTCCCAGAGCGTGGCTTACAACCCCTGGCCCGAGCAAGGATCCTACACCGTGCAAGGCTCCAGGGTTCAGACCCAAGTGGACAAGACCTACTACAACGGGTCCTACGGCATCAACGCCAACTGGACGGTGTGGAACGGTAACCAGAACCGCAATAAGATTGCCCTGAACAAGCTCACTGTAGAGCAGGCAGCCCTTGATTCTGCTCAGACCGCCAACACGCTCCAGGAACAGATAGCACAGCTCTTCGTGCAGATCCTCTATTCAAAAGAAGCCGTGAAGGTCAACGAAGAGACGCTCGCTACCTCGAAGAAGACGGAAGAGCGCGGGAAAGAGTTTGTCAAGGTCGGCTCCATGAGCAAGGCCGAGCTCGCACAGCTCACGGCACAGCGGGCGCAGGACGAATACAGTGTCGTGTCAGCACAGAGTTCGCTGGCAGAATACAAAAGACAGTTGAAACAACTCCTCCAAATCACGGATCAGGAGGAGTTTGACGTGACAGCCGAGGAGCCGACAGATGCCATGGCTACAGCCACGATTCCTTCTGTGACCACCGTTTACGACTCGGCCCTGCAGTACCGCCCAGAGATAAAGAACGCGATGCTGGGTATCCAGAGCAGTGACGTGCAGCTCAAGATAGCCAAGGGACAGCGCATGCCAACCATCGGTCTGAATGCAAGCATCACCACCAACACCACGTCGATGAACAGCAATGCCTGGGCGCTGCAGCTGAAGAACAACCTCATCGGCGGCGTAGGATTCACCGTGAGCGTTCCTATCTTCGATAACCGTCAGACAAAGACAGCGATCAACAAAGCCATCCTTTCCAAACAGAATTATCAGCTCGATCTGAGAGACAAGCAGACGCAGCTCTACAGCACAATAGAGAACTATTGGCTTCAAGCGTATAACAATCAGGCGCAGTACAAGAGCGCCAAGGTGTCGACGCAAAGTGCCCAAGAGAGCTATGACCTTCTGCAGGAGCAGTTCAAACAAAACCTCAAGAACGTCATAGAACTTCTTAACGGCAAGGATCAGCTGCTCAAAGCCAAGCAGAGTGAGCTGCAAGCCAAATATCTCGCCATCCTCAACATCGACCTGCTCAACTTCTACAAGGACGGCACCCTGAAAAAATGACATAGGAGGCACGGCATCTCGCCGTGCAACAATTGTGCGGTGAGGATGCCGTACTTCTTATATAATACAGAGAATATAAAAACAACGAAACAATATGAAGAAGAAAAAGATCAGCGGCGTCTGGGCCATCGTCGGAGTGGTTGTCGCCATCGCTGTTATTGCCTGGTTGCTTTCACGCGGAAAGAAAGACGACACCGTGAACTTTACCACAGAAGCTGTGGCACCGGCAAACATCGAGAACAGTGTCACGGCTACGGGTAGCATCGAGGCTGTGAAGACCGTCACCGTCGGTACCCAGGTATCGGGTATCATTGACAAGTTGTATGTCGACTACAACAGTGTCGTGAAGAAAGGGCAGGTCATCGCAGAGCTCGACAAGCAGAATCTGCTGAGCCAGCTCAACTCGTCGAAGGCTGCCCTGTCTCAGGCTCAGGCCAACCTGACAAGTGCCATGAGCGACCTCGCTTACCAGAAAGCCAACTACCAGCGCTATCGCACACTCTATAACAAAGGGCTCATCGCTGCCAACGACTATGAGCAGGCGCGCCTGAGCTGGCAGGCAGCAGCCGCCACCGTAGCAGAGCGCCGTGACGCCGTGGCCTCGGCCAGAGAAGAGGTCAACCGCGCTCAGACCAACCTCAGTTATGCGGTCATCACCTCGCCGATCGACGGTGTGGTCATCTCCAAGAGTGTGGAGGAGGGTCAGACCGTGGCGGCAAGCTATTCTACCCCTACCCTCTTCACCATTGCCAAAGACCTGAAGGACATGCGCGTCATTGCCGATGTCGACGAGGCGGATATCGGCGGTGTGAAAGTGGGACAGCGTGTGACCTTCACCGTGGATGCTTATCCCGATGACACCTTTGAGGGCGCTGTCACACAGGTGCGCCAGGAGGCGACCACGACCAACAATGTCGTGACCTACGAGGTTGTCATCAGTGCTCCCAACCAGGATCTGAAACTCAAACCGGGCCTCACCGCCAACGTCACGATCTACACCCAGGAGACGAAAGGTGTGCTGAGCGTCCCCTCCAAGGCTCTGCGGTTCACTCCGGAGAAAGACGCTGTCGGCGGAAGAAAGATTAAAGACATCGCCAATGCCAAGAACAAAGTATGGACCTTGGAAGGCAACACCCTCGTGGCTCACAGAGTGACGGTGGGCGCTACCGACGGCACGCATACACAGATCCTCAGCGGCATAAAGAAAGGACAGAAGGTGATCACGGGATATGCCGCGACACAGACCACGGACGACACGGATGACAACAACTCTTCCGACAACTCGCGGAGCCCGTTCGCTCCCGGTCCGATGGGAAACAAAAAGAAGTAACACAAAGGAGACTACAACTATGGATAAGGACAAGAAAGTCGTCATCGAACTACAGGATATCAAGCGCGACTTCCTGGTGGGCGACGAGACGGTGCATGCCTTGCGCGGCGTCTCCTTCAAGATCTACGAAGGAGAGTTCGTGACCATCATGGGAAAGTCCGGATCGGGTAAGTCGACGCTCCTCAACCAGCTCGGATGTCTCGATACGCCCACGAGCGGTGAGTATATTCTTGACGGAGTGCCCGTGCGGGAGATGTCCCGTTCTCAACGTGCCATACTGCGCAACCGCAAGATCGGGTTCATCTTCCAGAACTATAACCTCCTTCCGAAGACGACCGCCGTAGAGAATGTGGAGCTGCCGCTGATGTACAACCCCGATGTGTCGGCCAAGGAGCGTCACCAGCGGGCCATTGAAGCGCTCCAAGCCGTGGGACTTGGCGACCGCCTCTATCACAAGTCGAACCAGATGTCGGGTGGTCAGATGCAGCGCGTGGCCATCGCCCGCGCCCTGGTCAACGATCCCGCCGTCATCCTCGCCGACGAGGCCACGGGTAATCTCGACACGCGCACGAGTTTTCAGATCCTCGTGCTCTTCCAGAAACTGTATGCCGAGGGCCACACGATCATCTTCGTCACCCATAACCCCGACATCGCCAACTACTCCTCGCGCAACATTGAGATTCGGGACGGAAGGGTCATCAGTGATGAGTATAACAACAACATCAAGGATGCGGCAAAAGCCCTCGCCGAGCTACCAGCTAACACAGACGAGTAGGAAGAAGAACAAAATAAGCCATGAATTACACGAACTTATTCAAGATAGCACTCCGGGCCATCGGAGCCAACAAGATGCGGTCGTTTCTCACAGCTTTGGGTATCATCATCGGCGTGGCCTCCGTCATCACGATGCTTGCCATCGGACAGGGCTCCAAACGGAGTATCCAGGCGAACATCGCAGAGATGGGATCCAACATGATCATGATCCATCCGGGGCAGGACATGAAAGGTGGCGTTCGCCAGGACGCTTCTTCGATGGAGACCCTCAAGCTCACCGACTATGAGACGCTGAAGAATGAATGCGACTATATTAAAGCCATCTCACCCGTTGTGAGCAGCTCCGGACAGTTTATCTACGGGAACAACAACACACAGTCGACACTCTATGGTGTCAATCGCGATTACCTCACCATACGCCAGCTCACGGTAGCCGACGGCGACTGCTTCACCGACGAGGACATCAAATCCAATGCCAAGGTCTGTATCCTCGGACAGACCGTCGCCGACTACCTCTTCCCCAACGGCAGTGATCCTGTCGGCAAGGTAGTGCGATTCAACTCCACCCCCTTCCGTGTCGTAGGCGTGCTGAAGAAGAAAGGCTACAACTCCATGGGCATGGACCAGGACGATCTCGTACTGGCTCCTTACACATCCGTCATGAAACGTATCCTCTCGCAGACTTATCTGTCGGAGATCCAGGCCTCGGCCATCACGGAGGGAGTGACGGACCAGGCCGTAGACGAGATGACATCGATCCTCCGCCGTACTCATAAACTGAAAGACGCTACCGACACACAGGAAGCGGATGAGGACGACTTCAATATCCGTTCTCAGGAAGAGCTCTCCACGATGATGAACTCCACCACCAGCATGCTCACAATTCTGTTAGGCTGTGTGGCAGGGATCTCGCTCGTCGTCGGTGGTATCGGTATCATGAACATCATGTATGTCAGTGTTACGGAGCGCACCCGGGAGATCGGCCTGCGTATGAGTGTCGGTGCCCGTGGGGTGGATATCCTCAACCAGTTCCTCATCGAAGCCATCATGATGTCGGTCACCGGAGGCGTTATCGGAATCATCCTCGGCGTAGGTGCCAGCTATGCCGTCAAGCTCATTGCCGGCTGGCCTATCTATATCGAGCCTTGGACCATCCTCATGTCCTTCGCTGTCTGTACCTTCACCGGCGTGTTCTTTGGCTGGTACCCGGCCAAGAAAGCCGCAATGCTGGATCCTATCGAGGCTATCAGATACGAATAAAAAGCGTAACGACATCGTGACACATACGAGGCGCGTTGGCATTAAGTGTTTCATGTCCCCGAAGAGGACACACTATGAATAACCCCGAATCGTCGAACTTTTGTGAGGAAGAAACCTCACAAAAGTGAGCGATCCGGGGTAAATCGTTAAAACCGCTGATGTCCTGAGAGGACTCATGTGAATGCATGCGGAGGAATTCGCAGGCTCCTAAGATAAGGGGAGAAGAGGGCTTATATGAAAATTAGTATTCACCCCAGGCCTTGATATCGATGTCGTCGAGTTTGAGCGTGGTAAAGGCATTGATGAAGGCGGAAGCCAGCCTGCTGTTCGTGATCAACGGCACGTTCAGGTCGATGGCAGCACGGCGGATCTTATAACCGTTGGTCAGTTCCCCTGCCGTGAGATCCTTCGGGATGTTCACCACCATGTCAATCTTCTTCTCGTGAAGCAGTTCGAGCGCCTGTGGCTTCTTGTCTTGCTCCGAGGGCCAGTAGACCAGCGTGTTCTCCACACCGTTGTCGGTGAGATACCGGGAGGTACCAGGTGTAGCGAAGAGCTCATAACCGTGCTCCACGAGGCGTTTGGCAGCATCGAGCATGTCAGCTTTCTGCTTCGCTCCACCGGTAGAGAGCAGTACCGTGTGCTTCGGAATGCGCTGTCCGACAGCGAGCTCAGCCTTCAACAGTGCCTGGTTGGTGTCGTCACCGAGACAGCCGACCTCACCCGTAGAGCTCATGTCCACACCGAGCACCGGGTCAGCTTTCTGTAAGCGATTGAAAGAGAACTGCGAGGCTTTGATGCCGACATAGTCGAGGTCGAAGAGGCTCTTGGCTGGTCTCTCCACAGGCACGCCGAGCATGATCTTTGTAGCGAGCTCGATGAAGTTTAGCTTCAGCACCTTGCTCACGAACGGGAACGAACGTGAACTGCGGAGGTTACACTCGATGACGAGGATGTCGTTCTCACGCGCCATATACTGAATATTGAACGGACCGTTGATATGCAGGGCAGCAGCGATCTTACGGCTCACGCGCTTGATGCGGCGCACCGTCTCCACATACAGTTTCTGCGGCGGCAGCTGAAGGGTAGCATCACCGGAGTGAACACCGGCAAACTCTATATGCTCGGAGATAGCGTATGCCATAACCTCACCATTGCGGGCCACGGCATCGAAGTCGATCTCCTTGGCGTGCTCAATAAACTTTGACACGACGACAGGATGATCCTCACTTACGTTGGCAGCGAGCTGGAGGAAGCGGTGAAGCTCATCATTGTTGGAACAAACGTTCATGGCTGCACCCGAGAGGACGTAAGACGGACGTACGAGCACGGGGAAGCCGACACGCTTGACAAACTTGTCGATATCGTCCATGCTCTTCAGTGCACTCCATTCCGGCTGGTTGATGCCGAGCTCGTTGAGCATCGAGGAGAACTTGGCACGGTCCTCGGCGCGGTCGATATCCTTAGCCTGTGTGCCCAAGATAGTGACGTTCTGCTCGTCGAGGTACATGGCGAGGTTGTTCGGAATCTGTCCGCCTGTAGAGACGATGACTCCGTAAGGCTGCTCGAGGTCGATGATATCCATGACACGCTCGAAAGTGAGCTCATCGAAGTAGAGGCGGTCGCACATATCATAGTCGGTGGAGACCGTCTCGGGGTTATAGTTGATCATGATGGAGCGGTACCCTTGCTTGCGGATGGTATGCAGTGCCTGCACGCCGCACCAGTCGAACTCTACGGAGGAGCCGATGCGGTATGCGCCCGATCCGAGCACGATGACAGACCGGTGATCGTTGGAGAAGTCGATGTCGCTCTTCACGCCGGCATAGGTCATGTAGAGGTAGTTGGTCTGCGCGGGATACTCAGCAGCTAAGGTGTCGATCTGCTTCACGACAGGCAGGATGCCATAGTTCTTGCGGAGGCTGCGCACGACAAGCAGCGCCTTGTGCATGTTGCCGATCTCTTTCTCCAAACCCACGGCGCGGGCTATCTGGAAGTCGGTGAAGCCATAGACTTTTGCTTCGCGGAGCAGCTCCTTGTCGAGCGTGTTGATGTTGCATTTCTTCAGCCGCTCATCGATATCAATGATATGCTTGAGCTTATAGAGGAACCATCGGTCGATCTTCGTCAGATTGTGAATCTCATCCACAGTATAGCCTTTGTGCATGGCTTTGGAGATGACGAAGACACGCTTGTCGGTAGGCTCCGTGAGCGACTTGTCGATGTCAGGGATCTCGAGCTCCTTGTTTTCTACAAACCCGTGCATGCCCTGGCCGATCATACGGAGACCTTTCTGGATGGCTTCCTCGAAGTTGCGTCCGATAGCCATCACCTCACCGACCGACTTCATGCTGGAGCCGAGCTCCTTGTCCACGCCCCGGAACTTGCTGAGGTCCCAGCGCGGAATCTTACAGACGACATAGTCGAGCGCCGGCTCGAAGAACGCCGAGGTAGTCTTCGTGACCGAGTTCTTCAGTTCGAAGAGCCCGTAGCCCAGTCCGAGCTTGGCTGCCACGAAGGCGAGGGGGTATCCTGTAGCTTTCGAAGCGAGAGCAGAGGAGCGTGACAGACGGGCGTTGACCTCGATGACGCGGTAGTCTTCTGAGTTAGGGTCGAAAGCATACTGCACGTTGCATTCGCCTACGATCCCGATGTGTCGCACAATCTTGATAGACAGCGCGCGCAGCTTATGGTATTCCGAGTTGGTGAGTGTCTGCGAAGGAGCGATGACGATACTCTCACCCGTATGGATGCCGAGGGGGTCGAAGTTCTCCATGTTACAGACCGTGATGCAGTTGTCGTAGCCATCGCGGACGACCTCATACTCAATCTCTTTCCATCCTTTCAGACTTTTCTCCACGAGCACCTGTGGAGAGAAGGAGAAGGCTTTCTCACAGATCTTACGAAGCTCGTTGTCGTTGTCGGCAAAGCCCGATCCCAGTCCTCCGAGCGCATAAGCAGCGCGGACGATGACGGGATAGCCTAAGTCGTGGGCAGCCTTGAGCGCCTGATCCATATTCTCACAGGCCTCACTCTTGATGGTCTTGACATCAATCTCATCGAGCTTCTCCACGAAGCGCTCGCGGTCTTCGGTGTCCATGATGGCGCGGACCGGCGTGCCGAGCACCTTGACGTTGTATTTCTCTAAGACACCGCTCTCTTCAAGCTTCACACCGCAGTTGAGTGCTGTCTGGCCACCGAAAGAAAGGAGGATGCCGTCGGGGTGTTCCTTGGCGATGACACGCTCCACGAAGTAAGGCTGCACCGGGAGGAAATAGATCTGGTCAGCCACGCCCTCGGAAGTCTGCACCGTAGCAATGTTGGGATTGATAAGTACGGTTTCAATGCCTTCCTCGCGCAGTGCCTTCAGTGCTTGAGAACCAGAGTAATCGAACTCACCTGCCTCACCAATCTTCAAGGCACCGGAGCCGAGAAGAAGAACCTTCTTTATATCGTTGTTTTTCATTACTTCAATGTTTCAATAAACTTGTCGAACATAAATTCAGTGTCCACAGGACCGGAGCAAGCCTCTGGATGGAACTGTGAGGAGAACCAGGGATTGGTCTTATGACGGATTCCCTCGTTGGAGCCATCGTTCATATTGACGAAGAGCTCTTCCCATTCGGAGCCGAGCGTCGAAGCGTCTACGGCATAGCCGTGGTTCTGGGAAGTGATATAACAGTGGTTGGTTCCCACTAAGCGCACGGGCTGGTTGTGTGAGCGGTGACCATATTTGAGCTTGTAGATGGTTGCTCCTGCTGCTTTACCGAGCAGCTGGTTACCCATGCAGATGCCGCAGACAGGCTTGCGGCTGGCGCTCAGCTGTTTCTTGAGAATATCCACGGCAGCCTGGCAGGTGTCCGGGTCACCGGGACCGTTGGCAAGGAACAGACCGTCAAAGTCCATGTCCGTATAGTCGTAGTTCCAAGGCACTCGGATGACCTCCACACCGCGGTTGATGAGACAGCGGATGATGTTTGCCTTGACACCGCAGTCGACGAGCACCACTTTCTTCCCTGCACCCTCATTATAGCGGATGATGTCCTTGCACGACACTTTGTCTACAAAGTTGACACCGGAGTAGTCGGCATGGGGAATGTTCTCAGGCTCATCGTCAAACACGATGGATCCCATCATGACACCGTGCTCACGCAGCACCTTTGTCAGCTGGCGCGTGTCGATGCCCGTGATGCCGGGGATATGCTCGCGCTTGAGCCAGGAAGCCAGTGTCTCCACACCGTTCCAGTGGCTGAACTGCTCGCTGTAGTCGGCACAGATCATGGCGGCTACATAAATCTTGTCACTCTCCATGAACGTAGGCAGCCCATTCTTCTCAAACGTGAAAGGAGGCACACCGTAGTTGCCGATAAGCGGATAGGTGAACGTGAGGATTTGCCCGGCATAAGATGGGTCAGTCAACGACTCGGGATAACCCATCATGGCGGTGTTGAAAACAACCTCGCCGGCTACCGGAGCATCATAACCAAAGGATTGGCCATGAAACTTTGTGCCGTCGGATAATATCAAGGTAACATTCTTCATCTGATGTTGTTTTAGAAGGCTTTATTGAATGGCATTCTTGTTGATTAGATGCCAAGGTTTGTTTTCCCGTAGACGCTCACGTAATAGTTGATGAACGCCTGAATACACATTCTTTTTCCTCCGGGCGTGGGGTAGTGACCGGAAAAGTACCAGTCGCCACGGTTCTCGGGGATAGCACGGTGGAGACCGTCGAGCGACTGATAGACGATGTCTACGGGTGTCTTCATGTCGTCAGGTTTGAGCATCTCTACGATCTTACGGTTGATCTCCTCCACCGTGAACGGCTTGTAGATGTCGCGCACGCGGTTGTGCATCTCTTTGAGCGGCTTCTTGAGCTCGTCCTTGCATGCTTTGTAGGTGTCGTGGATGAGTTGCTCCATGCCACGGTCGTGGATGAGCGCTATCGTAGCGCGGAAGACGCAGAACTCTTCCAGGCTCGGCATGTCGATGCCATAATAGTCGGGATAACGGATCTGGGGCGCCGAACTGACGATGACGATCTTCTTCGGATGGAGCCGGTCAAGAATATGGAGGATACTCTTTCTCAGAGTCGTTCCACGCACGATGCTGTCATCGATAATGACGAGGTTGTCTTTATAAGGTTCTATCGACCCGTAGGTGACATCATAGACGTGCGCCGCGAGGTCGTCGCGTGCAGTACCCTCAGTGATGAATGTGCGGAGCTTAATATCTTTCCATGCCACTTTCTCGGAGCGCACGTCGCGGCTGAGGATGGTCTTCAGCTCGTCATAGTTCGGCTGATGACCGAGTGTCAGAATCGCATTGATATCCTGTTCGCGCTGATAGCTCTTGAATCCTTCTATCAAGCCGTAATAAGCCACTTCTGCGGTGTTGGGAATGAAGGAGATGACGGTGTGCGCCGTGTCTCCTCCGACAGCATCGAGCACCTGCGGGGTGAGCTGCTCGCCGAGCTGCTTGCGCTCGCGGTAGATATCCCTGTCGGAGCCGCGTGAGAAATAGATATGCTCAAAGGAGCATTTATAGTCCTCCTCCTCAGGAAGGATTTGTTTTTCGAGCGATTCGCCGTTGGCTCTTACGAGGAGGGCGGCACCGGGCGTGAGCTCGTGGATATCGTCATATTCGAGGTCGAACGTGGTCTGGAGCACAGGGCGCTCCGAGGCAAGCACTACCACCTCGTCGTTCTTATACCAAAAAGCGGGACGGATGCCATGAGGATCTCTCATAGCAAACATCTCGCCACTACCGGTGATGCCACACATGACGTAACCTCCGTCAAAATGGTTCATCGTGGTCTTCAGAACATTCTCCATACGCACGTGCTGATCGATGAAACGCGTAATGTCCGTGTCTGTCAGTCCGCGCTGCTTGGCATTGATGAAGTTGCGCTCCACCTCTCGGTCGAGGCGGTGCCCCATAAGCTCCAAAGTGATATACGTATCGCTGTAGATACGCGGACACTGTCCCTGCTTGGTGAGGTCCTTGAAGACTTCCTCGACATTGGTCATGTTGAAGTTGCCGCAGATGCAGAGGTTCTTTGCTTTCCAGTTGTTACGGCGAAGGAACGGGTGCACATACTTCACACCGCTCTTGCCGGTTGTGGAGTAGCGCAGATGACCCATATAAAGCTCCCCGGCAAACGGCAGCTCATCGTAAGCCTCGGTGTCCACTTCCTCTTCTTTCATCACCTGTCTGATCTGACGGTTCGCCGCGCCGAAGATCTCGGTGATGGCATTGGCTCCCTCAGCGCGCTCCCTGAACATGTATTCGTGTCCGGGTTTGGTGTTGAGCTTGACAGAGGCTATGCCCCACTTCCAGCTGCCATATTTCTTTTGGTAATAGCTCAGTGGCTTCAAAAGGCGTATCAAAGCAACGCCGCAGTCTTCATGGATATTATGTTCCATTTTGTTTAATCCCTCTTTTATTTAATCCCGTCAGGAAATCTTATTTGAGAATCGTCAATACCAAAGATGCTACTGTTGTAGCCCATCCTAAGACCGTAATCCACAAAGTTGTCCACTGACCGGTAGACGACTGCACGGTCTTCTGCTTGGTCGGCTGAACATAAACTATGTCATTTTGCTTGAGGTAATAGTAAGGATCGTTGAAAATCTGACCCTTTGTCATGTCGTAACGATGGATATGCTTCTGTCCGGTAGAATCTTCGCGGACAAGAAGAATGTTGGTACGCTTACCGTACATAGAGAGGTCGCCGGACTGGGCTATTGCCTCTACGATATTGATTTTCTCATCGGGCACGTCGAGAACCTTTGATCCTAATTCACCGATCATCGTAACTCGGAAACTCTTCAGCCGGCAAATAACCACAGGCTTCTCTTTCGCGGAGAGATAAGGCTTCAGCATCACGGCAATCGTGTCCTCCACCTGGGGCCTCGTCATTCCTCCGACATGGATTCTGCCTAAAACAGGGAAGTTGATCGTTCCATCGTTGTCTACGAGATAGCCTGTGATGTTGTTGTTTCCATTGTTAAAAGACTGACCATTAGAAAAGAGATTGAAAGGCTCCGATGCTTCCGGATTAGAGGTCTTTACAATAATCGTCAACTCGTCGTTAGGCATAATCTTCGTTTCGGGAAGACCCTTGGAAGACGCTAAGTTCAGAGAATCGATGTCTTGGAAATAAGTAAAATTACGCATGCTCTGGCAGCCCTCCATAAAAAAGAGAATGGCAACCGCTACTACTGAAAAAAGGATTTTCTTCATCTTATGATTTTATCGAATGCTTTGCTTGTGCAAAGTTAAGACTTATTTTTCAAAGAGTAATTGTGGCAGAGAATAAAGAAAAAGTGGAAAAATAATAGTTGATAAAGAAAAATATGTAATTTTGCAAATAGGAATACAGACAGTTACTATTTTAGATAAAACTAAATTTGGAGAAATACATGATGAAAGACGAACATTGGTTGGAGACCTGGGAAGCATATATGGCTTATATGAAAAAGAATAAGCACAGGCCATCGAAATATCATCCGGAAGACAGAAAGCTGGTTAACTGGCTTAAATATAATCGCAAGGTGAGGAACAAAGGGCTTCTCAGTGAGAGTCGGATGAAGAAATTGGAAGAGCTCTTGAAAGTAGCTGAGCAGTTCAGACGAGTCAATCAGCATCAGTATCTCCATCAAGCGGATGTCGACAATAAAGGATAAGTATTTGGTTATGAACAAAGTATTGTTGATATACACAGGCGGAACCATAGGGATGGGTCAGAATCCAAGGACGGGTGCGTTGGAACCGCTCGATTTCAATCATCTTGAGAACTCTATGCCTGAGTTTAATCTCATCCGTAAAAATGTAGATGTAAATGTCTATCAGTTCACGCCGCCTATAGATTCCAGTGACATGATGCCGAAAAACTGGGCTCAGCTCGTAAGGATTATCGCAAGGAATTATACGCAATACGATGGTTTCGTGATTCTCCATGGCACGGACACGATGGCTTACACTGCCTCCGCCCTGTCGTTTATGTTGGAGAATCTCACCAAGCCCGTTATTCTGACAGGCTCACAACTCCCTATTGGTCAGCTCCGTACAGACGGAAAGGAGAACCTTATCACGAGCATTGAGCTTGCTGCCATGAAGGACGAGGAAGGACATGCGCGGGTGCCCGAGGTTTGCATCTATTTCAGCGGCCGACTTCTGCGCGGCAACCGCTCGACGAAGATCAACGCCGAAGGCTTTTATGCTTTCGACAGTTTCAATTATCCGCATTTGTGCGAGGCGGGTGTCAACTTCACGTTTGCTGAACATCATATTCTCAAGCCCGACTTCTCCAAACGCATGATACCCCATTACGCGATGGATGAGAATGTATTGGTGTTCAGTATCTTTCCCGGCATCCAAGAGCGGATCTTCAGAAATATTCTCGATTCCACAACGTTGCGGGGTATCGTTATGCGAACCTTCGGAAGCGGAAATGCACCCCATATCCATTGGCTCATGCCCTTGCTCAGGGAAGCAGCGCAACGGGGTGTTACCATTGTGAACATCAGTCAGTGCGTGGCAGGCAATGTGGTGATGAACCGCTACGATACGGGTTATCAGCTCATGGACATCGGAGTCGTATCGGGGCATGACGGAACCGTGGAGGCTGCTATTACCAAACTCATGTTCCTGCAAGGAATGTATTCGGATGCCAACATCATCCGCGGGCTGATGAATCAGTCGATTGCCGGGGAGATTTCGTAAGTTTGTGAGTTTAGAAGTTTTTAAGTTTAGAAGTTTTTAAGTTTAGAAGTCCGGACTTCTGATAAACTTCTGGACTTCTGGACTTCCGGACTTCTGATAAACTTCCGCACTTACGCTTTTTCCCCTTCCAATATTCTCAGCATGCGGTCGGCACTGCGCCCGTCCCATCTGTCGGGCAGTGCGCCTTCCTTCCATTTTCCGGCAGCGGCCTCAGCCACTGTCTTACCGAGGATCTGTGCATCTTCACCTACGAGAACATTGGTTCCTATCTTTACGGTCTCTATATTCTCGGTATAAGAGTTGAGGGTGATGCACGGCACATGGTTGAACGTTGCCTCTTCTGCCACGTTTCCCGAGTCGGTGATGATCGCCTTGGCATGCTCCGTGAGCCAGGCAAAGGCAAGATACGGCAACGGGGCGACGATATGGAATGCCTTCTTGTCGTCTTCACTGAGCAATGACGCTACAGCCTCAGCTGCTAAACTACGCAGCGGAGCAATGACAGGAACTCCATGGGCATTGTCGATAATGGCCTTCACCATGAGCTTCAGATTCGCTTTGTTGGCACTAGCTATGAGAGCTTTGCGGTTCAGCGTAAATACAAAGTAATCCTTTCCTTTAAGTCCTAACTCACCAATAGCAGCAGGTTTCTGCAGTTTGTCATGGATGAACCGCAGGTTGTCCATCAGGATATTTCCTACCATGTAGACCTTAGAGAGCTCCGCTCCCTCGCGGTTGGCAATGGAGTTGTTGCTGGCCCCTGCAGTGAAGAGAATATCAGACAGGCCGTCGATGACGAGCCGGTTCACTTCCTTCGGCATGTTGATATCGAAGGAGCGCGTGCCGGCAGCGATATGTGCGAGGCGGATGCCATGCTTCTTCGTCACGATAGCTACAGCCATCGTTGAAGCAAGATCATCAACGACAACCACGGTGTCTGTGGGATGCTGCTGGAGGTAGATCTCGAATTTTTGCATCACCTGGCCCGTGATATCACTGAGGTTCGTGGCCGTCACCCCGAGAAACGTGTCGGGGCGGGGTATCTCCAAGTCGGCATAGAGCGACTTGTCAAGAGTCGGATCGTCCTCCGCGCCCGTATAGACCAGTTGCATGTCTACCGCGCAGGGAGCCGACAGGTCGGTCTTGCTCTTCTGAATGTCTCTGATGAGCGGTGCCACCTTAATGAAGTTGGGGCGCGCACCGCATACAATGCATAAGTTCATTTCTCTTGTTTATTATTTGAAGCCTGTTCTATTTGAACAGCTCTTTTATCCCTCCTAAGCTTCCCATGAGGTTGCTGGCTTCGTAAGGCAGGAAGACTGTCTTCGACTTGTCGCCCGAAGCCACTTGCTGAAGCATCTGGATATAGTTTTTGGCAAGCAGGTAGTTGGCGGGGTTGGTCGACTGTCCCACGGCCTGCGTGATCTTCTCGATGGCTGCAGCCTCGGCCTCAGCTTTCCGAATACGCGCTGTAGCTTCACCCTCGGCGCGGAGAATGGCCTGTTGCTTGTCGGCTTCGGCGCGGTTGATGGTAGCTGCTTTTTCACCCTCCGACTGAAGGATCTGGGCTTGTTTCTGTCCTTCGGAAGTGAGGATTGTGGCACGCTTGTCACGCTCAGCCTGCATCTGCTTCTCCATGGCCTGGAGCACGCTCTGTGGAGGCGTGATATCCTGCAGTTCCACGCGGTTGACCTTGATACCCCATTTGTTGGTGGCGTCATCGAGCACGCCGCGGAGCTTGGTGTTGATGACGTCGCGTGAGGTCAGCGTCTGATCGAGCTCCATCTCGCCAATGATGTTACGCAAAGTCGTCTGTGTGAGTTTCTCAATGGCATTAGGGAGGTTATTAATCTCATAGACCGCCTTGAAAGGATCGACAATCTGGAAGTAGAGCAGGGCATTGATCTGCATCTGGATGTTATCCTTGGTGATAACATTCTGTTTGTCAAAGTCATACACTTGCTCTCTGAGGTCAATATGATTGCTGTAGGTGTAGCGTCCACGCTGATAGGTCACGATGACTTTTGCCCGGTCGATGAACGGGATGATGATGTTGATGCCTGGTTGAAGCGTTGCATAGTATTTGCCGAGGCGTTCGATGATACGGGTCTCACTCTGTGGGATGATGACGACAGCCATCTTGACAAAGATGAGTGCGAGGACGACGAGTCCAATGAGAACATAGATTCCAATCATGGGTTTATAAGTTAGGGTTAATAATGAGTTTACTTTCTGGTAACGGTGACGATGATGCTGTCCCGCTTCTTGATGACGACCTCCTCCCCTTTGGTGAAAGTCTCTCCATGCTCTGTCACGGCCCGCCATTCGTCGCCGTCCACTTTCACGTAGCCTGGTTTCTCGGGAGCTATAGGTTCGATGACAATACCTGTGCTCCCGATGAGTGCGTCTGCATTGCTCACGCGGTTGTCGTGTCCCGGATGGACATATTTGACGACAAACGGGCGCACGCAGAACACACAGACCAGTGAGGCAACAGCGAACACCACGACCTGCACCCACAGTGGGGTTGGGAACAGGGACGTGATGACAGCGCATGCAGCGCCTACGGCAAAGCACATCAAATAGAATGTGCCGGATGTCACTTCTAAAATGAGAGCAAGGATGCAGATAAGCGTCCATACCAGCCACAGGTTTGAGGTGAGATAGTCTATCATAGGAGTCGTTTGGGATTATTCGTAAATGGATTTTATTTCAACGACCTTATCTTCTACGCTTTGTCGTAGTTTTCTTGGTCGTGGTCTTTTTAGTCGTGGTCTTCTTTGTCGTAGTCGTCTTTGCGTAGCCGGAAGCCTGATAATATTTCATAGCCTCTGGCAGCTCTTTCTGGATGGCAGCGATACGCTTGGCATCTGACGGGTGGTC
Source organism: uncultured Prevotella sp. (assembly GCA_900315955.1). Classification (GTDB taxonomy): domain Bacteria; phylum Bacteroidota; class Bacteroidia; order Bacteroidales; family Bacteroidaceae; genus Prevotella. The sequence continues at coordinate 38,308 of ONBC01000028.1, forward strand.
AGAGAGGAAATCGCTCTGATTGCCACTGTTGCTGCTTGCTGCCATGCGCTGCCAAAAAGAGATAGCCGTCTCGGGGTTGTAACCGGCCATGGCTGCGAAAATCAGTCCCATGTGATCGGCTTCGCTTTCGTCATCACGACTGTATTTGAGGTTGGCTAAGTTAAAGCCTGTTTGGGCAATGGAGGCTGCCACATTAGCGGCATCGCTTCCGACAACCTGACCAAGGATGGCACCGCCGATCTGCGTGCCGTACTGCTGACGAATCTTCTTTGACATCTGCTCAGCCGAGTGCTTGGCTACAGCGTGAGCTATCTCATGCCCGAGGACGATGGCCAGGGAAGCCTCGTTCTGCGTGATGGGAAGCAGACCCTCATAGACGACAATCTTGCCGCCGGGCATACAGAAAGCGTTGGCCTCACTGTTCTGTACGAGGTTGAACTCCCAAGAGAAGTTCTTTACCTCCGAAGACAGACCGTTGTTCTTCAGATAGGTCTCCACTGCATTGGCAAGCCTTGTTCCCACGCGCTTTACCATAGCCGTGTTGGCGGCATTGGTAGAGAGCTTGGCTGTCTTCATAAACTCGGAATACTGTTGATTGCTCAGACTGAGCACTTGTTCATCAGTGACAAGCAAAGTGTGCTTACGCCCTGTGATTGGAACTGTCGAGGTTGTGCCACATGCGGCGAACAACAATGTGGCAATCACTGACATAAGAATGAACTTAAAATGTCTCATTTCTTTTTATTTCTGCAAAGATAAGAAAATAAGGCATTCAATCATACAGTTTAAATGTTTTTTAACACAGAATAGTGAGAACGTATCTATTCGAATCCTATTTCCTAAGACATATCTTTCAACACAAAAGTCATATCCTCGTGTTTTTACGTGCGAGAAAAATGAAAATCAAGCAAAGGCATAGGTATACAATTCATACCAATTATCTTTACAAAAAGTAAAAAGTCTTGTCATTGGAAATTCACGAAAGAGAACGCGAAAGCGAGGTTTGAAAGACAAAAAATGAGGCTTTAAGGTGAAAATGTGGAATAGGAAAACGACCTTACTACGGTTAGGTCACTGCCATTTAACTGTAAAGGGACCTTCATAACCGTTAAATGGCAGTGACCTAACGCAATAAGGTACCCTACCTAACCATAGTAAGGTCAGTGATATGGTAAGATCAAAAAAGTCCTTTGAAAGCATAACCTACATAACTACTTGATTTACATCGATTTGCCAACTCAACACGAGAATCGCTTATTTTCGTCCAACGACCTATTCGCTCGAAAAAAATCGATTCTCAGAGGGGGTTGAAAAAAATAAATCTTGACATATACGACATCACTTGACACATCGTGAAGAAATATTCATTCAACATGTCTTTTCATGAATGATAACCTCTAGGCTCGCATTTGAGAGAGATCGCCTCACCGTCATGAAAAGACGCGGACAGTTCGAAACAGGTTGACTCTTGTATAAGGCATACCCAACATTAATCTCAGACAAACACAATATAATGAATAGAACAGCGTTTCTATTAAGGATAATAATGTAAAATAATGATTGAATACATCAAAGGAGCGTTGACAGACCTCACGCCGGCCCTTGCTGTGGTGGAGGCTGCCGGTGTGGGCTATGCCCTCAACATCTCGCTCTCAACCTACACCAAGATACAAGGACAGAAAGATGTAAAGCTCTATGTCCATGAACGACAGTTTCACGCTCTACGGCTTTGCCTCGAAGCAGGAGCGTGCGCTCTACCGCTTGCTCATCTCCGTCTCAGGCATTGGGGCCAACACGGCACGCATGATGCTCTCCAGTCTCACCCCCACAGAGCTCTGCAATGCCATCGCCAACGGAGACGACAAGCTCATCAAAGGGGTCAAAGGCATCGGACTGAAGACGGCACAGCGCGTCATCCTCGACCTGAAGGACAAGATCGTGTCGACAGGCATCGCCGACGAGCTCCATGTATCGGAGTCACACAGCGCCGGACCGCAGGTGAACACCGCCGTGAAAGATGAGGCGGTATCAGCCCTCACGATGCTCGGCTTCTCACCCGCTCCTTCTGCCAAGGTCGTTGTCGAGATTCTCACCGAGCACCCCGACATGCAAGTGGAGATGGTCGTGAAAGAGGCGCTGAAAAAGATAAAATAATTCATGCGCAGGAAGGCTTTCATACTCTTTCTATGGTTGCTCGTCACATCTGTGGCGAGCTGGGCAGCCATGCCTTCCGACAGCCTGCATACGCGGTGGAAGATACAACGGACGACTCCTGTCACCTATGACGATCTCGACCAGAGCGCCATGGACCTGCAACGGCCAGACGGCATCAAATATGATGTCGTCTACAACGACACCATCAACCGCTATATCATCGGCACCCGCCTCGGAGACACTTATCTCGCCGCACCGATCATGATGACGCCCGAGGAGTATATGGAATGGAGCGGCAAGCACTGGCGCGACACTTTCTTCCGGGGCAAGAACAGTGAGATATTCAAGCAGAAAGGCAAGGAGAAGTTCGACTTTAGCGACATGCATTTCGACCTCGGACCCGCAGAGAAAATCTTCGGGCCCGGCGGCGTGCGCATCCGCACGCAGGGTACGGCAGAACTGAAGTTCGGCGGTACCTATAAGAACATCGACAACCCGTCGCTCCCCGTAAGGTCCCGGAAAAAGACCTCACTCGACTTCGACGAGAAGATCAACTTCAACATGAACGGGCGTGTCGGTGACAAGGTCAACATGAACCTCAACTACAACACCGATGCGACCTTCGACTTCGATGCACAGAACATGAAGTTGAAATACGACGGCAAGGAGGATGAGATCGTGAAACTCGTTGAGGGCGGCAATGTCTCATTCCCCTCCAACTCCTCGTTGATCCAGGGAGCCTCCTCGCTCTTCGGCCTGCGTACCGACCTGCAGTTTGGTAAACTGAAGTTGCAGCTCGTCGCCTCTCAGAAGAAAAGCACGTCGAAGAGCGTGTCCTCGCAAGGCGGCAAACAGTTGACGTCTTTCGAGATGGACGCTGCCGACTATGAGGAGAACCGTCACTTCTTCCTCTCACAGTATTTCCACGACCATTACGACGCGGGCATGCGGACGCTGCCGAATCTCACCACGGGCGTGACCATCAACCGGGTGGAGATCTGGGTGACGAACAAGAGCGGAACGACGACAAACACCCGAAACATCATCGCCCTCACCGACCTCGGCGAGAACAGTAAGGTGAGCAACAGCCGGTGGGCCACGACAGGCTCCACGGTCCCGTCCAATGCCGCCAACACGGAGTATGAGACGATGACGGGATCCTTGAGTGGGGCGCGAGACATCGACCAGACATCAACGGTGCTCGACGGGGCAGGACTGAAAGGCGGCACCGACTACGAGAAACTGCAGAGCGCGCGTCTGCTCTCCTCATCGGAGTACACGGTGAACAACGCCCTGGGCTACGTCTCACTGAAGACCTCGTTGCAGACCGACCAGGTGCTCGCAGTGGCGTACGAATACACCTACGGCGGACGGACCTATCAGGTGGGTGAGTTTGCCAGCGACATCACCGACACCAAGCAGGCGCTGTTCGTGAAGTCGCTGAAAAACACGAGCAACAACCCTTCGCAAGGCAACTGGCCGTTGATGATGAAGAACGTCTACTATCTCGCCTCCACCTTAGAGAAGGAGAAGTTCCGGCTCGATGTCAAATATCAGAGCGACACCACCGGCGTCTATCTCAGTTACATCCCCGAACAGCAGGTCAAAGGCACCACACTCATCAAGGTCCTCGGGGCAGACCGTCTGGACAACAACAACAAAGCCCACAGCAACGGCTATTTCGACTATGTCGAAGGCTACACCGTGAGCAACGGCCGCGTGTTCTTCCCCGTGGCAGAGCCTTTCGGCAGTTACATGTACAACTACCTCGTACAACATGGTGTGGCTGCGGAGGTGGCGAAAAAATATGCTTTCACCGAGCTCTACGACTCGACAAAGACCATCGCCAAACAGATCGCAGAGAAAGACAAATACATCTTCCAAGGCCAGTATCGTGGCACCCAGGCCAACGTCATCTCTCTCGGAGCATACAATGTGCCGCAGGGCTCCGTCGTCGTGACCGCTGGCGGTGTGACGCTCACCGAGGGCACCGACTACTCCGTCGACTATTCTGCCGGTGAGGTGACGATCCTCAACCAGAGCATCATCGATGCCGGAACAACGGTCAACGTGTCTTTGGAGAGCCAGAGCGACTATTCGCAGATGCGAAAGACTATGTTCGGCATGAACTGGGAGTATGATTTTTCAAAAAACTTTCAGCTCTCAGGTACCGTCCAGCACCTCGGTGAGCAAGCCCTCACGACAAAGGTCGCCATGGGGGCAGAGCCCGTGAACAACACCATCGTAGGGTTCAATATCAATTGGAAACACGAGAGCCAGTGGCTCACCAACGCCCTCGACAAGATCCCGTTCCTTCACCTCACACAACCTTCCCAGATATCTTTCACGGGTGAGTTTGCCAAGCTCTTCGCCGGCCAGGCGAGCGGTGTGCAGGACAACGCCTCGTATATCGACGACTTCGAAGCTTCCACGGATAAGATCTCGGTCTTGGATCCTACGGCCTGGATCCTCTCCTCTGTCCCTTCGATGTTCGCCGAGAGCACCGACAAGACGACGCTGCGCTCGGGCTTCAACCGCTCACAGATGGCGTGGTACACCATCGACCCGCTCTTCACGCGGCGCTCCTCCTCGCTGACACCATCGTATATCAAGAGCGACCTGACGATGCTCTCCGACCCGTACATGCGTGAGGTCTATGTGCGCGAGCTCTATCCGAACCGCGACCAGAGCAGTTACAACGGGGCTACCTCCACGCTCTCGGTGATGAACATCGCCTACTACCCCAACGAACGGGGACCGTACAACTTCAACCCGGACCTCAACTACGACGGTACGCTCAACAACCCCACGCAGCACTGGGGCGGCATGATGCGGCGTCTCGACACCAACGACTTCCAGCAAGCCAACATCGAGTATGTCGAGTTTTGGATGCTCGACCCGTTCATCCACGAGGAACAGAAAGGCGAGACCGCCACCGGCGGCGACTTCTATATCAATCTCGGCGAGGTGTCGGAGGATGTGCTCAAGGACGGCAAGAAGTTTTATGAGAGCGGTCTGCCCGTCGACGGCTCTTCGGCTTTCACCTATACCCAGTGGGGGAAGATACCGACGCAGACCACACAGACCTATGCCTTCGCCACGTCGAAAGGGGCACGCGCACTGCAAGATGTAGGTTATAATGGACTGACCGATAGCGAGGAACAGACCTTCGACAGCTACCAGGACTTCCTCAAGCAGATCCAGGGCAAAGTGTCGCAGGCTGTCTTCGATTCTATCTGGGCCGACCCTGCCCACGACGACTATCACTATTTCCGCGGCTCCGATTACGACAACGCACGCTTCGACATCCTGCGCCGATACAAATACATCAACAACCCGTCAGGCAACTCCCCCGACTCCGACAACCGCACGGAGACCTACGACACCTCGTACAAGAGCGGACCGGATGTGGAGGATATCAACCAGGACTACACCCTCAACGAATACGAGAAATACTACCAGTATCATCTCTCCATCCGGCCTGAGGATCTCCAGGTCGGCAAGAACTTCATCGTGGACAAGCGCGACGCGGCATCGAGCACGCGTCAGGGCGTGAAGACCTTCACGTGGTACCTCTTCCGTATTCCCGTAGACGAGTATGAGAAACGGGTGGGCGGCATCAGCGACTTCTCCAGCATCCGTTTCATGCGTATGTTCCTCACGGGTTTCTCCAAGCCCGTGGTGCTGCGCTTTTCCTCCCTCGACCTCGTGCGCGGCACGTGGCGGGTCTATACGCAGAACCTCGACAATGCCGCCGCACAGACCGGCACCCTCACCACAGCCTCCGTCAGCATCGAAGAGAACAACGACAAGCTGCCGGTCAACTATGTGCTGCCACCGGGCATCCAGCGGGAGCAGGACCCCACGCAGCCACAACTCGTGGAGAGCAACGAGCAGTCGCTGCAGCTCAATGTCGACAACCTCTCACCGAGTGAGGCAAAGTGTGTGTATAAGAACACGACGCTCGACGTACGCAAGTACAAGCGCATCCAGATGTTCGTCCATGCCAACGCCGAGGAGACGAACACCACGAACCTCCAGGACAACGAGCTCGCCATCTTCATCCGTCTCGGCTCCGACTACAAGAGCAACTACTATGAGTATCAGATCCCGCTGAAGCTCACGGCACCAAGCAACAAATACAGCCGGTACAATATCACCGATATCAAGAAGGTATGGCCGGAAGACAACATGCTCGACATCCCGCTCTCCCTCTTCACCAATGTGAAGCGGGAGCGTAACCGGGCACGCGCCCTTGGCACAGCATCCTTCACAAGGGCGTACGAGGCGTACGATGCCGACCATCCGAACAATAAAGTGACGGTGATGGGTAATCCTACGCTGGGCGAGATCAAAACGATGATCATCGGCATTCGCAACCTCTCTGGAGAACAGAAAAGCGGGGAAGTTTGGGTCGATGAACTGCGACTGAAGGAATACAACAGTACCGGCGGCTGGGCAGCTGACGGCAACCTCAATGTGCAGTTGTCCGACATGGGATCGGTCAACGTGCAGGGCAAGTACGTCTCGGAAGGCTTCGGCGGACTGGAGGATGGTGTCAGCGCCCGCACCCAGGACAGCCAGTCGAACCTTCAGGTCACGACGAGCCTGGAGCTCGGAAAGTTCTTCCCCGACAAGGCGAAAGTCTCCATTCCCGTCTACTACAGTGTCTCCAAGCAGAAGACCAGTCCCAAATACAACCCGCTCGACACGGATATGGAACTGAAGGATGCGCTCGATGCCGCCGCCTCGAAACAGGAGCGCGACTCCATAGAGAACATCGCCGTGACGAAGCAGGTCAACACCAACTTCTCCATCTCCAACGCCCGCGTGGGCATTCAGACGAAACGGCACCCGATGCCCTACGACCCTGCCAACTTCTCCTTCACCTATTCACACTCACACCAGCACACGCAAGGCGAGACTACGGTCTATGAGAATGAGGACAACTGGGAAGGATCGCTCAACTATGCGTGGTCTCCCGTTTACAAGACGTGGGAGCCTTTCAAGAAGATCAAGAACCGCAGCAAATGGCTCGATCTGGCACGAAGCCTCGGATTCAACTATCTGCCGCAGAACGTGGGCTTCAACTCGCAGATGACACGGTCCTACTACGAACTGCAGGAGCGCGACATGGAGTCGACAGAAAACGCTGAGCTTCCCCTGACATTCTCCGAGCAGTTCCTGTGGAACCGCGAGTTCTCCATGCGCTGGGATCTGACAAAGAACCTGCACATGAACTTCCAGAGTGCCACGAATGCGGAGATCGAGGAGCCCTACACCCCCGTGAACAAAGACCTCTATCCCGACCAGTTCCAGGCCTGGAAAGACTCGGTGTGGACAAGCATCCGTCACTTCGGTACGCCCCTCGACTACCAGCAGACGTTCAGTGCCAGCTATCAACTGCCGCTGAACCTCCTCCCCATCTTCTCCTGGATGCGCACCGATGCCACCTACAACGCGACCTATACCTGGCAGCGAGGAACGGAGCTCGAGGACGGCACAAACCTCGGCAACACCATCGCCAACAACCGGCAGCTACAGGTCAACGGCAACTTCGACTTCACGAAACTCTATAACCTCGTGCCGTTCCTCAAGAAAGCCAACGAGCGCTTCGACAAGACGACCTACCGAAAGACCGACGCCCAGCGAGAGCAGGAGAAGAAAAAGAAAGAGGCTGAGAAAAAGAAACAAGCCGACGAGATCAAGAAGATACGCGAGCAAGCGGTGAAGGACGGCAAGGATGCTGACAAGGCGGTAGCTGAGTGGCAGAGGAAACAGAAAGAGGAAGCAGCCAAGAAGAAAGCGCTGCCGAAGAACCGCAACGCTTTCGAGAAAGAGATAACACTGCTCCCCGACTCCACCATCACCGTGGCTCATAACAAGAAGACAAAGCGCATCGTGGTATCTGCCCGTACGATGGACGGCAAGCTCTATCACCTGAAGTTCCGCAAGGAAGGCGACAACAAGATCCGTATCAAGAACAAGGTCGACTCGGCCCTGAAGCTGAAGCTCTCCGTTGTCACGCTGCCTCCGCTGGAGGAAAAAGGCTGGTACAAGACTGCTCAGACCCTCGCACGCCTGGCGATGATGGTGCGGTCGGCGAGCATCAGCTACAGCAATCAGTATGCCATGTCGCTCCCCGGCTTCATGCCTATTATCGGCAAGGCGTTCGGGCAGACACGCGGCAACCACGTGCTCTCACCGGGGCTCGACTTCGCCTTCGGATTCGTAGGAGACAGTTACATCGAGAAAGCCAAAAGCAACAACTGGCTCTTGGAGGCCGACAGTGTCGCTACTCCGGCTACTACGAACGCGACGGAGAACCTCAACGTCCGCGCCACACTCGAGCCCATCAAAGGGTTCAAGATAGACCTCAACGCAGCCCGGGCCGTGACGAAAGCACGCAGCGTGCAATATATGTATGAGGGAAACCCGACGACACAGACGGGGTCCTTCACGATGACAACGATCTCCCTGAAGTCGGCTTTCGAAGGCATCGGCTCAGCGAACAACGGATACAAGTCGAAGACCTTCAACAAGTTCTGCGCCTCCATAGAGTCGTTCCGCCAGCGCGTGGAAGCCCGCTATGCCGGCACCGTCTATCCTCTGGGCACAGCCCTGGCGGGCAAGACTTTCGACGCTGCCAACGGTGGGGTGAACGGCTACTCAGCCGACGTCCTCGTGCCTGCCTTCCTCGCTGCTTACACCTCGGGCAGCGGCAAGAGCCTCGACATCTTCCCATCACTCATGCACCTGATGCCCAACTGGACCATCAGCTACGGAGGGTTGAGCAACCTGCCGTGGTTCCGGGACCATTTCCGGTCGGTGAACATCAACCACGCCTACAAGAGCATTTTCGCTGTGGGTTCCTACCAGAGCTACTCCACGTTCGCCTCCCTGGCGAGCAACGATGTGCTGGGCTTCATCACCGATGCCACGACAGGTAACCCCATCCCCAACTCGATGTACAACGTCTCTACGGTGAGCATCAACGAGTCGTTTGCGCCGCTGCTCGGCCTCAGCGTTACGTTCCTCAACAACATGACTGCGAAGCTCGAATATCAACAGACACGCGCCACCTCGCTCTCCATGACCTCCGTTCAGATCAACGAGGCGATCAGCAAAGACTGGGTCTTCGGCTGGGGCTGGCGCATCAACAACTTCAACCTCTTCGGACTGGGCACTGCAAAGCACCGATCCTCAAGAAGCCGGACGTCGGGATCGAACAGCCGCAAGCAAGACAACAGCAACCAGCGCCAGACGACCAGCTCCACAGCCAACCACGCACTCAACCTGCGCCTTGACCTGAGTTACCGCAAGCAGGCTGCCATCACACGCGACATCGCCACCGTGACCTCCACGGCATCGAGTGGCAACACAGCGTTCAAGCTCTCTTTCTCGGCTGAGTACACGCTCTCGAAACTCATGTCCATGAGTTTCTATCTCGACCGTCAGACGAACACGCCGCTCCTCGCCTCGAGCAGCTACCCCACGACGACGCAAGACTTCGGACTGAGCATCAAATTCTCACTGACGAGGTAAGAAGACTTAGCATCAAGTTCTCACGCAAGGACAAAATCAGTTGCATAAAAAGCGACTTTACGTCCAAAAATATCACTAAATACCACATTTATGGTATGCGAATGCCCATAATGTGGGATTTCCAATGTGGAAAAATCAGCGTAACTTTGCAACTGTAAAATAGAAAACAACAAATAGATATATAAACTTAATCAGAAAGGAAAGAGATTATGAGCAACGAGAAAGAACTTCATTTTGAGACTCTTCAACTTCATGTAGGCCAGGAACAGGCAGATCCCGCAACCGATGCCCGTGCGGTACCAATCTACCAGACCACCTCTTACGTCTTCCATAACGCACAGCATGCCTCCGACCGTTTCCATCTCAAAGATGCCGGCAACATCTACGGCCGTCTGACCAACACCACACAGGGTGTCTTCGAAGATCGAGTAGCTGCCCTCGAAGGCGGCGTGGGCGGTCTCGCTGTTGCTTCCGGTGCAGCTGCCGTGACATACGCCATCACAAATCTCGCTTATGCCGGTGACCACGTGGTAGCTACCGACACAATCTACGGCGGTACCTACAACTTGTTGAAGCACACACTGTCAAAGTATGGTATCGACACAACATTCGTTAACCCAGACGACTACGATGCGTTAGAGGCTGCCATCAAGCCGAATACGAAACTTGTGTATATCGAGACGCTCGGCAACCCTAACTCAAACATCTCTGATATAGAGCGTTCCGCTGAGATTGCACACCGTCACGGTATTCCATTGGTTATTGACAACACTTTCGGTACCCCATACCTCATCCGCCCCATAGAGCACGGAGCCGACATCGTCGTTCACAGCGCTACAAAGTTCATCGGCGGTCATGGATCAAGCCTCGGTGGTGTCATCGTTGACGGCGGTAAATTCGATTACTTTCAGAACGATAAGTTCCCCGGCTTCACTAAGCCCGATCCGTCTTACCACGGCCTTGTTTTCGGAAAGCTCCCCGCTCCGTTTGTGACGCGTGTCCGTGCCCTGTTGCTTCGTGACGAGGGTGCCTGCATCTCTCCGTTCAACGCATGGATTCTTCTGCAAGGTCTCGAGACACTTTCGCTGCGCGTTGAGCGTCATGTCTTCAATACCTTGAAGATCATCGACTACCTCAAGACACAGCCATTAGTGAAGAAGATTAACCACCCGTCTCTGCCCGACCATCCGAACCACGATCTCTACGAACGCTACTTCCCTAACGGAGCCGGCTCCATCTTCACGTTCGAGATCGACGGCGGTCAGCAGACAGCCTGGGACTTCATTGACCATCTGAAGATCTTCTCCGATCTCGCAAACGTAGCCGATGTCAAGTCGCTCGTCGTACATCCAAAGAGCACCACTCACTCTGAGCTCTCCGACGAGGAAGCTTCTGAGCAGGGCATCTTCGACGGCACCATCCGTCTGTCTATCGGAACAGAGAACTATCTCGACCTTATTGATGACATGGATCAGGCATTTAAGGCAGTGAAAAAATAAAGAGGACTTTACGGTCTAATAATTATTCGTATGAAAATATATCATCAAATTACCGATCTTATCGGTAACACTCCCCTTGTGGAGCTTCAGAAATATTCGGCATTGCGTGGCGTGAAGAAGCCCGTCATTGCTAAGGTAGAGTTCTTCAACCCCGGCGGAAGCGTCAAGGACCGAATCGCCTATGCTATGATAGAGGCCGCAGAGAAAGACGGCAAGCTCCAGCCAGGCGCAACGATCATCGAGCCGACGAGCGGTAACACTGGTGTCGGCCTCGCCCTTGTCTCTGCCGTAAAGGGGTATAAACTCATCCTCACGATGCCTGAGACCATGAGCGTCGAGCGTCGTAACCTCGTCAAGGCTTACGGTGCTCAAGTCAAGCTCACTCCGGGTGCTGCCGGCATGAAGGGTGCTATCGCAGAGGCTGAGCATCTACGCGACTCCATTCCAGGTTCCGTGATCCTCGAGCAATTCGAGAATCCGGCCAACCCACAAAAGCACTATGAGACAACAGGTAAAGAGATTTGGGATGCCACGGACGGCAAAGTCGACATCGTCGTAGCCGGCGTAGGCACAGGAGGCACGATCTCTGGTATTGGCAAGCGCCTCAAAGAGCTGAACCCGAACGTGAAGATCATCGCTGTCGAGCCGGCTTCTTCTCCTGTCTTGGAGGGTGGCAAGTCTGGCCCCCATAAGATTCAGGGCATCGGTGCCGGCTTCATTCCAAAGACCTACAACGCTTCAGTCATCGACGAGGTGTTCCCAGTTGAGAATGACGCTGCCATCCTCGCCGGACGCCAGATCGCCCAACAGGACGGCATCCTCGTAGGCATCTCTTCCGGAGCCGCTGCCTATGCTGCCACAGAGATCGCCAAGCGTCCGGGCAACGAGGACAAGAACATCGTCGCTCTTCTCCCCGACACAGGCGAACGCTACCTCTCAACGGTACTCTACGCCTTCGAGGAATATCCTCTATAGAAATCAAGCAAGAGAGAAAAAAGAAGTCCCGCCAAGCCTCACTAAAGAGAGACTGGTGGGGCTTTTCTTTTTGTTAAATATTACAGAATCTCCGTAGAATAGAACTGGTTTTAGTAACTTTGTAATACTTAATTATATACATACTAAAATCAATTTTATTATGATCCGGCAACAACCCACATTCTGGCTCGAAGTACGCAAAGAATACGTAATAGACAATTATGAAAAGCTACTTCCTTATCTTCGGAATTATCGTTATGAAACTCAATATGAAGCTCCTGACAGCGATTATAATAAGACGTTCAGATGTTTGAAAGAAGTTGTAGACGACATCTGCCATTCAATGGACGAAGACAACGTATTCAAACAGACACCTTTGCACTGGGATGAAGCAACCCTGAAAAGAAATGTAGGGCTCATGGCTTCCTATCTGCTCTCGGCAATGAAGAAAGGCATCACCGATAACCACACCTTATTATATTTATGTACGATTCTGTTGGATGTCGAGAAAAAGCCCGATGCAGCATTGCTCTCTGACTTTAAGAAAATAGCAGCTTGCTGCGGAGCCAACAAAGAGGTGTTAGTGTACGGATTTGGATGGGACGACGTGGAACGAATTCCTCAGTTTTCTCTTTCCTTGTTCTGCCAAAAGGCGGGGAAGACAAAATTCAAACCATCGGCTGAGGATAGGGTCAACGTTTACGAAGGCAAAGGCTTGATGTCTATGAATAAAGACACTATAAACCTGGCTCCCATGAACCTGACAGATTACGATAAAGCCGACCTGCTGCCACAGTTCAAATTACCAATGGATGTGAATATTATGGTGCGCCGGGCTGACAAGACCAACAAAACAGAGTTTCCTGAACTTATAGAAACCTGCACTGATTTGCTCCGTGGATTAGACAGCATTGCTCCAAGCATTAAACATGACTTACAACAATATGAAAACGGCGATTTCCTGAAGGTCCGGGTGAAAGCCATCGATTATGAAAAAGGGTTCATAGAGTGCGAGACCATTGACCCAGACTATAAGAAGATCCGCGGAGGGCTCTTCATACCATACAATCTTTACAACTATTTCAACGATATATACGCCATCGGTAAGACAGATCTTGTGCGTGCCTTGCGCCTCAACGACGTGTTGTATGTCCGCAAACAATCGGTTGACCACTATCCTTTCATCATCGACTCACAGATCTTCCGCAAATTCAACGACTGCTATATTGAAGATATGGAACCGCACGTCTGCGATGCCGTTCACCTTCAGACTTATGCGGGCGGGAACGGAAACCGATGGCTCACAGATGGCGGTGTGCAGGTCAATGTGCTCGGGAGACTCGGCGACGACATACAGACTTGTGTTGACCAAGGCCAGCCGGTCCGTATACGCATCATTGAGACAAAACAGGACAAGAGCGGCAACTGGGTCGTCAATGGCAAGTATGTTTACGATGATCCATCCTCTTTTTCAGACACCTACGAAGCGTTTGTCAACCAGGCACGAGACGAGTTCCTCAGTTCTTTTCTCGACTATTATTATGAGGCTCCTGACAATGAACAGAGCGGTCAACAAACTGGCACAGTGATGCCCTCTACAGTGCCGTTCCTGATCAATTTGTTTTATCGTTCCTCCATCATTACAGGCGACACACGCATGAAATATCTCTGGCTCCTTGCTGCCCGGTTCCTCGCTATCCTCTCACAGGACGCGGCAAGCAACGCCTTCCTTCGCCAGCAGATGCGGTTTGAAGAATGTCTCGTTCATTTTGCTTTAGGCGACGAGACGGCCTCAACGCTTGCCATGCGCGACGAAGAGCAGCTCTCTGACCTCCCACTGATACACAACGAGAAAGCAATCGTTGAACAACTCGCCAAATATCAGGACATGAACGTCGAGCGCCTGCAGTTAGTGCCCGGACACGAAGTCAACACCGACTATTTGGCAGAGATGATCAGTGCTTCAAACATTCTGAAGGGTAAACTTGAACCCACGGAGCTCAACCGCATCAAGCGAAGCATCGCCGATTATCTCGGTGTAGCGGATGTCTATCGAAACATCACGCGCGACTACACCGACTACGGAGAGGAGAGCGACACGCTGGAGTTTAAGACATCGATCGTCTTCCCGCCCAACAACAATATGCAAGCTGACCTGGCCATGCAGAAATGGGGCATACTCAAAGCCGTATGCGGTTTCCTCAATACCGTCTCCGGTGGTGAGATACTCTTAGGTGTCAACGATTACGGCATGGCGTGTGGTCTGAAGAATGACATCGACTACCTCTTCATGCATCGTTTTATAGGCAACCAGACTATGGACAGCTACCGTCGCTACGTCAAGGGAGTGATTGACAGCGCGTTCCGCGACGACCGCAATGTCGAAGGGCTCGATGTCACATCGACGGTTATCAGCTATGTCATCGAGCGCAACAACGAGGGCAGCGACCTGCTGCGAATCCGTATCCATCCTTACGAGAACGGCATTGTCTCCTTCCGTGACGACTATCTTCCCGAAGGCATCGCCCGCTCCTACTACCGCACGAGCGGTGCTTCGGTGAAGATGGACGACAAGCTCAAGAAACTTGTAAAGCAGCGTAAAGGATTGTAGGCATCTAACACAAAACAGATACACGAAAAAGGCTGGAACCCTCACGGATTCCAGCCTCTCTATTAAATGTTAACTATGTTTCTCTGTAAAAGAGATGGAAAGGTGCCTTACCGCGGCATACGATCCATCATGAGTGCCACCATTGAGATACCTACAAACATCAAGGCGGCTGTAACTGTGAAAGTTGTCAAACTAATCATACTCTCAAAACTTTAATTTTTACTTTTAATTATATCCGGCAATCGCTCTGCCGGTTGTTATCCTGATATTTCCTGTTATCCTGAAAAATCTTACCTAAAGAACCTCAACACCTATCTTCTATGGATGCGATGTTATCTGAATACCAATCTTAAATGCTATCTGAATACCAATCTTAAATGTTATCTGAATACTTTATCTTTAACCTCTCTGAGGACTTTTTTCTTATTGACACTGCAAAGTTACGAAGTTTGCGTTGTGTGCGCAAACAATATGTTGACTATTACAAGTAAACCGCAGATTTTATTGACTATCATCAATACTGTTGATACATGTCAACGAAAATCGTTGACATATATCAATGGAACGGGACGGATAATGAGAGAATGACGTTATAGCTTCCCCCTCAGATACTTTCCCGTTATACTGTCTTTGTTCTGCACAATATCCTCAGGCGTTCCCTCCGCTACAATACGGCCACCGGCGTTACCACCATCGGGGCCTAAGTCTATAACCCAGTCGGCATTCTTAACGACTTCAAGGTTATGCTCGATGACAAGAACGGTGTGGCCACGCTCGATCAGCTGGTTGAAGGCATCGAGGAGCTTGGCAATGTCATGGAAATGCAGACCTGTCGTAGGCTCGTCGAAGATGAACAAGGTCGGATCCTGCTTTTCCTGACCGATGAAATAAGCGAGCTTCACGCGCTGATTCTCACCACCGGAGAGCGACGACGAGTTCTGACCGAGCTGAATATAGCCTAAGCCGACGCTTTGCAACGGCAGCAGACGGCTCACCACTGTCTTCTCCCCATACTGCGAGAAGAAGTCGATGGCCTCGTCGACCGTCATGTTAAGAACGTCGTCAATATTCTTTCCATGATACTGTACGTCGAGGATCTCTTTCTTGAAGCGTTTGCCGTGGCAGGCCTCGCACGTCAGCGTGAGGTCAGCCATGAACTGCATCTCCACCGTGATGACTCCCGCGCCTTTACATTCCTCGCATCGGCCACCATCGGCATTGAACGAGAAATACTGAGGGGTGAAGCCCATCTGCTTGGCGAGGGGCTGATCGGCAAATACCTGACGGATAGCATCATAAGCCTTCAGATACGTAGCGGGATTGGACCGCGTGCTCTTGCCGATGGGATTCTGGTCAACAAACTCCACGTGTCGCACCTTTGTCCAGTCGCCCTCCATCGAAGAGTATTCTCCCGGCTGGTCGGCGACCTCATTGAGTCGACGCTTGAGCGCCGGATAGAGAATACCCTTGACCAGACTCGACTTGCCCGAACCCGAGACACCGGTCACCGCCGTGAGGACATTGAGCGGGAAACGGGCATCGACACCTTTGAGGTTGTTCATGCGGCAGCCCTTGAGCAGGATGCTGAGGTTCCACTGGCGGCGCGACTGCGGCAAGGGAATCTGCTCTTCGCCAGAAAGATACTTCACGGTATAGCTCCGCGGAAACTCTTTTACGGCATTGGTCCAGAACAGCTTGGCAGATTCCTTTGAATCGGGATCGGGGTGCGGGGTCATGCTGCACACGATCTCACCTCCATTGCGGCCTGCATCGGGACCGATGTCCACGAGCCAGTCGGCAGACCGCATCACCTCCTCGTCGTGCTCCACGACGACCACGGTGTTGCCTTCCTGCTGAAGCTCACGCAGCACATGGATGAGCCTGTCGGTATCACGACTGTGCAGTCCGATACTCGGCTCATCGAGGATATAGAGTGATCCCACCAGCGGGGAGCCTAAGGATGTCGTCAGACGCGCGCGCTGACTCTCACCACCCGAGAGCGTGCTTGCACGGCGGCCGAGCGTGAGGTAACCGAGCCCCACTTCAACTAAGAATCCCAGACGGGAGCGTATCTCCGTGAGCAAACGGCGGGCGATCTGCTCCTCGTGTTCTGTGAGCTTGAGGTCGTCGAACCACTGCTTGAGCTTGTCGACCGGCATCTCCACGAGGTCGGTGATGGCACGATCGTTGATCTTCACCCACGTAGCTTCTTTTCTGAGTCGCGTTCCGTGGCATTCGGGGCATATCGTCTTGCCACGATAACGGCTCATCATGACACGATACTGGATCTTGTATTGGTTCTCCTTCACCATTTCAAAGAAAGCATCGATGCAAACAGCCGTGTGCTTCAGCGCTCCCTTCGAATCCCTGTCTCCCGGGAACCCGTGCCACAACTGATCTTTCTGCTTTGGTGTGAGGTCATAATAAGGTGTGAAGATGGGGAAGTCGAACTCCTTGGCTCTGCGGCAGAAAGCCTCTTGCCATTCTTTCATCTTCTCCCCATGCCAGCACTGTACACAACCGTCGTAGACCGACAAAGAACTGTTGGGGATGACGAGGCGCTCATCAATACCGATGACACTGCCGAAGCCTTCACACGTAGGACAGGCACCGGCCGGAGAGTTGAATGAGAACATGTTGTCGTTGGGCTCCTCGAACGTGATACCATCAGCCTCGAAGCGGGAAGAGAAATCGAAACTGACATTGGAAGGTACCATCACGACACGGCAGGCTCCATGCCCTTCATACATCGCCGTCTCCACCGAATCGGTAATACGCGAGACCACATCCTTCTCCTTGGAGACACTCAGGCGGTCGATGATGAGATAGACGGTATCTTCCGAATCCTTTGCAGCATCGTCTTCCAACAAGTTTTCGAGGCGCACAACCTCATTGTTCACAAGGATACGCGTGTAACCTTCCCGCAGATAGGTTTCGAGCTGTTGCTGAAGCGTGCGACCTTCAGTAGGCGACACGGGAGCGACGATCATCACCTTCGTGCCTTCAGCAAAAGAGAGGACCTTGTCAACGACATCCTGCGGCGTGTCTTTCGTCACTTCCTGACCGCTGACCGGCGAATAAGTGCGGCCTATGCGCGCATAGAGCAGTCGCAGATATTCATAGATCTCCGTGGACGTGCCGAGTGTGGAGCGAGGATTGCGCGCCGCCACCTTCTGCTCAATGGCGATAGCCGGTGGAAGCCCCTTGATATAGTCGCACTCGGGTTTCTTCATACGGCCGAGAAACTGACGGGCATAAGACGAGAGGCTCTCCACATAGCGGCGCTGGCCTTCGGCATAAAGCGTGTCGAAGGCTAAGCTCGACTTACCTGAGCCCGACACACCCGTCATCACAATAAACTTGTCGCGAGGCAACTTCAAGTTGATGTTCTTGAGGTTATTGACCCGCGCTCCTTTTATCTCGATGTATTCTTGTTTGTCCATTGTCAATTTGTTTTTCGAATAATCACGAAATACACATCTTTATTAATTAAATGCAAAGGTAGGAAATGTTATTGAGAAACCACAGTTTTTTATTAACTTTGCAAAATAGAAATATTTCTGAACATTGGATTTCTGAATAATGAAATTACTTACATTCGTAAAACAGTGGACACTGCTCGTGGCACTTGCCGTGGGGAGCATCGTCTATCTGCTCTTTTCTGAGATACCTCTTCTCAAACCCATTGGCACCTTTGCCGGTCCCAAGCTTGTGGAGCTGTTGCCGGTGATAATCTTCATTATGCTCTACATGACGTTTTGCAAGATTGATATGCACAACTTCAAGCCACGCACCTGGCACTTCGCCCTGCAGATCGTGCGCACCACGCTCTCTGCGCTTGTCGTGCTCGTCATCATGCACCTCACCTCGCCCGATGCGAAGATTGTGTGGGAAGGTATCTTCATCATCGTCATCTGTCCGACGGCAGCGGCGGCGGCTGTGGTCACGGAGAAGTTGGGAGGAAGTATCGCGACGATGACGGTCTATATGATCATCGCCAACTGCTTCACGGTCGTCATCATCCCGCTCTTCTTCCCCATGGTAGAGCGTGCGGCGAACGTCTCGTTCATGACCGCTTTTCTCTTAGTGCTCGACCGTGTTGTGAGAGTTCTTATTCTCCCGCTTATTCTTGGTCTGTTGACCCAACGCTTTCTACCGAAAGTCACGGCACTCATCAAACGAATGCCCAATGCCCCGTTCTATCTATGGTCTTTCAACCTGAGCATCATCATGGGTCTGTCTATGCAGACGATGCTCCACTCTCCCCTCTCGGGCACCGTGCTCGCTCTCATGCTTCTGCTCCCGCTCGTGGTGTGCATCATCCTTTTCTCCATCGGCAAGGCAGTGGGCGGCATCTGGGGCTACGAGGCTCGCATCGACGGAGGCCAAGCGCTCGGCCAGAAGAATAATGTCGTGGGTATCTGGCTGATGCTCCACTTCCTCAATCCCGTATGTGTCATCGCACCATGCGCTTACGTCGTGTGGCAGAATATCATCAATGCTGTACAATTGTGGTACAAGGACAAGCACGGATACCTGAAGTGGTAATAAAGAAGTTCAGAAGACAGAAGATCAGAAAGATAGTCAAATGTTTTATCATTAAGGACTATAATAATATGAGACGCTGCACAACCATAATATGCTTTTTCCTGTTGCTCCTCGCTTCTTGTTCGAAGAGCGACGAGACTGTTGTGGACCGTCTCAATGAGAAGTCGTACGACTTCCATTACCGCAGCCTCGACTCCACACGGATCTATGCCGACAGCGCTCTCAGCCTCTCCAACGATTATTCAGCAGGACGGGCAGAGGCCCTCAACAATCTTGCCTTCGTGGAGACTGCAGCCATGAACTATGGCAAGGCGAAGCAGTTTCTCGATTCCATTCAGGGCATCACCAACAACCAGATAGAACTGCTTATCTCTGACGTGCAGCAAATGAAGCTCTGTCAGAAACAGTCGCACAACAAAGACTTTTATGTCTACAGCGCGCAAGCCAAGCGCCGTCTCGTGCGGATCAAAGGAGAAGCATCTTCGCTCAATGAGCATGAGCAACGACGGTATGCCTATGCCTTGTCGGAGTTTCACATCGTTTCCTCTGTCTATTACTATTACACCGGCCTTCAGCAGCAATCCAGTGACCAAATGACGAGCATCGACCCTTACGGCACGATCCAGCGCGACACGGCACAGCTGCTCAACTATTGGTACAACATCGGTGCCGGTGGCATCATCATGGGGAAAGACAAACGCAAACTCGCTCAAACAGAGATGGGGTACCTTGCCCAATGCTACATCCTCTCTGCTAAATATCATTATCCTTACTGGGAGGCACAGAGTCTTCAGGCCATTTCCGAACACCTTCAGGACGGTGCTATGCGAAAGGAAATCATCTATGACAACATCCCCACGATCGTAGCCGTAAACACGGACATGATGCCCGACTCACTGATCGCGGGGAATCTTGCCCAACGAGCGCTCAATCTCTTTAAGGCTTACGGCGACGTATATCAGACAGCAGGAGGCTGGCGAACACTCGGCGAATGTTTCTGGCACATCGGCGACAACCGATCGGCACTCATCTGTCTGAACCACGCACTCGAAGACAACAAGAAAGTGGAACAGGCGCCCGACCTCATCGCCTCTATCCGAGAGGACCTGTGCCTTGTCTATTCAGCGGTCAACGACAAGCAGAAGAGCGATTATAACCGCAACATCTATCTCGATTTGCAAGAGCAGACACGACAAGACCGCCAACTCGAAGCGCGCGCAGCTGAGCTAAAGTTCTCTATCCATGGACTTAATCTTCTCATCGCAATTGTCATATTGATGATCATCCTCGTCACGGTGCTGCTCATCGTCTTTGCGCAGATGCGCCGGAAGAGTGATGATGCCTTCTCCATCTCGCGCCTGTTAGCTCCGCTGAGCGAATGGCAGAAGCACAACGAAGAGGCTATAGAACATAAGCGTGAGCATTTTGAGGAGATTGAGGAAGCTACGGATGTGGCTCGTCTGCACCTCCAGCAAAACAAGCAACGGAACCTTGAGCAGCGTGCAAAGGTTCAACTTGTTTGCAGCATTCTGCCGCTCATTGACCGCATGGTGAACGAGGTGAAACGATTGAAGCAATCGAAGGAAGCTGGAAGTGATGAACAAACCGGCAATGAGCGCTTACAGATTGAGCGCATCAACAATGAGCGGTTAAAATATGTGGAGGAACTTACCGACAGCATCAATCAGTATAATAATATTCTTACTAAATGGATTCAGATGCGGCAAGGTGAACTGAGTCTGAAAATAGAGAACTTCCAGCTACAGAAAGTCTTTGATATAGTCAGTCACAGTGCCATGAGCTTTTCGCTCAATGGTATCCGGCTCATTGTCAAGCCGACGGACACTGTTGTAAAAGCCGACAGCACCCTGACGCTCTTCATGGTGAACACCATCGCGGACAACGCGCGCAAGTTCACGCCTAAAGGAGGAACAGTAACCATTGAAGCCAAAGGCTTACCGCAGAAAGAAGGAGAACGAATTCCTTACATAGAGATTTCCATCACGGACAACGGGAAGGGGATGGATAAGGAGACATTGAGCCATATCTTTGACCGGACTTACACGGGAGGGCATGGCTTCGGACTGAAAAACTGCAGGGGAATTATCGAGAAATACAAGAAGATCAGTTCACTCTTCAGTCAGTGTCTCATCGACGCGGAAAGCACTGTAGGGAAAGGCACGCGCATCTTCTTCCGTCTGCCAGTAGGAAAGATCAGAATGATTGTCGCCGCCTTCATGATATCTTTGTCCTGCGCTGTGTCAGGCGGCACAAAGCCAGCAAATGACCGGATAGCAGCGCCTGCTAAGGACCGGAGAGCGACACCGGCGAAAAAACGAATAGTGACACCCGCGGAGAAAGAGAGCAAAGCCGCGATGTTTGCTGATTCCGCTTATCTCTCAAACATCTTGGGCAACTACGCAAAAACGCTCCGCTATGCGGACAGCTGTCGTAAATATATCCAACCAGCAGACACAACCGTGTTGCTCGATGTAAGCAATGAAGCAGCCATCGCTGCCCTTGCGCTGCATCAATGGGACCTTTATCAGCAGAACAACGATGTCTATACCAAGCTCTTTCGACAGGCGAGCGCTGACAACTCACTGCCATCTTATATCCAGTATATGCAACGGAGCAAGACCAACAAGATGGTATCTGTCGTGCTGCTTATCATTCTGCTTTTAGTGATCTTCCCTGCGTGGTACTTCCTTTATTATCGACATAAACTGAACTATAAGTTCTGCGTGGAGCGTATCAATAAGATGAATGACATTCTGCTCTCCAATGTTTCCGACGAGGAGAAGCTCATGAATATCCGTGAATTGGAAGACTTCAATCGGTTCAATCTCACTACAGATCAGAAGCGTAAACTACATAACGTGGTGGAGAAGATTGAGTCGGCACTGCTGCAGAATATCGCGCACAGTAAGGAGATGGATACCGAGGCAGAGCTCGCCAACGACGAGCTGCAGCGCATTGACATGGAATCCGGCAGGCTGCATGTCTCCAACAATGTGCTTGACAACTGTCTGTCCACGCTCAAGCACGAGACCATGTTCTATCCTTCGCGTATCAAGCAGATGGTGGACTCCGACAAGACCAATATAGATGAACTCAGCGAGGTCATCAACTATTACCACGATCTCTATGCGATCCTTGCTGAGCAAGCCTTGCGCCAAGTGGTCCCTCAGAGGATGAGCCAGGCCTCGACAGGTTATCTGCTCGACATACTGAAGAAATGCAATGGAAACAAGCCCATTCAGATTAGCGAGTTGCCAATCGGCACTGGGGACCGACTGATTCCTAAGAAATATGTCAGCCTTCATGTAACGATGTCAGCCCTCGGCAGCCTGACGGATGAGCAGACTGCCAACCTTTTCACGCCCTACTCCGTCGACCTCAATCTGCTGCTCTGCCGCCAGATCGTGAGAGAGATGGGAGAAGCTACGAACCTGCGGGCTTGTGGCATTGAGGCAGGAAAAGATAAAGACGGAAATGTAATTGTGAAAATACTGATTCCAAAAATATTCTACAACGAATAAGAAAAGATAATACAACGAACAAGAAAAGATAATATGAAAGACTTCAATATCATCATTGTTGAGGATGTGCCCCTCGAACTGAAAGGCACGGAAGGAATCATCGCTAACGACATACCCGAGGCGCATGTCCTTGGCACGGCCTCCGATGAGACCACTTATTGGAAACTCATGCGACAGCAACAGCCCGATCTCGTGCTGCTCGACTTAGGACTGGGCGGCTCAACGACCGTAGGTGTGGAGATCTGCCGCCACACGAAGCAGAGTTATCCTACCGTGAAGGTGCTCATCTTCACGGGTGAGATTCTGAACGAGAAGCTATGGGTCGACGTGCTCGACGCAGGCTGCGACGGCATCATCCTCAAGACGGGGGAGCTGCTCACCCGCAACGATGTGGAAGCTGTGATGAGCGGAAAGAAACTTGTCTTCAACGAGCCTATCCTCGAAAAGATCGTGGAGCGGTTCAAGAAGAGTGTCAACAACGAGATCATGCGTCAGGAGGCGCTTATCTCTTACGACATCGACGAATACGATGAGCGCTTCCTCCGCCACCTCGCTCTGGGCTATACCAAGGAACAGATCACGCAGCTGCGTGGCATGCCATTCGGAGTAAAGAGCCTTGAGAAGCGCCAGAACGAGCTCGTGAAAAAGCTCTTCCCCGAGGATAACGCAGGCGTAGGAATCAATGCCACCCGTCTCGTAGTGAGAGCCTTACAGCTGCGAATCCTTGATCTCGACAACCTTCACCCCGACGAAGAATAAAGTATGCTCAGAAGAAATTGGCTTAGCACGACGATCATCGTTATCCTTATTGCTTATGTCGTTGTCGTATTAGGTACATGGCTGTGGTCCGCGGCCATGCCCTCTTCCTCCGTGCGTCCGCTGTTGAGCGATACCGGCATCCGCTGGTTCTTCGGCACCTTTGTGGCCAATCTCGCCCGGCCCTTGCTCATCTGGATCATCCTGCTCGACATAGCAATAGGAGCCTGCGTGAGGAGCGGATTAGGGCGCGCCCTCGGGAAACTCTTTCGAAAAGGAGCCGCACTTGACAGCCTTCAGAGGAGAGGATTGTGGTCTGCTTTAGAATTGACGTTGACCGAGCTCGTGGTCATGGCATTGCTCATCCTGCCGCGTCACGCCATCCTGCTGAGTGTTACCGGAGCGATCTGTCCAAGCAGCGCTTCAGCGAGTGTCATTCCCGTCATAGCCTTTATGTTGCTTTCCGCCTCAGTGACTTTTGGATTGTTTTCCGGAACATTGCACAATTATAAAGAAGCCGTGATTCACATATTTCAAGGCGGAAAGCATCTGAAAATCATCCTCTGCTTCTACGTGCTGCTTATTGAGCTGGCAGCAATCATCGAATACGCGTTGGTATAGTTATCCTTTAAGAAAATTATTGGATATCCCGATAATCATCACTCTCGAGCAATTGCTGGACAGAGATATCCGGATGCTTTTTCATATATCGGGAGATAATGCGCACATAATCAGTATCAAAGACTTCCGATCCCAACGCTTTGTTGGCCACCCACATAATTTTACCCATGTGAAGATCCTTCTCCAATTGCGTCCGTGAATCATGATTCTTCAAAGGATAAATGCTGAGAAGGTAAAAACTGACACAATCGGGAACAATATAGGAGCGGTTCATGGTTTCCAGCTGCTCTTTGCTGTAGCTGAACTTTTTATAGATCGGGTATTTGGCTCCCATGTATTTATCGAGCGAGATACCGATCATCTGGTCTCCCACAACGACACTCTGGTCCAAGGCACCAATCTGCGTATAGATCCGGGGCAGCGGAATCTTTGGAATCCATTTTCTCAGCTTCGTGAACGACTTGCGAAGCCCGTCATTGATATCCTCCATATTGGCGTATTCAAGCTCCACGTCACTGACCAGCGTCTGAAGCGTAGAGTCTTGATAGAAACGCAGGAAGCGCTCGCTGATGTCATGATCGCTGACATCACCGATACGCAGCATCTTCTCCACAAGCGTGCGCGTTTCTATCGGATACTCCGTATTCATCTGCTGCAGCGCTGAGAAATCTCCGGTAATGACATAACGGCTCTCCAAACGGTCATAACGCTCCACCTTCATCGCAGATGGATCATCATCATCGTCGTTTGCCTTGAGCTTGAAATCACACGAAGCGCAGAAGACACACAGTAATAGCAGAATATAATATAATCTGTTAAGCAATATTCTTGATACTTATTGATTCTTGATGCTTATCGTTTCCGAAATAATAATCTAAGAGGCACCTATGTGCTCTTTTATTGCGCAAAAGTAAGGAAAATAATCGACAGTACCAAATAATAGACTAAAAAAATGCAAAGAATTGTATTAAAAACGGTTATTCAATGCACATTTTATTAAGAATGTGTAAAAAAGAACGTGAAATATTATGTATTTAACCTTTCAAATAAGCCAGCACATAACTGTTGCTGACCTCGTAACTGATGTTTACCCGCACTTGCTGACGCAGGTTCTCCACCGTCACTTCGCCTGCTTCTTTTTGAGCATAAGGCAACAAGCGCATCTCGTGAAACTCGAGATGCTGCTCCGTGAAATATTTATAGACAGCTTCCTTTGCGCACCAAGTAATCAACCGCTCGGCGAGCGTCGACTGTTGCTCGTCATCCCGGATAAAACGCGAGGCCACCCGGTTGACACGCTCAGAAACATATTCGATGTCCACCCCTACCCGATGAGACCGAGAGAGCATCATCGCCGCCCAGCCCTCTGTATGGGAGAGGCTGACGAAGTAACCGTCCACCAACGGAGCTCCGTCCTCATTATGACGGATAACAAGCGAATCATCGCCCGTCAAAGCCTTTAACAAAAGATATTCGGTGAGCGTTTCCTTCTTACGGCGGGGTGAACGGAGGGAACTGAGGTCGACAGATGCCGGAACGGGCAACTGATCCACGGCTTCCGTCATCTGCCACAGCGCGAGCCACGTGTCAGGCTCAAGCTTCTGCTTTCTGATCAGCGGCATCGCTCTTCTTCGGTTTATTGATGATGACTTTCACACGACTGATGCGCCGCTCCTCCACCGCCATCACCTCGAAAGTGTACTGCTTATACGAGATCCGCTCATGAAGATTGAGGAAGTCGCCCTTCAGCTCCAAGAGCAGTCCGGCCAGCGAGTCGGCATCGCCCTCAACATCGTCAAACTCATCATCATCGATACCGAGAATCTTGCAGAAGTCGCTCAGAAGCGTCTTGCCCTCGAAGATATAAGTATTGCTGTTGACACGCGTATAGCTCTTTTCTTCCTCGTCATACTCATCATTGATCTCACCGACGATCTCCTCCATGATATCCTCCAGCGTGACAAGTCCACTCGTGCCACCGTACTCATCCACGACGATAGCGATATGCACTTTGTTCTCCTGGAACTCGCGCAGCAGATCATCAATCTTCTTCGTCTCCGGAACAAAATAGGGCGGACGGATGAGGCTCTGCCAACGGAAGTTGTCCGGCTTGCCGAGATAAGGCAGCAGATCCTTGATATACAGCACGCCGCGGATGTTATCCTCATTGTCCTGATAGACCGGGATGCGGCTGTAGTTGTTGTCCACGATGAAGCGGAGCACCTCGGGGTAGGTGGACCGGATGTCAATGTCACCGATGTCCTGACGCGGGGTCATGATCTCCTTTGCCGTCTCGTCACCGAAGCGTATGATGCCCTGAAGCATGCTCTGCTCGTCCTTGATATCCTCTTTGTCCGTCAGTTCGAGGGCCTGTTCCAGATCATCAACGCTCAGCTGATGGTTCTCCTTGGGCACCGCTTTCTCAGCGATGACCCCACTCTTGATGAGCAATGTCTCCAACGGCCAGAAGAGCTTGCGCAGGAAAAGAATGCCTCCCACCGCCCGCCGGCAGAACTTCAACGGCGCTGAGCGACTGTAGACCTTCGGCATGATCTCACCGAAGAGAAGCAAAAGGAATGTCAGCAGAACGGTAATGACGAGAAACTCCAGCCACTTCACTTTGAACACCACTATAGAGCCAAAGATATAGTTGCAGAGCATGATGATCGTCACGTTGACCAGATTGTTGGTGATGAGAATGGTGGCGAGCGTCCGCTCCGAATCGTCACGCAGCATGCCGATGGCTTTGTCGCGCGAACTCTTCTCCGGGTCGAGATCATCGAGATCCTGCGGCGAGAGACTGAAGAAAGCTATCTCCGAGCCGCTCGCGAAGCCGGACAATACAAGAAGGACAGCCGTCAGCACGACAGCTGTCAACACGCCGGGAGTGACTGGCTGAAAGTCGACCAGATCACTGAGATGACTGAATACTGATAACTCCAATTCCAACTAATCCTCTTATTTTGCTTGATTGGGTCTTGGGGAGAGCAACTCCATGTTGTCAACCAATATCTCGGTAACATAATGCCGCTTGCCAAGCTTGTCATCATACGTATTGTAGCGCAGCCTCCCCTCGACATAGAGCTTGTCGCCCTTGTGAACATACTGCTCCACAATCTTGGCAAGCTGACGGTAGAACAAGAGATTATGCCAATCGGTATGATCCGCCACTCTCGTTCCGTCCTTGGCCGTGTAGCCGCGCTCCGTAGTGGCAAGCGTGACCTTGGCCACCGCCTGGTCTGCATCATAATAATGGACATCAGGATCTTTCCCGACGTTACCGATAAGCATCACCTTATTCATAGCATCAACTTCTTAACTGTTTCCTTAAGCCTGCTGCTGAGCCGCCTCTTTCCACCGGCCAAGATAGGAGAAGCGGAACTTCTTTCCCTTGGCTGAAGGGAACTGGCTGCGGTTGTCCACCCGTGTGCGCAGATAATCTACGATCCGGTTGTAGCAGTCCATTCCAGACAAAGCCTTGCAACGGGCCACAAAGGTAGTGTCACGATATTCGTGTTTCCCGGTCGAAGGAACCAGCACGACACGCTTGAAATCGATCTCTCCCTCATACCAGCCGTCACGACGCATGCTGAGCCGGGCTATAGGATTATCGGCAGCGGCTCCCTTGGCTGAAGGTCGCATGGCCTTCTTTTCCTTGAAATCGCGCATGGTGGCAGCGGTCGTCTTGATGATGATGAAATAGACATGGGCACGCACCTTATAGCGCTTCGGAAACATCACATTGCTCGCCGCATACTCGCGAATGTCAGCTTCCATATTACGCGTGACCGTTATTTCACCTAAGGAGCGCAAAAACTGCAAAGCCTCTTCTACATTGTGTACAAGAGTCTCATTGTCGAAATATCTGATATATAAATTCATGAAAAAATAGGTTTCATCTTTTTTTGAGGGAAACAAAAAAGAGCGGCAAACGGGACTCGGACCCGCGACCTCGACCTTGGCAAGGTCGCGCTCTACCAACTGAGCTATTGCCGCAACAAATATAACTAAACTAAAACAAGTGAAGAGGAGGAGACTCGAACTCCCACGACAATAATAGTCACTACCCCCTCAAAGTAGCGCGTCTACCAATTCCGCCACCCCTCCAAATGTCTGTTATATAAATCTTGTGCCCAGAACAGGACTCGAACCTGCACGTCGTGAAACACACGCACCTGAAACGTGCGCGTCTACCAATTCCGCCACCTGGGCTTAAAAGACTTCCTTCAAACAAAGGATTGTTCAAAAAGATGAGCGGCAAACGGGACT
The DNA here is from genome assembly GCA_900315955.1 of uncultured Prevotella sp. Taxonomy (GTDB): domain Bacteria; phylum Bacteroidota; class Bacteroidia; order Bacteroidales; family Bacteroidaceae; genus Prevotella. Next base: position 66,828 of record ONBC01000028.1, read on the forward strand.
CGGACCCGCGACCTCGACCTTGGCAAGGTCGCGCTCTACCAACTGAGCTATTGCCGCATTTTCTAAATGCGAGTGCAAAGGTACTGCTTTTTTCCGGACCTGCAAACTTTCTGACGCTTTTTTTTCAAAAAAAATGCATTTTTCTTTCTACACCTTATTATATATAGGCCACTCTCCATGTGAAAAGGATGAAGAGTGGCCCTTCTCCTTCTATAAAAAGAGGAAAAGATGGGAAAGAATCTTATTGGTGCGCGTCTCTGAGCAAATCGTTGACGGTCTTGACGGGATTGAAGGTTGACAGCGGCACCTCCACGAACACTGTGTTCCAGTCGCTCATGGCTCCGTTCCACAGTCCGGGGAGCTCCAGCGCCTTCAGTGCCTTTCCGTTCTTCGACTTGCTGCTGATGAAGCCTGTATTGTGGTCAACATACTTCGGCAGGTCGAACTTCTCGCCCCGATAGTTCTTCGTAGCGCACACCAGATCGACGGGATTGAAATGGGTGCCACCGGTGAACATCTTCACGTATTCCTCATTGCTCTTGTCGATCTGCGAGCTCTCGAGGATCTGCGGGCTCACGGTGCCGTCCTGATTGTAAGCGAGGAACGGGCCGCCGCCGGGCTCTCCCACGTTGCGCACCACACCGCAGACGCGAAGCGGGCGGTTGAGCTTCTGGCGGAGGTAAGGCACGAGGTCGCCGTCCTCAAGGTCCTTGATGTCTGCCTTGCGCGTCGAGAGCACATGCTGCACGAAGCGGATGATCTCCTCTATCTTCTCATGGTTGTAAAGGCCGGAGTCGAGCAGACGGAGATACTCGAAAATCTTCTCCTGCACATCCACCAGCACCCCGCCGATGACCTGCTTCCAGCGCACGGTGTCCTCCTTCAGACGGTCAGGCACCACATTGTCGATATTCTTGATAAACACCACGTCGGCATCGATATCGTTCAGGTTCTCTATCAGAGCGCCGTGGCCGCCCGGACGGAAGAGCAGCGTGCCGTCCTCGTTGCGGAACGGCGTGTTGTCGGGGTTGGCAGCGATGGTATCCGTCGAGGGTTTCTGCTCGGAGAAGGAGATGTCATATTTGACGTTGAACTTCTGCTCATACTGCGCCTTCTTCTCCGCCACTTTCTCCTCAAAGAGCTTCAGATGATCGTGCGAGACGGTATAGTGGATATGGGCCTCACCGTTGGAACTGGCATAGAGGGCTGCCTCCACGAGATGTTCCTCCATGGGCGTGCGCACGCCGTCGGCATAGTGGTGGAAGAGCAGCAGACCCTTCGGCAGCTGGCCATAGTTGAGCCCTTCTTTGTTGAGCAAGTTAGCTACGACAGCTTTATAATCGCCCGCTGCCACGAGTGCGGGGATATCCTTGCCGTTGTTCTCCTTGCACTTGGCGTTGAGGGCATCATAGAACGCGAACTTTCCGATATGATTGAAGAACTCTTTCTCGAAATCGGTCTCAGGCTCCTCGTAGCCGGCATTGAGGAACGCGAACATGTTCTTGAACATTCGGCTGGCCGCGCCCGACGCGGGCACAAACTTCACGATCTTGTGGCCGGCATCCTTATAAGCCTGCCACCTGGCGATGGCTTTCTCCTGACCTTCGGCATCCTCCACGGTGATGCCCTTGCCCACGGCTGCCGCGCCTTCGAGCTTCAGAAACGGGAAGCCCTGGGCGATCTCTGCGAGCTGATGTTCCACCTGGGCAACGGTCATGCCGCGACCCTCAATCTGTTGTTTGTCTTGTTGAGTTAGCATGTTATGATGGTTTTAGAATTATACTGCAAATCTACAACTTTTTTCTGACATAAGCAACTTTTTGTGCCATTTTTTCTCCGTATGTCAGAACCGGCCTTATGCGACGGTGCGACGGTGCGACAGTGCGACGCGTGTGGCGAAAGGGCCGCACCCTGCAAATGGACGATACAGTACACGAAACAACGGACCCAGCCCTTGCGTCACAGCAAGAGTTGTATTAGTTTTGCGAAGGGAGTCGGTAAAATACCGATACCTTTTGATGTAACAAGAATCCCTCTTCCACTGGATAGAGTATGCGGGCAAAGGGGTGAACGAATCGTTACCCCCTTTGTGGCTTCAATATGGGGTAACGAAACGGTACCCCATCTGACAACGGCAGGGGGTGCCCTATTAATAGTACACCCCCTTGAAACCGAGTCTGCAGACTTTATTAGGGGCAGTGGTGCGAAATTAGAACCATTACCCTAAATCGGGGTGCTGGTTCGGGATAGAGTACACGCTTAATGCCGACATCATTAAAGGGGTCACTAAAATGATGACACCATGAGAAGCAGGAAACGGCCTTTACCAGTTCTTTGTGATGATCTGCCTGAACGGAGCAGCGTCAGACCGTGCGGCATACAAGACGGACATATCGGGGTGTCTTGGTTTTTTCACAAAAAAAATGGTGAACGAATCGTTCTCCGTCTTGTCTTCTCTCAATAATGGAACGTATTCGAGTATGAGCATCTCCAAAACAGCCAAGCCGACAGTTTTGGGCAGTATGCAACCAAGGGAGCCCTAAAACAGGGCAACCCCTTGTTGTCGCACGTCGGTGAGGATGATCAGCTGAGACGGTGACCATGCTACTGTATCGCTTCCAAGGCTTCCTTTGCTTACCGCATGTAACCAAGTAATCGTAGTGACCACATTCCCATTTCGGGAATCCGATGTTTCATGCAAGGCTCAAAAAATGGCCTTTTCTGAACTTCTTGCTATCAAATAGCTATCAAGTAAGCAAATTACCAATGTTTCATTACTTTATAACTCATTGATACATAGAGATTTTGCAAATACAATGCTAATTTTGCTCAGAAAAGAATACGACTGATTAAACATGGGTGAGGCATTGACGACGTAAGGAAATACCCGGAGCGTTTCAACCGTCTCCGCCCAATGGCTCCGCTGCCATCTGAGGCTCCTCCTCTGCTGGCTCGTATCGCTTCGAATGGTCATCGAGAAATATGCGGTTGAGGGTGAAGGCAAGACTTCTGAGCGTCTGATCACGATGTGAGAGTTTGAGCTGGCACTGCTAAAAAAGTTAACCGAGCCTGGAGACTCCTGGAAGATGTTAACATAGCATTTACATGTGAATTAAAAAATATATCTTTGTACCATGAAAGAAAAAATATTAAAATTACTTGATGACGACCATGCCCTATGTCGCTTTACTGAGCTTTTGTTACAGCAAATAGATAATGACGACGAGCCTTGGGAAGACAAAGGGCGGCAAATACTTCTTACGGCATTGAGCGATGAAAAAGCCGATGACCTTTTCATAGCTCTTTGTGGGTATAGCTTAAAATCTCTTTTAGGCTTCTTGCACCTCGCCTATGCGTGATTTCTCTGCTGATGGTTTCAGAGAAGCCTGCTGCATAAGAGAGTATATGATGTGGTCTGTTGTCTTTTCTGTGAGCATAGAGTATATTTCTTTCGACTTGCAAATATACAACCTTTTTCCGAACTCACCAACTCCCCACCGTTTTTCTTTCACTCCCTCATCCGTCGCACCGTCGCACCGTCGCACCGTCGCATTTATAGCTATCGCATGTCGGGAAAATCAATATTGTAAAATAAGAAGAAGATTATACAGACAATATAAAATACTAATTATTAATATATTATTAATATTATAATATATAATAATATAATATATTTTTACTCTATAGTCTTATTTTCTGCCATTTCCGCGCCGCATGTCAGAACCGGCCTTATGCGACGGTGCGACGGTGCGACAGTGCGACGCACGTGGGATCTTTTCCTCTCATACGCCACTTACCGCCACTCGCACGCCACACCGTAACAGCGTAACACCGTAACACCGTAACAGCGTAACATAAGGCCGGTTCTGACATGCGCAAAACGCAAAATGTAAATATAAAGTATAAAGATTATATATAGTATAACTTATTAATATATAATACATTATATAATGTAATAATATACAATAGTATAATATATTTTTACTTTATAGTCTCATTTTCTGCCATTTTCCCGCTGCATGTCGGAATCGACCTTATGTTACGCTGTTACGGTGTTACGGTGTTACGCAAGGGAGCCCTCCCGCCCTAGCTGAATGAGAAAAATGTTTCACAGTGATTTGCGATTCAACCGCAATCGCGGGGCGATTACAGTGCAATCGCCCCGCGATCCCATGTCAATCGCCGACAGTGATGTTTCACGCAGTGTGCGTACTGATTCTTTACCTCGCTTGAAGCCGTCCATGAACACGACTACAACAGGCTATATATCAGTCAACTATGCGAAAGTTGCAAAAAAGCCGGGGGCTCTTCCCCCAAACCCTTGGAGGTTTTGATCTATTTTCGTAACTTTGTAGCTGTAAACCCATGGACAAGCGCTTAAACCATCCCAAACATCCGCGATCCCAATGCCAGGAAATCTGAGAAGACAGAAGCTAAACCGAAGCCGCAACCCTGCAAGGCAAAGCCAAATTCCCCCACATCCTGCAAAATCTTTCGCGATACATTATTCATTCGTCTTATTTCTTTGTAACTTTGCAATCAATAAAAAAATCAACATAAAAGATGTTAGAAAAATCAAGTAAAATCTATGTTGCCGGACACCACGGGCTCGTCGGCTCGGCTATTTGGAACAACTTAGAGAAACGCGGCTACCACAACCTCGTGGGCCGTAGCCATAAGGAGCTTGATCTCACCGACCAGCTTGCCGTGAAGCGCTTCTTCGACGAGGAGCAGCCCGACGCGGTAGTTCTCGCCGCTGCCTTCGTAGGCGGCATCATGGCCAACTCGCTCTACCGCGCCGACTTCATCATGCAGAACATGAAGATCCAGTGCAACGTCATCGAGCAAGCCTACAAGCATCATGTCAAGAAGCTCCTCTTCCTCGGATCGACCTGCATCTACCCCAAGAACGCGCCGCAGCCGATGAAGGAGGACGCGCTCCTCACCTCCCCCCTCGAATACACCAACGAGGAGTACGCCATCGCAAAGATCGCGGGACTGAAGATGTGCGAGAGCTACAACCTGCAGTACGGCACCAACTATATCGCCGTCATGCCCACCAACCTCTACGGACCCAACGACAACTTCCACCTGGAGAACTCTCACGTCATGCCCGCCATGATGCGCAAGATCTTCCTCGCCAAACTGCTGCATGAGAACGACTGGGATGCCATCCGCCACGATATGGACCTGCGCCCCATCAACCCCACGGACAAGCTGCGCGCCATCATCGGCGAAGGCAACGTCGACGGCAAGAACCCTCAGAAACGCATCGAGAAAGCCCTCGCCTTCTACGGCATCGAGAACAACAAAGTGACGCTCTGGGGCGACGGCTCTCCGCTGCGCGAGTTTCTCTGGTCGGAGGACATGGCCGATGCCTCGGTCTACATTCTGCTCAACGTCGACTTCAAGGACATCATCGGCATCGAGAAATACTCGAGCGTCTTCTACGGAGCCAAGACCGACGGTGAGGTCAACCGCAACAACTCGGAGGGACGCGGCGGCGCCATCCCCTCGCTCGGCGAGATACGCAACTGCCACATCAATGTGGGCACAGGCAAAGAGCTGACCATCAAGGCGCTGGCGGAGCTCGTAAAGAAGACTGTCGGCTTCGGGGGCGAGATCGTATGGGACAAGACAAAGCCCAACGGCACGCCGCGAAAACTCATCGACGTCTCCAAGCTCCACAGCCTCGGATGGACCCACAAGGTAGAGATCGAGGAGGGTGTAGAGAAACTATATCAATGGTATCGCACGCATTAGCGTAGAAATATGAAAGAAAATCTTTATATGCTCATAGCCGTCTTTGTCGTGCTCATGGTCATCCTCGTGTGGATAGGCTTCAAGATGATCATGGACATCCGCCGGCGCAACAAGCGGCGCAAGATTCGCCGGCAAGAGTGGATAGCACGCATCAACGCACGCAAGGACGACGCATAACCGCGGCCTTTCACGGCCAAGACGGATGGCCGACCCGGGAGAGATCACTCAAGAGGCTCATAATAAATATGTCAATGAGAAAAGTGGGGTAAACTCATACACTTTTCACTGAATAGTTTGTATCTTTGCACTATGTTTTCGAATATTAAACGTTTTTTCTTAACGACATTTTGCTTGATGCTCTTCACGATGTCCTTCGCGCAAGGCAGCCGTGTGGAGTGTGAGGATACGTGCCGCCATATCCATGGCATCGACTTGAGCCATTACCAGGGCACCGTCTTCTGGGAGACCGTGGGCAAGACCAAAATGGCCTATGTCTATCTCAAGGCTTCGGAGGGTGGATCGAGGATAGACAGCAAATATAAGCAGAACATTGACCTGGCGCACAGCTACGGGCTGAAAGTCGGCTCTTACCACTTCTATCGCCCCAAGATCGACCAGGAAGAGCAGCTGCGCAACTTCATGGCTCAGTGCCGCCCAGGAGACCAGGACCTGTTGCCGATGATTGATGTGGAGACACGCAGCGGACTGACGAAAGAAGAGTTTCGCGACTCCCTCTCGAAGTTTCTCGTGCTCGTAGAGAAAGCCTACCGGCAGCGCCCGCTCGTCTACACGGGCACCAACTTCTACAACGCCAACCTCCAAGGACTGCTCGACGACTACAAGCTCATGATCGCCCAATACTCCTCACGGCAGCCCGTGCTCACAGATGGCAAAGAGTATATCCTATGGCAATACACGGCCAAAGGCCGCCTCGACGGTATCAACGGCTACGTCGACAAAAGCCGGTTCATGGGGAAGCACAAGCTCAGGGAGATAAGATTCAGACACAGATAACATTTTACATACGAGAAAACTAAAACAGCATAATTATGGCAATGATAAAATGCCCCGAATGTGGGCGACAGATAAGTGACAAGGCTCCTTTTTGCCCCAACTGTGGCGTAGCGATCGCCGGGAAGGTCATCCGTTGTCCGCAATGTGGAGAAATCTATTTCAAGGATCAGGAGATGTGCCCCAACTGTCATCATCTGACCAAGCTCTCGGGCACCGTGGGCAACAACTCCCGCCCGCAAGAGACCTTCACCCCCCGGCAGCCGGCATCAGCCCCGCAGCAGCCCGCAACTAAGCAACCACAGACCGACGCAGGCAGCGGCAGAGGGGGAGCCACGCCCCCACCCGTCCCGCCAAAGCCCAAGAAGAAGAACCACAACGCGCTCATCGCCGCTGTCATTCTTGCCATCGTGCTCTGCGGGGTTTGCTTCTATTTCTACAACGATGCCAAGACATCCAAGGAAGAGGAAGCCTACGAGTATGCCATGAAGAGCGACGACCCCCTCGTGCTGCAGACTTATCTCGACAACTATAAGGACGCTCCCGAGGCACACATCGACTCTATCCAGGCTCATCTCGACGCGCTCAAGCAGATCGATGCCGACTGGACCAACGCCGTGGTGAGTGGATCGAAACAGGCACTGCTCGACTATCTCACCAAGCACCCCGACTCTGAGCACAAGGCCGAGGCGCAGCATAAGATCGACTCCATCGACTGGGCCTTCGCGGCCAATGCCAACACCATGGACGAGCTTCAGGCTTACCTCGACGAGCACCCCAACGGCGAGCACGTAGACCAGGCCAACACCGCCATTCAGAAGCTCAAGGTCAAGACCGTGCAGCCCGAGGAGAAAGTGATGGTAACGGCTTCGCTGCGCCACTTCTTCCAGGCGGTCAACGCCAACGACGAGGCTGCCCTCCAGGCCAGTGTAGCGCCCGTGATGTCCAATTTCCTCGGCAAGGCGGATGCCACGAAAGCCGACGCTGCCGTCTTCCTGCAGAAAATATACAAGGATGATATTACGGGGATGACCTGGAAACTTGGCAACGACGCGAAGATCGACAAGCGGGAAGTGGGACAGGACGAATACGAATACACCGTCAACATCTCTGCCACGCAGGACATTCAGCGCACGGATCCCACCAAGCCCAAGCACTGCACCTTCAAGATCAAGGCGAAAATAAGTCCGGACGGCCTCATCTCCGCCATGTCGATGACACAGATCATACAATAGAAGAAGTCCGGAAGTCCCCAACTTCCAAGAACTCCCAAGAACTTCTTTCAATCAATTAATAACCTCGGTTAAAATGGAAATTAAGACTGTCGGCCTCGCCTCCGATCACGCAGGCTTCAAGCTCAAACAATTTGTCAAGCAGTATCTCGATGCCAGGCACATTCCCTACAAGGATTACGGCACCTACAGCGAAGAGAGCTGCAACTATGCCGACTACGGTCACGCCTTAGCGCGCGGCATAGAAAACGGCGAGGTCTACCCCGGCATTGGGATCTGCGGATCCGGCGAAGGAATGGCCATGACGCTCAACAAGCACCAGACCATTCGCGCCGGACTGGTATGGAGACCCGAGATTGCCCACCTCATCCGCCAGCACAACGACGCCAACGTTCTCGTCATGCCCGGACGGTTCATCGACAACGAGACGGCGGCTAAGATCATGGACGAGTTCTTCTCCACCGACTTTGAAGGCGGCCGTCACTTGGCACGCATCAAGGCAATACCATTGAGTTAGGAGTTAGGAGTTAGGAGTTGGAAGTTAGACCACCCCCCGTTGCTCACAGCGTCGGTATCTCGTCCGGGGTGCTCACAAGCGTCGTCGCGCCATGCTCCAAGAGGAACTCCCGGTCGCGGAAGCCCCAAAGCACGCTGATGCACGGCATGCCACTGTTGCGAGCCGTATCGATATCCACATCACTATCGCCGATATACACAGCCGTCTCACGGGGCATGCCGAGCTGGCGGAGAGCTTCGTTCACGGTATCCGGTGCCGGCTTCTTGTGGATGTCAGGGCGCTCACCGATAGCCACCTTGATGTCAGGAAAGAAATGATGCACGAGATCCTGCGTGGCCTGATAGAACTTGTTGCTCACCACGGCGACCTTCCGGCCGTTTTCCAACAACGTTTTAAGCATGTCCATGATGCCGGGGTAAGGAGCTGTCGTGTCTAAGTTGTGGTGCAGATAATGCTCACGAAAACAAGCGTAACAAGCTTCAAACTCCGGGTAGCTCTCGCCTCCGGGAATGGCACGCGTCATCAGCAGACGGACACCGTTACCCACAAACCGCCGCACGTCATCCACACTATGCTCCGGAAGGCCATAAGCGCGAAGGGCATAGTTGCAACTGGCGGCAAGATCGTTCAACGTATTGAGCAAGGTGCCGTCTAAATCGAAAATATAACTATCGTATTTCATAATTTTCGTTATCCTATAAAATATCCTTTTTACGATGCAAAGTTACATATTTTATAGTTAACTTTGCACCGAAATTCAGAATAAACGCATTATTAAAATGACACGTCAGTTAAGCAAGAGGTATCTTATCCTTGCAGGAGTATGTGTGCTGGCTCTTTTAGGACTGGTATACTACTATTTTTTCACTTCTTTTACCGGAAGAAGTGTAACCAAATATGTCTATGTGGACCAGGACGACAACTTCGACTCGCTCGTCTCAAAACTTAAGCCCAACTCCAAAGCCCACACCTTGCAGGCGTTTTGCATTCTTGCCCGCCACAGCACCCTCATCCATCATGTGCGCACGGGCCGCTATGCCATGAAGCCATCGATGGGAGCCTTCACCGTTTTCCGCCATCTGAAGAACGGCATGCAGGACCCTGTTGATCTTGTCGTGCCCAGCGTGCGCACCATGCGCGACATGGCCGGAGCGCTCAGCAAGAAGCTCATGATGGACAGCACCGGGCTCGCACGTGCGCTCACCGATGAGAGCGTATGCCGCAAATATGGCTACGACACCACGACAATCGCCGCGATGTTCATCCCCAACACCTACGACATCTACTGGGACGCAAGCATCGACAAGCTCCTCAGCCGCATGAAGAAAGAGCATGACAAGTTCTGGGACTCAAGCCGCCAGGAGAAAGCACAGGCGCTGCACCTCGACCCCATTCAGGTGACGACGCTCGCCAGCATCGTCGATGAGGAGACGGCCAACAACGCCGAGAAGCCCATGATCGCGGGCATGTACTACAACCGGCTCATGCTCCGCGATGCCAAGTATCCGCAGGGTATGCCGCTGCAGGCCGACCCCACGATCAAGTTCGCACTCAAGGACTTTGCTCTGAAACGCATTTATCACGCCATGCTCTTCGTCAAAAGCCCCTACAACACATACACCAACCCCGGGCTGCCCCCAGGGCCTATCCGGGTGCCTTCCATCGCCGGAATAGACGCGGTGCTGAACATGGCGCACCACAACTATTTATATATGTGTGCCAAGCCTGATTTCAGCGGAACGCACGATTTTGCCGTAACCTATGCAGAGCACATGGCAAACGCAAAGAGATATGCAGCGGCTCTGAACCAAAGGGGAATAAAATAGGAAAGGTAAAAGAGTAAAAGAGTAAAAAGGTAAAAGGGTAAAAAGGTAAAAAGAAAAAAGAGAAAGAAAAAAAGAGAAAGATAAAGCCCATAAAACGATGAATGGCGCATACTTCACAGTATGCGCCATTTCCTTTCAATAAGCATTAGTCTTCTTAAGGTAAAAAGATTGTATTCAGGATAACATGGGCAAAGTTAGTTATCTTTTTTGATATAAACAAGAAATTGACTCAATATTTTACAATATTTTTTCCCATTAGACATGATTGTAGCGTAAAATAACTAACTTTGCAAAATGGATAATCATCAGTGCACACACTACAATATCCCAAGGTCCAATTGACAAACAATTGATAACACAGTTTGAAAATATATATATCAAAATGGAAATTAAAGAAAACGAGAAAGAGGAGAAGCGAAGCCTGAGCTTCGTGGAAGAGCTCATTGCTGAAGACCTCAAGGAAGGTAAGAACCACGGACGCATACAGACCCGTTTCCCTCCGGAGCCCAACGGATACCTCCATATCGGACACGCCAAAGCCATCTGCATGGACTTCGGAGCCGCTGAGGAGTTCGGCGGTGTCTGCAACCTCCGTTTCGATGATACCAATCCCTCCAAGGAGAACACGGAATACGTAGAGAACATCCTCAACGACATCCAGTGGCTCGGATTCAAGTGGGGACATATCTATTATGCTTCCGACTACTTCCAGAAGCTGTGGGACTTCGCCATCTGGATGATTGAGAACGGACACGCCTATGTCGACGAGCAGACCTCCGAGCAGATAGCGCAGCAGAAAGGAACGCCCACGGAGCCCGGCACGCCGAGCCCCTACCGCGACCGTCCCATCGAGGAGAACCTCCGGCTCTTCAGGCACATGAACACTGCCGAAGCCGTAGAAGGCTCCATGGTGCTGCGTGCCAAGCTCGACATGGCCAACCCGAACATGCACTTCCGCGACCCGGTCATCTACCGCATCATCCAGACACCGCATCACCGCACGGGAACGAAGTGGCACTGCTATCCGATGTACGACTTCGCACACGGACAGAGCGACTACTTCGAGGGTGTCACCCATTCGATCTGCACCCTCGAGTTTGTGCCGCACCGTCCCCTGTACAACAAGTTCATCGACTATCTCAAGGAGTACGACGGCACGGCGAAGGAAGCCCTCGACGACAACCGCCCGCGGCAGATCGAGTTCAACCGCCTCAACCTCACCTACACCGTGATGTCGAAGCGTAAGCTCCACACCCTCGTCGACGAGCACCTCGTCAACGGCTGGGACGACCCCCGTATGCCGACGCTCTGTGGCATGCGCCGCCGCGGCTACTCGCCAGAGTCCATCAAAGCCTTCATACGCTCCATCGGATACACCAAGTTCGACGCCCTCAACGACATGGCGCTCCTCGAAGCCGCCGTGCGCGAGGATCTGAACAAGAAAGCCACGCGGGTCTCTGCCGTCCTCGACCCCGTGAAGCTCGTCCTGACCAACTACCCCGAGGGACAGACCGAGCAGATGGAAGCCATCAACAACCCCGAGGATGAGACGGCAGGATCGCACCTCATCTCCTTCTCACGCAACCTGTGGATCGAGCGCGCCGACTTCATGGAGGACGCGCCGAAGAAGTTCTTCCGCATGACCCCCGGCAAGGAGGTGCGGTTGAAGAACGCATACATCGTCAAGTGCACGGGATGCACCAAGGATGCCGAGGGCAACATCACGGAGATCCAGGCCGAGTACGACCCCGAGTCGAAGAGCGGCATGCCGGGAGCCAACCGCAAGGTCAAAGGCACCCTCCACTGGGTCAACGCCGACGACTGCGTCAAGGCTGAGGTGCGAGAGTACGACCGACTGTTCAATGTCGAGAACCCCTCGGCCGACGACCGCGACTTCCGCGAGCTGCTCAACCCCCAATCACTGCATATTCACAACAACTGCTACGTCGAGCGTTTCGCTGCCACGATGAAGCCGGGACAGTATCTGCAATTCCAGCGCACCGGCTATTTCATGGCTGATCCCGACACCACGGACGACGCTCCCGTCTTCAACAAGACCGTAGGGCTGAAAGATACGTGGGCAAAAAAAATGAAGTAAGGAGAAGACCTCTCACAAGTGCTTCCCAGAGGGAGGCACGGTGAGGTTTAGATTTATGAACGACAACATTTTCCATACCAAAGCATTCAAAGAGAACCTCCGGCACTATGAGGAGGCGCTCCAAAACGGGGCCCCCATCTATCTTGAGCCGGAGGAGTTTACTGATATTGCCGAATACTACCACCTCCACGGCGATCTCAGCAAAGGCATAGAAGCGGCCGACAAGGCGTTGGCCATCTTCCCCGGTGCCACAGAGCCTTTGGCATTCAAGGCCCGCGTTGCGATCCTCATAGACCACGATGCCGACAAGGCCATGGCCATCGCCGACACGATCTCCGACAAGCAGGATCTCGAATACATCTATATCATGGCCGAGATCATGCTCGCCGACAACCGAGCCAACGAAGCCGATGACTATCTGAAAGCACAGGAAAAAACCATCAGCGACGAGGAGCTCGACGACTACTATCTCGATGTCGCCTCACTCTTTGCCGACTACGAGGTCTATGACCTGGCGGCTCAGTGGCTCGCGCAAAGCAGCAACACCGACGACAACTACTACCTCGAGACAGAAGGACGCGTCATGATCAACGACGGAAAGCTTAAGCAAGCCATCACGCTTTTCAACAAGCTCATCGACAAAGACCCCTACAGCAACAGCTACTGGGATTGTCTGGCAACGGCTTACTACCTCTCCAACGACTACAGCAAGAGCCGGGAGTCGAGTGACTACGCCCTCGCCATAGAGCCGGAGGACACCGACGCCATCCTCAACAAAGCCAACAGCCTCATGATGATTGGTGACAACAAGGGAGCGCGCGAATGCTATATGCACTTCCGGCAACTACAGCCGCAGAGCGAGATCGGCGACATGGGCCTCGCGGCCATCGACATGAACGAAAACAAGCTCGACGAGGCCATAGGCCACTGGAAGCGCGCGGCACAGCTCTGCGCCCCACACTCGGCAAACATGACGGAGATCTACCGCAACATGTGCCTCGTACTGGCCTCAAAAGGTGACTACGACGAAGCGCTCAATATCATCCAACGATTGGAAGAGGGAGCCGGAGGAGCTACCGACGACTCGCTCATTCTCAAAGGATACATCTCCCTGCTCGGAAACAACATCGACAAGGCGAAAGCCTGGTTCTCACAAGCACTCAAGACCACTGACGACGAGAAGAAGGACAACACGCTCTTCTACATTGCTTACTGCTATTTCGACTGCAACTACATGGAGAAAGCGCACGACTTCTTCCGATACTTAGCCGACGTAGCCGTAGACAAGACTTTCACCGACCTCTGGGCGTTTCTCACACGCACCGACTATGCCCTCGGCCTGCAGGACGAGTTTCTCGCGGATCTCAAGAAAGCCGTGAGCCGCAATCCCGCGGCCACCAAGCGCGAGTTCTCCGACTATTTCCCACACGACCTTCCGCTGAGCGACTACTACAAGTATGCTACGCAGCATCCCATAAACGCTGCCGATAATAAATAAAGAAAAACAACAGACGCATGGATATATTATCAACGCTGCTCAACAACTTAAACTACTTCACGGTGTTCATCCTGATGCTCCTCGAGAGCACCGTCGTACCCGTACCCTCTGAGCTCGTCGTGGCACCCGCCGCCTATCACGCCGCAGGCGGCAACCTCAATGCTTTCCTCGTCGTGCTCTTTGCCACGCTTGGGGCTGATATTGGCGCGACAATCAACTACCTCGCCGGTTACTACCTCGGACGGCCAGTCATCTACCGGTTCGCCAACAGTCGGCTCGGACACCTATGTCTCCTCAACCAGCAGAAAGTAGAGAAGAGTGAGGCTTACTTCAACAATCACGGAAAACTCGCTACAATCACCGGACGGCTCATCCCCGGCATCCGCCATCTCATCTCTATACCCGCGGGACTGTCGAAGATGCACTACGGTCATTTTATTCTCTACACCACCATCGGTGCAGGTGTTTGGAACATGATTCTCGCCGTTCTCGGCTACTACCTCCACTCCATCGTCCCCGAAGAACATCTCAACGACAAGATCATGGAATATGGCGAATACATCAAGATCGTTATCATAGCGCTTGTCGTCCTTGCCATCGTCTTCTTCGTTTCCAAGAAATATTTATTAAAACGAAAAGCGCAATCGTAGGAGTTGGGAGTAGAAGCAAGAAACAAGAAATACAGCAGTGGCCGCCCCCATGGAGCGGCCACCTGCATTTTATAGACTCATATATTTTATAGATTCACCTGCATTTTGTAGACTCACCTTTTATGAATTCTTCTTCGCCATCTCTATCATTGCAGAGAGCTCGGCCACGGCATCCTCGTCGGAGCCGCCGAACCCGGAGATATTGAAGCGAATCTTGCCCTGCTTGTCAATGACAAACTTAGCCGGTATGCCATCCACGCCATAGGCAGAGACGGCGTCGTTCTTCTTTGTCTGGGGGTTGACGGTATCCATAACGAGATGGAACTCGTCGAAGCCGTGATCGTGGAGATAGGCCTTGGCATCCTTGTTGGCCTGCTCGGCGGTGCCACGCTCCCAGGTGTGGATGAAGAGGAACACGACATCCGGATCGTTCTTATACTTGTCCACCGTCATCTTCATGGCAGGCAGCGAGCGCTTGCAAGGACCGCACCAGGTAGCCCAGAAGTCGAGGACAACAACCTTGCCACGGAGCTTAGAGAGCTGCACGGTGTTGCCGTCGATATCCTTCAGCGTGAAGTCGGGAGCCGGCTTGTCAATCATCTTCTGAGCGATTCCCTCTAACATCTTGTCGATTCGCGCAGCATTGATACCTTTGACATAGTCGTCGAAGCCATCGAGGTTGCCGTTGACTTTCTGCCACACGGTCTTCATCACATTGTCTGACTCTTTGTCACCATAACCTTCGCGCAACAGATTGTCTGCCCAGGTCCAGGCCTGCATCACGCGGCCATGCTCCACGGCAAGCTTCTGATAAGCCGCACTGCCCTCCTTGTCAAAGACCTTGGAGGTGTACAGCTGCCAAGCCTCATCATCCTTGCCGTTTTCCGCAAGCCAGTCGGCATAAGAAGCGTAAACCTTCGACACAGCCTTGCGTTCATTTTCCTTACCGGCCAAAGACACCTTGTCGGCTATCTCACAACCTTCCTTGAGAATTGCGCCTGCTTCTTCCATCATTTCTTTAGAAGCGAGCGCATTGCCAACGGAGTTGCTGGCAATACATTTCCACACATCGTTGTTTATCTTATGCAGATATTCGGTGGCTTTCGCTACGTTCTTCTCCGAAGCATAAGCCAAAGCCACCTGATAGGCCGCCTCGTCGTACAACTGACTGTTTCCCAACTTCTTGGCTGGGAATTTCTTGATCCACGACTGGTAGAAATTTTCTTTGTCCTTGGCCCCACTAAGCTCATAGATGCGGCTCATCTCGCGGCTGCGCGCAAATATGCCCTTGGAGAACTTCTTGTTGATAACGGCTGACAAAGAGTCGGCAGTATGTGTGTCTCCAGCATAGTAATAGGCATAAAGGATATCCACATAATCTTTCTCTTTCTTAGCCTTTCGCCACATGCCCGCAAGGTCTTTCTTGAAGGCGGCCAACTGTGCTCCGCCTTCTCCCCGTGCCTTGTTGGCTTTCTCTAATAAAGCATCGTTCTGTGCCCATGCTCCCAACGACAGGAGCAAGGCAAACAATAATAAGATCTTTCTCATAATATTATGTTTTCAAGAAACGTTATTCATCAAGCACCGGCATCAGCACCGCATCAGTGCCCGTTTTTGACGAAGAGTTGACATATCCGAGGCTCTTCAGCTTGCCTTCACCCGCGAAGTCAAACACGGGAGCTCCGACAGGCTCGCCGCCGATCATCTTATAGAAATAGAGGTGATAGCCAGTGCCTTTCTGCGTGCCGATGACAAGATAGTCGAATGAAGGTGTCCCGGCATAGTAACGGTTGCTGACGAAGGTGATCGTCTCATCCGAAGGCAGACCTTGGAGAGTCAGCTCCTTCTCGGCTGTCTCCTGTGCGAGGTTGTAGCTGTAGAGCTTGTTGCCGTCCACTGCATAGCCGATGGTAGCCGTGAGACTGTTGATGGCTCTCACCGAGGCTTTTGCGAAATGGGTGTCAGCACTGATGGCGCGCACATCCGTGATTGTTGCGCGTGTAAAGCCGATGTTGACCGTATAGAGCCATTTCTTTGAGGCGTCGTTCTTGTCTTGAAGAATAAAATAGGAGTCGCCCATTCCTGCTTCACAGTGGCCACAGTCGATACAAATGGCATTGGGTACCTCTGCTGAGTAGCCGTCTACGGAAGAGTTGACGGGCATGGAGGCTCCGTTGTAGTCCACAGCCTCTATCGCATGGGTCGCATCCGACCAGAAGGCCAACGCGTAGAAGGAGTTGCCGCCACCGGGAGCGACATGCACACTCGCTCCGTCACCACTATTGGCACCGAAGACTCCAGTGCCTCCCAGCGACGCGGAGCTGCCGGTATAGACACCGTTGCTCGTAACAAGGAAGTTGAAATAGAAGCTCCCTACAACACGATAGACTTTCTCTCCCGGCACTTCATTGTAGTGGATATTTGCGGGAGTGAGGAAGGCCTGTCCGTCCTGAAGGCTCATAAACTGCATGTTGTCGCTCTCCGTAGTGAGGAGGAGTGAGTTTGTGCCCGCCTTGTTGTTATTGGCATCGATATAGCCCATATCGTAGGCTACATCCATGGAACGCGGCTTGCCTGCCATAGCCTTGCCCTGGTTGACCGTGAGCAAGTTGGCAGCCAAAGTCTTCTTCGTGGGGTTGTAAAGGTCAATATCCGTGTTGCCCTCACTGTTCTCCTTGAGAACGTAGAATCCGTTGGCAAGCGCCGACGCTGTGTTGAGGCTTGTCTTGAAGCTCTGACTGTAACCTGTCGACTTAGAGGTGACGGTGTAGACGAGCGTGTACTGGCCGTCGGGGAGGCTCAGGGCCTCGTCGAGGTCACGGCTGTGGCTCAACGTATCCGCCTTGGGGTAAGTGTATGTGTTTGTAGAGGCATCATACTCACTGTACTGACCTTTGGACGTGAGATAATAAATCCACGTATATTCGAGGTCATCATCCGCAAAAGATGAGGAGATCTGCGGATTGATGACGAGCTTGTCCGTACCATGCGTCTCCACTGAATAGCTCTCGTCGATGCCACTGAGGTTGATAAAAGTCTTTCCCGGTGTGCCATAGTCCGAGTCATCAGAGGTACAGCCCGTGAAGAGGGCGGCGAGCAGCAAGGCCGCCGCACCCATATATTTGATATTCATCTTGTTCATAATCGTTAAATTATCGTTTACCATCCGAAGGCCACTAACGTGCCGTCAGCTTCCTGCAGGTAAGGCAGCCCGGCAGCCTGACGCTTGGCATTCTCTTCCTCAAGGGCTTTGTCAAGCTGGCTGATGAGATAGCTGACCATGTTGTAATCGTTCTGAACGCTCAGGATATACTCGTCGTCCCATTTCTTACCCGTGACTTGCATCATGAACCGGTGCTTCACCGGACCCCAGGTTCCGAAATAATAGTTCATGGCGCCTCTCCACTCTGTAGGTTGCGAGAGTTGACTGGTCATCGTGACGGTCATTGACGACTGCGCCACATAGCCGGTCTGAAAGTCGGCATCCGGCTTGAGCGCGATGTTGAGGTTAAACGTTGCCGTGTCGAGCGTAGCATCGCGCTTGAGGATGACGGGCACACGAGCAAAGTTCTTTCCTGCGGGGATGACGAGATAAGGCTTCATTGCCGCGTCGTCGAAAGCCACATAGTGCTGTCCGGGAATGGCATCGTGTCGGCCGGTCATGATCTGCTGGAGCTCGAAAGGACGGTCGCGGTCGGAGAGGTAGCCCATGGTGTTGAGCTGAATCCACACCGTGTCCTGCTGTTTGTCGTTGAACGTGAACGAATAGTTGACAAGCCCCGATTTGTACTGACTGTAGTCAAAGTTGAGGCGCGCCTGATCGTCACTGTATGTCGGCAGATCCTGCTCGCAGGCTCCTAAGGAGAACAGGAGCATGAATGCGCCGACGATATATAATATCTTGTTCATATTAATAGTCGTTTATTTGTCTTGCCGTTTATGTATGTCTCTTATTTCGTTGAGCTGTCAGTCGTTGCGTTGGGGTCAAACTCCGTGTTGGGCAACGGCAGCTCATAGTCAGCCTCCGACATGCCGCCGCCAAGAAGCATCCATTGGACACCCATACGCTTGTAGGCATAAAACGCCTGACCCTCGCCGTAGAACTCACGGGTGTACTCGTATTCGAGCTCATCCTTCACAGCTTGCAGCGATGTGAAGTTGTCCGTTATATTCACATTGTGCGAGGCCATATAAGTCTTGTACAGACTATTCGCCTCTGCAAGGTCATCGGTGCTTTCGATGGCGATGAGGTAAAGCTCAGACATGCGGAGCATCGGCATGATCTGAATCTTTGTCAACAGAGTATGGTAGGATGAGGCATCGCTGTAATCGGAAGTATTGTAATAATACTTGGTCAACGTCGGTCGCGTGATATTGCTGTAGTTGACGGAGCTTCGGTTCCATACATACAGATAGCGGTTGTCGCTCGTCGTGTTGCGGCCATTGTAGAGCTGCTTGTTGAGCATGTCGGTGGTGATATAGAGCATGCTGTTTTCGTCAACGCGTGTGCCGCCCCCGAGCGTCGTGAAGGCATAGTCGGCGAGCTTGCGGTTGCTCAGCGCAAAGACACATTCATGGGGCAGGGTGCCGTAAGAGACTATCGTACCATTGTTGTTCTTTCCGAGGTCAGCTGTCCCCGAAAGCGACATGAACGGCTCACCGTTGACCTTGGCATTGATGACCCCCATAGCCTCCTTGTAGGCTGTGGCACGGTCACCGATATAAAGCGCGAGACGTGCCTCCAGTCCCTTCACCGCAAAATAGTTGAGACGGAATTGACGGTAAGTCATGTAGTCATCCTCAAACGCCACAGGGTCGCTGCCCTCCTCGTTGAGCGATGAGACACTGTATTTGAGTATCGGATCGGAAATCTTCAGCAGGGAGTCGGCACGGCTCAGATCAGCGCGCAGCAGCTTCACATAGTCGTCGAAGCCATAGTAAGTGGCTAAGGAATGGATGTCGGCCTGCATGGAGTAAGGGAGCTTGATGCTGTTCTTCGCATTCTGCGGGACCTGGCCGAAGAGGCGCAGCACGTCAAACTGACACCAGGCTCTCAGCGCCAAGGCCTCACCCTCCATGACATTGCGTGCATCGGGGTCGGTGATGGCTCCGTTGTTGACATGTTCCAATATCTTGTTGGCCTGAGCCACGACATTGAAGAGCCCGCCATAGATAGCCTTGATAGCGGCCTCGCTCTCCGGGGCGGTGTACATGTGGTGATAGAAATAATAATCCTCGGGACGTGAGGTCTGTTTCGGTTCAGCCCAGAGGCATGCCAAGTCCTCTATGTCTGTCATCGTAAGCCGCTCGCCATAGAGATCGGTGCCCGCCATCGTGCTGTAGCAGCCGGCGAGGGCATCCTTGAAACCTTGATAAGATGTGAAGAGGTCTTTCTCACGCTCTTCGCTCTCCGGCTTCACATCGAGCCAGTCGGAGCAGGACCCCAACACTGTTGCTATTGCCAGGAGCAGGAGCGACCAATGGAAATATCTTGTTTTCATGATGATTCTGTAATATAATGGATATTAGAAGGTGAGTGTGATGGTGCCCTGGACATTGCGGGCATAAGGATAGCTCGTTCCGCGCTCATATCTCACCGACGACCAGTAGAAGAGGTCGGAGGCATTGACGGCGAAGACCAGCGACTCCAGCCCCGTGTTGTGGCGCAGCCATTCGTTGTTCCAACGATACTGCAGGCTCATGCTCTGAAGCTCCAATACGCGGTCGTCGAAGACATAGCGCGAGGTGGCATGAATCGTCGCGTCGGCATCGTTGAAGTTGCGGAAGAACGTCACGTCACCGGGCTTCATCCAACGGGAGGAGAGCACACGCTCATCGACATTCTGCCGGCCGATGGTTGTACGGCTTACCTCCACACGGTCGCGGAGGGTAGAGTTGTACTGCTTGCCGCCCCAGTGGTAGCCAAAGGAGACGTTGAACGTGAAGCCGCGCCACATCACCATCGTGCGGAAGTTGCCGCGATACAGAGCCTGCGACGGTCCGAGATACACTTTGTCGGAAGCGCTCCAGGTGCTCGTCAGGTTGCCGCTGCGATCATAGAACACTTCCTGACCCGTACTCGGGTCGATACCCGCGGAGCGAACGGCATAGATGGCATTCAGCGGACGGCCCTCATAGAAGAGGTTGCTCACGTCAACATCCTGGGCGAGATACTGCTCGTTCTGATTCTTGATGGCATCGGAGAGCTTGATGATCTTGTTCGTGTTGTAAACCATCTGTCCACCCACCATCCAGTTGAACTGCTTCTCACTGTCACGGATGATATACGCATTGAGCGAAGCCTCAAAACCCTGGTTGCGCATCTTGCCCACGTTGGCGGTGTAGGAAGAGAAACCGGAGCTCAGCGGAAGATCCATCGCCGAGAGCAGGTTGCTCGTGGTCTTGTTGTAATAGTTGAACTCCGCCATGATACGGTTGTCGAGCACGCCGATCTCCGTGCCGACATTCACCTCCTTGGTCTTCTGCCAGGTGAGGGCAGCGTTGCCGAGCCCCATCATCGTCGCCGCGGCCCAAGTGAGGTAACGGTTGCCGTTGGAATACTGATAAGTGGTATAGGCATTCTCCGTCGTGAAGTCCTGGGTACCTGTGACACCGTAGGAAGCCTTGAGGCGGAGGTTACTGAAGATATGCTGATTCTTCATGAAATGCTCACGATGGATATTCCAGCCTATACCTGCGCTCCAGAACGGCGCGAAACGCTTGTCGCTGCCAAACTTTGAGCTGCCGTCGACACGATAGCTCAGGTCGATATAATACCGGTTGTCGTAGGTATAGTTGGCATTGCCCGTCAGACCCACGAGGCGCGTCGTCGTGCGATCGCCCGTAGGCGTACTGTTGAGCTTATACTGTGAGGCATTGCTGATGAGGCTCAGGTCTGCATTGGAGAAGCCCTCAGCCGTGAAACTATAGGCATAAGCATTCTCTTGGCTGATCGAATAGTCGACACCTACATACAACTGGTGCTTCTCCGCGAAAGTACGGGTGTAGCTCGCCGTGACATCAGCGCTCAGCAGATTGTCGTTGCCTGTGCCGTAGGTGTACATACCTTTGCGGAGCTGGCCGCTGGCGGTCTGATATTCAGTGGAGGTGAAATAAGAATGCTCAGCAGGGAGGAAATAGTCGGAAGAGTTGCGCGTCGTCGTCACACCCAATTTCGCGCGGAGGCGCAGACCTTCAAGAATCTGCCACTCCACGGAGAAGTTATTGATGAAGGTGAAATACTCACTCTTGTTTATCGTGTTCAACGAAGCGTCGTAGAGGGGGTTGCCGATGAGCGAGGAGCTGTGGGCATAGTCGTAGAAAGTCTTTACGAGGTTGCCGTTGGCATCGTAGGGATTGTCGTACGGCTCCATGTTGACATAATCCTGGAAGGAGCCGTATTTGCTCTCTTTGGCGTGGTTGCTCGTCACACTCGTATAGTTGCGGAAGATGAGGTTGTTGACGCTGTACATCAACGTGATGTCACCGTTGACATTCTTACGGTTGCTGCCTTTCATGGCTCCCTGCACGTCGTTGTATCCTAAGGAGGCGGCCCAGCGGAAAGCACTGGCCCCACCGTCGAGACGCACATTATAGTTCTGACCCACGCCGGTACGCACAGGCTTGTGGAGCCAGTCGATATCTACGCCGTTGAGCACATTCTGCAAACGCTCATTATAATAAGAAGCGTACCGGATCTTGTCATCGAGAAAGTAGGGGTCGTACAAGCCCACAGCCTTCTCCAA
Organism: uncultured Prevotella sp.; assembly: GCA_900315955.1. Lineage (GTDB taxonomy): Bacteria > Bacteroidota > Bacteroidia > Bacteroidales > Bacteroidaceae > Prevotella. The sequence continues at coordinate 89,168 of ONBC01000028.1, forward strand.
TTGCAGTTTCTGAGAAGCATTGAGCAGATGGTATGTGCTCAGGTCGGGGATCTCGAGGCTCAGGCCGGCCTTTGCCGTGACCCGGAGCTTGCCTTCCTTGGGCTGCTTCGTTACCACAACGATGACACCGTTGGCACCGCGCGAGCCGTAGATAGCCGTGGCGGCGGCATCCTTGAGGATGTTGATGCTCTCAATCTGGTCGTCGTTGTAGTCCATGAGCTTCGTGAGCGTGATCTCAAAGCCGTCGAGGATAATGAGCGGGGTGTTGACGGTCTGGGCCGCATTCTCGTTAAACTCCTCCACGTTCATGGGCAGCGTCGATGAGCCGCGGATATTGAGATTAGGCAGCACATTGGGGTTGCTGCCGGCTGCGTTGTTGATGGGAAAGTTGAGAGAGGCATCGACATTCTTCAGGGTCTGCAGGAGGTTCGATCCGCGGTACAACTCGAGTTTCTCCTTGCCCACGGTCGTCACGGCACCCGTATAGCTCTCCTTGGCCTTGCGGAAGATACCGGTCACCACGACATCTTTCAGTGTCTTGGTGTCCTCTTCCAAGGCGATGGTCATCTGCTTCTTCAGCGCCACGGTCTTGGTTTGCATGCCCATATAGCTCACCTGAAGCTGCTGGCCGCCCGTGAGATAATAATCGAAAGAGAAGGCTCCGTTAATGTCGGTCACAGTCACCACATTACTCCCAAGCACCTTCACCTGTGCGCCGATGACCGGCTCTTTGGTTTTGGCATCATAGACGTATCCGCCAACGGTCTGCATCTTTCCACTCTCAGCCTTGTCGGCATCCTTTCGGCCTTTTACGATATTGACAAACTTGCCGTTGACGGTATAGTGCAACGGTTTATCACGCAACAGGAAGTCGACAATCTGAAAGAAGGAAGCATCCTTCACGGTACCGCTCACGCGGTAGGAGCTGACATCCTCGTAGGTGAAGAGGAACTTGTAACTGGAGCTCTGTTCCAGCCGGAGCAGGGCTGCGGGCAAAAGCTCGTTGCGGAAGGTCATCGACAACCGCACGCCGTTCTGCGCCCACAGAGGGAGGGCACCGACGAGCAGAAACGTGACCAACAGCCATTTTGCAAATTTCTGTTTCATAAGCATTTTGTTAACCACTCTTACTTTTTTATTCTTAACGTTTTTGAATAGTATACGGATGAATAACAAGAAAGGTTACGTTATTATCAGAAAAATTGCATAAATAGATAAATAATGTTACCTTTGCACGCACTGGTTCATCGAATATGAGAGAAAACGAGGATATCGACTTTGACACGTTGTTCCGCACTTATTACGAGCCGCTCTATTATTTCGCGCTCCAATACGTGCCGGATGAGGACGACTGCCGCGACATTGTGGCGGGGGTCTTCGAACAACTGTGGCGCAATATCGCAGATATCCGTCCCGACACGGTGCGCGCCCTGCTCTATACGCACGTCCGCAACCGGTGCATCGACCTCCTCCGGCACGAGAAACAGAAACACCAGTATGCCGAATTTGTTGCCCGCCACAGCCAGCGGTATATCGAGGCGCGCGAATACGATCATCAGGAAGAGCGCGAGCGCATTGTCACAGAAGTGCTTGACAGCATCGGGGAGCCCACCCACTCCATTCTCCTGGCCTGCTATGTCGATGGGAAGAAATATAAAGAGGTGGCCGAGAGGATGAACATCAGCATCAGCACCGTGAAGAAACACATCGTCAAAGCACTGCGCATTATAAGGGAGAAGCGGAAGGAAAGGGAAACTAAAAAATCGTAATGCCGTAACCTTTTCCTAAGTCCATACGTATCAGTAGTAAAGAATGACTCAGATGCAAGACAATACTCACGCTGACATACAACAGGACCTGTACGACATCCGTACGGTGCTGCTCAAGCAGACCCGCCCCAACGCTGTAGATGTTGAGCGGGAGCTGCGCCTTTTTAAGGCTAAGCACCAGCCGATGGCTTCCCACAAACCATCACGCAGACATACGGCGCTTTTGGTTTCCCTATTCGCTGCTGCCGCTGTCCTGTTGGCTCTCTTCCTCTTACGGCCGCTCATCGCCGGACAAAGCCGAATCAGGGAAAATGCCATGCCTCAGAAGCTCGCCATGACAACGGCTGCCAAGCATGCCCGCTATGCGACGATCAGCAACGGTACCCGTCAGGCCAGCGCTTTCTCCTCCAAGACCGGCCGTCTCTCCATCCCCCAGGAGGCTTACATGCTCCGGCAAGCCGATGCCAGCCCACGGCTGCTCTCCGTGCCCTACGGCTGCAGCGCTGACCTGACGCTTCCCGACGGCTCCGTCGCCTATGTCCATGCCGGCAGTGAGCTGTCGTTCTCGCCGCAGTATATCAACGGCAAGCGAGTGGTCATCCTCGACGGAGAGGCTTATTTCAAAGTGAAGCACGACGCGGCGCACCCCTTCGTCGTGCAGGCTGGCAACGTGACGACAACGGTCTACGGTACGGAGTTCAACATCAACACGCATGCCGCCCAAGGCATAGCCGTGACCCTGATCTCCGGCAGTGTCGGAGTCAGCGCGCCACATTACAGCCATCGCATGGCACCCGGAGAGCAGGTGTCGTGGTCGGCCTCTGGCGCTCACGAGCAACAGGTCGACCTGCTGCCTTATACCAACTGGCGCGATGGATTCCTTTACTACGACCAGCAATCCTTGGAAAGCATTCTCTCGGATCTGGCACGCAACTACAGGCTCAGCGTTCGCTTCAACGACCGTTCTGCCATGCACCTGCTTACGCATTTCGTGTGCGAGCGGGGAGCTGACATCAACACGGTCGTAACGATGCTCAACCAGATGGGGAAAGCCCGGATACGACTTGAAAACAGCACGCTGGTCGTAACGAAATAGCCCAAGTGTGGCAACCTCTGCCGGCATCCTGCCATGCCGGCCTTGTGCTCCTTATGCCTTAGTCGCTCATCTTTTTGTCCGCAGCAGCAAAGTTACGAAATATATCCACATTTTCCAAATAAGGGGTCAAATTACCCGCAACTTTCGCATAATTGTTTGATATATAAAATATTATAAGTATGTTTCGGATGACATGAATGGGGTCGTCAGTATCCGCCTGACGCTGCGTGAAACGTCAAATTGCGCGATAAATATAGAATCGGGTGTCGATTGTTGTCCTGTATTCATCATTGGGACACCCAAGTCGACGGTTCGAGCGTGTCGCAAAGTTTCTGGCCTTTGCAGATGAGTTGTTCGGTCGCCCAAAACACCACCCCCAAAAATAACAAATAACAAATAACAAACTAAAGTTTCCCACTTGCCATTTTACTGGCTTTCGCGAATAATCAAACATTGCAATATACTGATTGACAATCTATTAACATTTCGCAAATAGAAGTT
>ONBC01000009.1 GCA_900315955.1 uncultured Prevotella sp.
TGTACGGCTGCAATATTATCATTATCTCCTTGACGAATACAATACTATAGCGCCCGTGAAGACTTCAGAGTTGAGTCTTCGCTATGGTCGTGCCGCTCTCCATGGCGACTGGCGACCGCTCATCGAGTTTATCTGCAAGGCTTACCACGACACCACGGCGGTACGTCAGCTCATCGAGGGAGAGCGTAACCTGCAGGGCTTCATGAACGCTTACCTGACGTTGACCAACTATTATCAAGTGGCTCCGGAGATGGAGTTCTCGCATGGCTATTGCGACTTCTTCCTCCTGCCCAACTATCTCACCTATCCGATGGTGGCGCACAGCTATATTCTTGAGCTGAAATATCTCAAGACCGATGCTACCGAGGCAGAAGCCGCGAAACAATGGGATGAAGCTGTTGAGCAGATAAAAGGTTATGCTGCCGACAAGAAGCTGCGGAGCATGCTCCACGGCACACAGCTTCACGCCATCGTGATACAGATCAGAGGCTACGACCTTGTGAGGTTTGACGAAGTGTCGACGGTATAAGAGTGGGGAACTGAATAGTTGCAAAAATCTTGTGTCTTAGTGCAGCCTTTTCTAAAAGTTATTTAGTAACTTTGCAAGCACAATGATTATTGCGTACTTTGCGTAACGGGAAAAGCGTAATGATGGAAAAGGTAAAACTTAACAATCCGTTCGTTGTTTATGGATACAAGGGTCCGGAGTATTTTTGTGACCGGGAGGCAGAGACCGAGAAACTGATGTCTACGCTTCACGGGGAGCGGAATGTGACGCTTATTGCCCCCCGTCGTATGGGAAAGACTGGGTTGATCCAGCATGTGTTCAACCACTTCTCAGCTTCAGATGAGGCTATAAGATGCTTTTATGTAGACATCTTTGCTACGAAGAATTTAGAACAGTTTGTACAGTTGCTTGCCAACACAATTATCGGCAAGCTTGACACCGTCTCTCAGGCTGCCTTGCGAAATATCCAGGCTTTCTTCAGCAGTTTCCGTCCTACGATGGCCTTGGATGAGCTGACAGGCATTCCTACATTCTCTTTGGATATTCAGCCGTCGGAGCGCGAGTCGAGTTTGAAGCGCATCTTCGAATATATGAAAGCATCGGGTAAGCGGTGTTATGTAGCTATTGACGAGTTTCAGCAGATATTGTCTTATCCTGAAAAAGGTACAGAGGCCTTGATCCGCTCTTACATCCAGTTTCTGCCGAATGTATATTTCATTTTTTCCGGGAGTCAGCAACACATGATGGAGGAGATGTTCCTGTCCGCCAACCGGCCTTTCTTCCAAAGTTCCATGGTTCTGTCGCTGCAGCCTATTGATGAGGCGAAGTATCTTAGCTTTGCGGATGCGATGTTGCGGCGCGACGGGCGTACGATCGATTCAGATACGTTCCATTATATATATGATGTGTCGGAGGGTATCACCTGGTATATTCAGTCGATTCTCCATGGTATCTATGATCATCATCAATTAGCAATAAACAAGCAGCTTGTAGATGATGTTATTCAGGAGATTATCGGTGAGCAGACAGACACTTATCAGAACTATTTGGCTTGGTTGACAGAGAACCAGCAAAATCTTCTTCGTGCCATTGCTTCAGAGCATCTTGTTGGGGCACCATTGAGCCAGGATTTTATTCGTGCTCATCGCCTTCCTGCGCCAAGTAGTGTGAAGACGGCTTTGAATGCGCTTGTGGACAAGCAGCTTGTCACGCGCACGCCGAAAGGCTGTTGTGTCAGTGATATCTTCTTTGCTCTGTGGCTCAGGCGCCTGTAAAACTTGGTTTCTTTTGTCATCTTTTCTTTCCGGATCTCTTTGTTTCTCAAAAAAAATACGTAAGTTTGCAACAGATATGGTGTTATGTCTCACTAAAGGACAAAGCAGACAACAGCGTTCCCGCAACGCTTCATAAAAGCAGACAGATATGAAATATCCAATAGGTGTACAAAATTTTGAAAGCCTCCGTGACGACGGCTATGTGTATGTAGACAAGACAGCACTTATTTACAAACTTGTCAATGAGGGACGTTATTATTTCCTCAGCCGTCCCCGTCGTTTCGGCAAGAGCCTTCTGATCTCTACCTTGGAGGCTTATCTCTCGGGTAAGAAAGATCTGTTCCAGGGGCTGGCCTTGGAGCGGCTGGAGAAGGAGTGGACGGAGTATCCGGTTCTTCACATGGACTTGAATAGTCGGAACTATGTGAACGAAGAGGCATTGTTGGAAGAACTTCGTAAGCATCTTGAGTTGTGGGAAGACGAATATGGCCGTGACTATCGTGATAGAGCTATTGAGGAACGCTTCTATCATATCGTAAGATTAGCCTATGAGAAGACGGGTAAGCGTTGTGTCATACTTGTGGATGAATATGACAAGCCTTTGCTTCAGACACTCAACAACGAACCTTTGCAAGATGCTTATCGTGCCACACTCAAGGCTTTTTATTCGGTGCTTAAGACCCAGGATCAATATATCAAGTTTGCCTTGCTAACGGGTGTGACGAAGTTTGGCAAGGTCAGCGTGTTCTCTGATCTCAACAATCTAATCGACCTGTCCATGGACGAGCGTTATCAGACCCTTTGCGGTATCACCAAGGAGGAGCTCCTTCGTTACTTTGCGGATTCTGTCCGAGAGCTTGCCGCGAACAACCATCTCAGCTATGCGGAGGCCTTGGCCCGTCTTGAACGCGATTATGACGGCTACCACTTCGTAGCACATGGCGAGGGCGTGTACAACCCGTTCAGCCTGCTCAACACGCTCAGCCGGCTGAGGTTCGGCCGTTACTGGTTTGAGACCGGCACGCCGTCGTACCTTGTGGAGGTAATGAAGCAGGACAATTATCCGCTGCCTGACCTTACGCAGGAGCAGGTGACGGGCGACTTCCTCAACAGTATCGACTCGATGTCGACGAATCCCATCCCTCTCATCTACCAGAGCGGCTATCTGACGATTAAGGACTATGACCCTGAGTTTGGATTCTATACTTTGGGGTTTCCAAATAAGGAAGTGGAGGAGGGCTTTGCTGACTATCTTCTGCCTTTCTATACGAGCATCCGTCAGGGTGAGTCGGCATTCTATATCGGGAGTTTTATAAAAGACCTTCGGGCAGGTCGTGTGGACGATTTCATGCGCCGCATGTCGACCATGTTGGCCGATACCGACTATAAGATTGTTGGCGACAGCGAACTTTACTTTCAGAACGCTTTCTATCTGGTCAGCCGCATGCTTGGCTTCTATACTGAGGTGGAGCGGGAAACGAGCGACGGACGGATGGACATGACCGTCAAGACGAACGACTATATTTATATCTTTGAGTTCAAGCTCGACGGCAGTGCGGACGAGGCCCTGAGCCAGATTGACGAGAAAGGTTACGCGAAGCCTTTCGCACTCGACAAGCGGAAGCTCATCAAGGTAGGTATTAATTTCTCGCTGAAGAAACGGTGCATAGAGGAGTGGAAGTATGAGTAAGATGTGGCACTGTCATCTCATTGCTATTCTTGTAGTGCTCACGTGGGGTGTGACCTTTGTCAACTCGAAGGTGCTGCTGAACCATGGCCTGGAGGCGCATGAGATTTTCACGCTGCGGTTTCTCTTGGCTTATATCTGTATTTGGATATTCTTCCCGCGGCAGCTCTTTGCCAGGTCGTGGAAAGACGAGGGATTGTTGGCCCTGCTCGGTATCACGGGCGGTTCGCTCTATTTCGTTTCTGAGAACATGGCAGTCAAGATAGGCTATGTCAACAACGTGTCGTTCATCGTGTGCTCCGCCCCTTTGCTTTCCACGTTGATAGCCTTGGCGGTTTTTAAGGATGTGAAAGCCACGAAACCGCTCATCGGCGGCAGTATCCTCTGTGTGCTGGGTATTGCGCTCGTTATCTTCAATGGTCAGATCATATTGAAGTTGAACCCGCTTGGTGATACGCTGGCTTTGGTAGCCTCGCTCTGCTGGGCTGTTTACACATTATTGTTGAAGAAGCTCAGCAATTATGGCAGCGTCTTTATCACGCGCAAGGTGTTCTTCTACGGGCTGGTGACCGTGCTTCCCTGGTATCTCGTATGGCCGTGGAACTATCCGTTGCGAGGTTTTTTGCAGCCGGCAGTGCTTGGAAACCTGTTGTTCCTCGGTGTGATAGCGAGCTTCACCTGTTTCGCGCTGTGGAGCTGGGTGAGCAAGAAGGTGGGGGCGTTGGCGGTGAGCAACTATGTTTATCTTAACCCTGTATCTACTGTCGTGTGCAGTGCTATCGTGCTCGGCGAACGCTTGACGTGGATGGCAGCCGTGGGCAGTGCGATGATCTTGGCGGGGTTGTATATTTCTAACAAAAAAAATAAGTAAATATGAGAAAAGTGCTTCTGTTCTGCCTCGTCTTCGTGACTGCTGCCTCTTTCGCCGTTCCCGCAAAGAAAGGGATCAGGCAGACGATCACCCTGACGGATGGCACTCAGGTGACAGTGGAGCTGCGCGGTGATGAGCACGCCCATTGGTGGCAGTCGGATGACGGTCAGCGTTTCTTGTGTGACAGTACCGGTGCATGGAAAACGGTGACCGAAGCAGAGATGGCCGCAAGAGCTAAAAAACGGTCGGCAGCGAAGCAACTTAAATCTGCCAAGCGCAGGGCGTTGGCAAAAAGTCGGGGAGAGAAACGTTCAGCGGGTACGGAGACAGCGTTCAAAGGACAGAAGCGTGGACTGATTATCCTGGTCAACTTCTCCGATACAAAGTTTGACACTGAAAAATATGGTGCCACTCAGGCGCTTTATGACAGCATTGCCAATTTCTCGGGGTATAACCATCATGGCTTCAAGGGAAGTATCAGTGACTTTTTCCAAGCGCAGAGTGGTGGTCAGTTTCTGCTCAACTTCGATGTTGTCGGACCAGTGACTCTCTCCAAGAGCTATCGCTATTATGGAGGTAACGATGATGAAGGCTATGACGAGCATCCGTTGGAGATGGTTCGTGAGGCTTGTCTTGCCGTTGACAGTGATGTGGACTTCTCCACATACGATTGGGATGATGATGGTGTAGCGGAAGAAGTGTTTGTGCTCTATGCCGGTCATGGAGAAAATGATACAAACAACGATAATCTCATCTGGCCGCATATGGACAACCTTTCCAATTATACAGAGGGGACACTGACGTTGGATGGCGTGACCATTGACACTTATGCCTGCACATCTGAACTGCAGTCGGACGGCTCCTTGGCAGGTATAGGAACCTTCTGTCACGAGTTCTCTCATTGCATGGGCTTCCCCGACATGTATGATACTTCGGCAAATGGGCGCAACTATGGCATGGGATCCTGGGATTTGATGTGCTCGGGTTCTTACAATGGCGATACCTATATGCCGGCCGGATATTCGGGCTACGAGAAGATGGTGTGCGGATGGACGAAACCGATAGAGCTCAACGCCGACACAACGATTACGGGGATGAAGCCGCTCGCGGACATGGGGCAAACTTATATCGTATATAACAAAGGCAACAACAACGAATATTACATCTTAGAGAACCGCCAGCGCAAAGGCTTTGACGCCGCTTTGCCGGGAAGGGGTATGCTGATAGAGCATATCGATTACAACGAAGATATATGGCATTGGAATGTCGTAAACTCAACAGATGGTGTATATTATATAGGCAACGACGATACCCCCTATAATAATGACCATCAGCGCATTACAGTCTTTCATTCCGGTAATGAGGCTTCAGATGTGGAGACCGCTTATCCTCTTTCAGGCAACAACAGTCTGACTGACACATCGGTACCTGCGGCGGAGGTATGGAACGCTAATTCAGATGGAAGTTATCTTATGCATTGCGCGATAGCAGATATCACTCAGCTTAGTGACGGTACTATGTCGTTCAGCTTCGGCAGTGTCGGTTCTAATCCTGTCAGCAATGACTCTGTCCTTTTCATGGAGACCTTTGACCAATGCAAGGGGACGGGAGGCAACGATGGGAAGTTTAGTGGTTCCATCGCTAATGGAGGCTTCCTGCCGGACAATGCTGGCTGGAAGACGGCCATACTGGTAGGCTCTTATATGTATGGTGCTGACAAATGCGCAAAGTTTGGCACCGGCTCCACCGCTAATTCCGGTGCGGTTTATACTCCTATGTTCACGCTTTCGGGCGATACCGTGACTTTGACGTTCCGGGCGGCAGGTTGGGATGCCTCAAAAGATGGTACCAGCTTGAATGTCAGTGTAGAAGGTGGTAATGCAGAGATCCTTGATGATGGCGACCTTACGATGAAGAAAGGGCAATGGTCTTCTTATAGGCTTCGAATTGTAGGTACGGGAAATTGCCGCATCTTGTTCAGTCCGTCAAAACGCTTCTTCTTAGACGATGTCGTGATCAAGAAGATGCATCCTTCGCCTACCACTGCTATCCGCAAGACGGTTATTGCCTTGCCTTGGAGCAACAAGGCCGTGTATACTATAGATGGCAGATATGCGGGGACAGACCTCAATGCTTTGCCGCATGGACTCTATATAGTAGGCGGAAAGAAAGTTGTTCGTTGAAATAAAATGAATGGTAGTTTACAATAACCGCGAAAAAAGCAGTAACTTTGCAGTCGTTATGATGCGTAAGTTGCTGCTTTTCCTGTTTTTGTGCGTGTCTTTCTCCGTGAGAGGCGCCCATCCTGTCGGCTACGGCACCGTTATTGGTGAGTGGACAGGCACATGGGCAACGGCCATGCAAGTCCCGGTAAAGCGCTTTATGCCCTACAACAACCAGATGAGCGACCGCTCCGTGCGACAGATTGTGAAGGTGTCGGCAGGGGGAAGGGTTGTTCGGTTGCAGCTTAGTAACATCTATTCAGCGGAGCCAGTTGTTCTCCGCAGTGTTTACATTGCGCATTCCATAGATTCTTTTCGCATTGATCCAAAAACTGCACGGTATCTGAAGTTCGGAGGCAAGGATAATGTGGTTGTCCCAGCCGGAAAGAGCATCTTTTCCGATGCTGTTGTCTTCGATTTGAGGCCTTTGGAGCAGATTGCTGTCACACTCAATTACGAGACCGCTCCGAAGTTGCCTACTGTTCACATGGGCTCCCGTACAACAAGCTATATCTTGAAGGGATCGAGCACGCCTGAGACAGACTTCTCCAAGTCATTCCGTTATGAGAAATGGTTTAACATTGCTGCCCTTGAGGTTTTGACCAATAACGTGCGAGGCATAGCTATCATTGGCAACAGTATCACAGATGGCAAAGGCTCAACCACTGATCATCAGAACCGTTGGCCCGACGAGATGAGCTTCTGGCTCAATGGGCCTTATCGTCAGAAGGAGGAAGCTGCTGCCAAGGCCGCGAATCGGAAGTCGGTGGCAAAGGAGTGGGGAATACTGAACCTTGGCATCGGCAACAACCGTGTGCTGACCTATAGCGGCTATGGTGAGGCAGCGAAGAAACGATTTGACCGGGATATCTTGGAGCAGCATGGCATATCCGATGTCGTCATCTTTGAAGGCATCAATGATCTCGGGACAAGTGGCTATGGAGTAGCGACGGCTTACAATCTCATTATGGAGTACCGCACGATGATAGAAAAGTGCCACAAGGCGCACAAGAAAGTCTATCTCGCAACGATCACTCCGATGCGTGGCAGTGGCTATTACAGTGCGAATCACGAGGAAGGCCGCCGTATCGTCAATGCCTGGATAAGGTCACAAAAGGTGGCCGACGGATACATCGATTTCGATGCGCTTATGCGGGATCCAAAACAACCCACGGCAATGCGCAAAGGTCTCTGCCTTAGTGACCATCTGCATCCCAATGCGGCAGGTTACAAGGAGATGGGACGCTTTGCAGCCGATTATTTCATCAAAACAAGATAGGACATTTTCTACTTTGCGTGTAGATATTTTGAATATAGCTTATGAATGTACAGATAGAACCCACCTGGAAACAGTATCTTGAGCCGGAGTTTGAGGCTTCTTATTTCAAGCAGCTTACCGATGCCGTCAGACAAGAATATAAGCATGGCCCGTGCTATCCTCCCGGACATCTTATCTTCAATGCTTTCAACCTCACGCCGTTTGACAAGGTGAAGGTCGTTATCATCGGTCAGGATCCTTATCACGAGCCTGGTCAGGCCATGGGATTGAGTTTCTCCGTGCCTGAAGGTGTGATGATGCCCCCTTCGCTCATCAACATTTTTAAGGAGATTCACGATGACCTTGGCAAGCCTATGCCTGCCAATGGAGACTTGACACGCTGGGCCAAACAAGGTGTATTGCTGCTTAATGCTACGCTCACGGTTCGAGCCCACATGGCAAACAGTCACCAACAGTTGGGCTGGAGCTTCTTTACCGATGCGGCCATCAAGGCACTGTCGGCTCATCGGGAACATATCGTCTACATGCTTTGGGGCGGTTATGCACGCAGCAAACGGGGGTTCATTGATGCTTCAAAGAATCTGATCCTTGAGTCGGTGCATCCCTCGCCACTCTCTGCCAATCGAGGCGGATGGTTCGGACAGCATCAGTTCTCGCGCTGCAATGAATATTTGAAGGCAAACGGTGAGGAAGAAATAGATTGGTAATTATTAGGAAGTCCGGACTTCCGGGCTTCCATCAATATTGTTTGTAAAACCTATGCAAGAACTACATATCATGCAGATCGGTGACGTGCTCGTGTCGCCGGATATCATCACCGAATATTTCTGTTGTGACCTCTCCAAGTGTAAAGGCGTATGTTGTGTCGAAGGCGATGCGGGCGCTCCCGTGACGCTTGACGAGGTAGGCGCTATGGAGGATAATTTGGACGCTGTGTGGAGCGAGCTGGCAGCCTCTGCGCAGAGCGTTATTGATAAGCAAGGAGTGGCTTATACCGATAACGACGGCGACCTCGTGACAAGTATCGTGGGGAAGAAAGACTGCGTGTTCACCTGTTATCATGATATCCAGGATTTCAATAGTGGTGAGACGATACCCAACTGTTGTCTTTGTGCTTTTGAGCGTGCCTTCCGTGCCGGGCGTATCAAGTGGTGCAAGCCTGTCTCCTGTGCGCTCTATCCCATCCGTGAGAAGAAGTTCAGCATGGGACTTGTAGGCATCAACTACAACCGATGGGACGTGTGTCATGATGCGGTGGCGTTAGGCCGAAAGCTCGGCATCAGAGTCTATCAGTTTTTGAAAGAGCCTTTGGTCAGAAGATTTGGCGAAGCGTGGTATAAAGAGTTGGAGGAAGCCGCTTCTTTTGTGCTCAAAGACGATTAGTGTCTCCTGTATTGCTTCGGAGACATTCCGGCATGCTGCTTGAAATATTTGCCGAGGAAGCTCTGGTTGGGAAAATTCATCTGCTCGGCGATCTCCTTGATAGATAACAGACTGGTTCGGAGTAGAACGCGAAGCTCCAACATGACGTAACTGTCTATCCATTCACCGGGTGTCTGTCTGCTCACCTTGCGGATGGTTTCAGAGAGATATTTTGGTGTGATATGCATCTGCAGAGCATACCAGGTCACGCGCCGCTCCGTCTTAAAATGCTTCTCAACAAGTTCAATAAACTGCATGAAGATCTCCTCATTGCGCGTGTTCTTCTCATCTTCATTGTTGAACACCTTCCAGAAAATATTGCCGGCATCATAGAGAAAGGCCTGCAGCAACGCTTTTACCGTGTCTTTGCGGAAGCGGTGTGTGGCTTCACCGACCTTCTGTCGGATAAGGAGATAAAAGCCGAGGATGCTGCGTGCCTCCTCACGGTTCATGCTGAAGACAGGATGGAGCCGGGAGAAGAGAAAGATGGAAGAAAGGTCGTGCATGCCAGTAAGCACTTCCTGGACATACTGTGGCGACATGAATACCATTCGGCCTTGGCAATCGGCGCTTAGTTCAACCTTTTGCAACATCTGTCCCGAACACATGATGATGCAGTGGCCTGCTTCAACCTTTTGTGGCATGGTGTCTATCTCATAGTTTACCGAGCCTTTATCACAGAAGGCAAAGATGAAGCAGCCAAGTCGTTTCGCTTCACCAGGAAGGATGATCGACTTGACATTATCGATCAAGGCAAGGTCATCGCCAAGACTCAGGCACGATGAGGCTTGCTTAACACTTGCGATCGTTATGGTTGGCAAATCTTTGGGCATCGATTTATGTTTTTAATAGTGTAGTTCATGACAGGCACCGCTATGCTTACCGCCTCCAACCTCGTAATTCGTTTTCTTTTCCCTATAACGGTGATCCCATTGGTAAAAGAAGCTCCGAACTCAGGGAAGACTTGCTCGTCGAACGTCCCGTTGCAGATATAGAGCACGTTGCCGAGCTGGATCTTTTCTCCTCGCTTGGCTTCACGGAGTGTCGCGCGGAAAAAGCCATAGAAAGGATGTGAGGCAGGAATGTTGTCGGTCAGTATGTCGTCGGCATTCCTCGCATCGATGTGGCTGATGCGGGGAAGCAGGGGCGTGGCACAATAATCTGCGTCTGAGGTGCTGTCGGCTTTAGCATGAATCCATAAGGCTAAGTCGTAGATAGTCGCTGCTTTCCACGACGTGTCGTGGGCTCTGCCGTCTATGATTTCAAGCCCGTCGGGGGTGAGCTTAGAGTTAGCTTCACGGCATAGCCAGGAGGCATCGGTCGAATAGGCGAACGGCTTGCCTTCATGGTCCGTCCCTGAGAGCGTGATGGCTATCTGCTTGGTTTGCTTGGTTGTTGAAGTGTGTGTAGGGGAATAGAGTACGGCTACGACATTGCTGTCGGAGGACAAATAAGGAGTGGCATCAAAGGTAAACTCAACAGCTTTGTTGTTCTCCTCCCTGCGTAGCGGAAGGAACGGAGCGGTGCCTACCTTGCACTCGTTGACATACACCTTGCAGTAGCCTGTCGTGGCAATGGTTATCTGAGCGCGGCGGGGTTTGCCCTGAAAGAGATAAAGCTTTCGGAAGAAGACCCGTGAGAGGCTGTCGGTCTGCGGTGCTGAAATCCAGTGCGCCCCGGCTTCACTAAAGGATAAGGAAGAAAGAATAAAGAAGACAAGGAGGCTTTGAAACACAAGGCTTCTCGTATGGCTTACATTATTCATTTTCCTTTCTTGTTATTGATATAGTTAATGTTACAGGGGCGATCCTTTTGTGGTCGCCCCTGCCTGTTGGTGTTTATGCGTCGATGTTTGCGTAAGCGGCATTCTCCTCGATGAACTCGCGGCGCGGTTCTACGTCGTCACCCATGAGCATAGAGAAGATCTCGTCGGCTTCGGCTGCATTCTCTATTGTCACCTGCTTCAGGAGGCGGCTCTTAGGATCCATTGTCGTCTCCCACAGCTGCTCGGGGTTCATCTCACCAAGTCCTTTGTAGCGTTGGGTATGGATGCTTGTTCCTTCCTGACCGTTGCCATACTTGTCGAGGAACGCCTGGCGCTGCTGGTCATTGTAGCAGTACTGGGAGACCTTGTTCTTGTACGTGCATTTGTAGAGTGGGGGAGTGGCGATATACAGATGTCCTTCCTCGATGACCTTCGGCATGAAGCGGAAGAAGAGCGTCATGATCAGTGTGTCGATGTGAGAACCATCGACATCGGCATCGGTCATGATGATGATCTTGTCGTAACGTAGTTTGTCAATATTGGCTTCGCGGTCATCCTCGCCGTCAACGCCGAAGCGTACGCCGATGCTCTGGATGATGTTCATCACCGACTCTGCCTCGAACACGCGGTGCCACTGTACCTTCTCAACGTTCAGGATCTTACCGCGGAGCGGGAGGATAGCCTGCGTGTAACGGTCGCGTCCCTGTTTGGCGGAACCACCTGCCGAGTCACCCTCAACGAGGAAGATTTCACACTGTTTAGGGTCTCTGTTGGAGCAGTCGGCAAGCTTACCGGGCAGTCCGCTGCCGCTCATCACGCTCTTGCGCTGCACGCTCTCACGAGCCTTGCGCGCCGCGATACGAGCTGTGGCGGCAAGAATCACTTTCTCACAGATCTTGTGGGCTTCATCGGGATGCTCCTCGAGATAGTTGGTCAACGCTTCACCGACAGCCTGGTTCACGGCTCCTGTCACCTCGCTGTTGCCGAGCTTAGTCTTAGTCTGACCTTCAAACTGAGGCTCTGCGACCTTGATGCTGATGACGGCTGTCAGCCCCTCGCGGAAATCCTCACCGGCAACCTCGATCCTTGCCTTCTCAATCTGCTTCTTAATCTGCGGATCGGTGTCGGCATAGTTCTTCAGCACACGGGTCAATGCCATGCGGAACCCCGTCACATGCGTACCGCCCTCAATGGTATTGATATTGTTGACATAAGAGTGGAGGTTCTCAGAGTAGTCAGTGTTGTACATGATGGCCACCTCGATAGGTACGCCCTGCTTCTCGGTCTTGAGATAGATAACGTCGTCGAAGAGGTGCTGACGGTGACGGTCGATGTAGCGCACAAACTCTTTCAGTCCGTCCTTGGCATGAAACACTTCCTGACGTGTCTTGCCTGTTTCGGGATCGGGGCGGAGGTCGGTGAGCGTGATCTTGATGCCTGCGTTCAGGTAGGCGAGCTCACGCATGCGCCGGGCTACGATGTCCCACTGGAAGGTTGTTGTGGTGAAGATGGTCGGATCGGGCCAGAACTGCTGTCGCGTACCGCGCTTTGTTGTCTCACCGATGATCTTTACGGGATAGAGGGGCTTGCCCTTCTCGTATTCCTGCTGATAGATATGACCATCGCGGAAGACCTGTGACTTCATGTGTGTGGAGAGGGCGTTTACACAGCTCACGCCCACACCATGCAGACCGCCGGATACTTTGTAGGAGCTCTTATCGAACTTACCACCGGCGTGCAGCACCGTCATGACAACCTCGAGGGCTGACTTATGCAGCTTCTTGTGCTCATCAACAGGGATACCACGACCGTTGTCCTCTACGGTGCAGCTGCCATCAGCGTTGATGGTTACTTCCACTTCCGTACAGAAACCGGCCATGGCCTCGTCGATACAGTTGTCTACGGTCTCGTTAATAAGGTGATGGAGACCTTTCTCTGAAATGTCACCGATATACATGGCCGGGCGCTTGCGCACGGCTTCCAAACCCTCTAATACTTGAATATTAGAGGCTGAATAGTTATCTTCTGGATTCTGATTTTCTGCCATTTTTTATAGCTTCGTTTTACCATGCAAAGGTACAAAAAAAACGGGTAACTATCTAATATTTTATCATAAAAAACAGGGGAGTGTTGGCTTTGGTGGCATGGGGTGGAAGCCAAAGTTGTCGTGACCATAAATTTATCCACACCCAGCATTAATACTGGTTCTTATCTCCAGCTTCCATCTCATAGCTTAACTCCTATCTTCTAACTTCTAACTCCTAACTTCTACCTTCTAACTCCTATCTTCTAACTCCTAACTTCTAACTCCTAACTTCTAACTCCTATCTTCTAACTCCTAACTTCTAACTCCTAACTTCTAACTCCTAACTTCTAACTCCTAACTTCTAACTCCTAACTCCTAACTTCTATCTTCCCAACCACGCCTCGGGATTGAGTTTCGCGCGCTCTTTGCGAAGCTGGAACTGTAGGATGTGGTCGGGACCCACAGTGCCAAGGATTTGACGTGTAGAGACGTGCTGGCCACGGCTTACGCTCGCCGAACTGAGGTTAGAGTAGACAGAGATGTAAGCACCATGACGGAGCATGACAACCACTGTGCCCGCATAAGAGAGCACGGCACTCACCTCGCCGTCGTAGATAGCACGCGCTTTGGCACCGGCACCTCCCATGATGTTGATACCTTTGTTGTCGAGTGTCACACCCTTGAGCCCTGCCACATTATATTGTCCGAAGTGGCTCACGATGCGATAACCACCCGTGATAGGCATGGGCAGTCGCCCCCTGTTTGCCTCAAATCCATTGTTCATCATGCGGTCGACCGATGAGAACTGTTGAACCTCCTGCTGGTCTTGCTTAGCCTCTGCAATCTCTTTCTTGGCACGCTCGGCATCAGCCGCTTGCTTTCGCTCTGCGGCTTGACGTGCTGCTTCTGCCTCCTTAGCAGCCTGTTCCGCCGCTGCTTTTCGTGCTGCTGCCGCTTCCGCTGCTGCCTGTGCCTTGCGTTTCTCTTCGGCCGCCGCTGCTGCTTCGCGTGCCTTCTGTGCGGCGATGGCTGCCTCACGTGCCTGTTGTGCTGCCAATTCTGCGGCTTTCTCGCGTGCCTTGGCTTCTGCAATACGGCGTGCATTCTCGCGTGCTGCCGCTTCGGCCGCTGCTTTCTTACGGGCGAGCTCTGCCGCGCGACGCTGCCGTGCTGCTGCGATGGCTGCCGCCTGACGACGCGCCTCTGCCTCAGCACGAGCGCGCACCTTGGCAACTTCTATCTCCACCTGGCGGTCGATCTCCGCATTCAGTGCTGCGTCTTTCTTCCGTTGCTCGGCAATGAGCACACGGATTGTGCCTTGCTGCTTTTGGAGGCCATTGACGATCTCCTGCTGCTGATTCTTGTTGGCTTCAAGCTTAGCATGTTCCTGCCGGCCTTTATAAAGAAGGTTGTTCTTTTGCCCCTTGACATTCTGCAGTTGTTTATGTTTGCTCGTCACCTGTTGCTGCTTGGCTTTCACCGCCTCGCCCTGCGCTTTCTGATAGTTGGCATACTCGCGCACAAACCGCAGACGGCGGTACATCTGATAAAGGTTCTTGGCCGAGAAGATGAACATCAACTTGTCTTGAACCGTGCGATGGCGCGCCATATAGCGCATCGACTTGATGTATTTGTTCTGGCGGTCCTTCAGCTGCGCCTTCAGCGTGTTGAGCTGCGTATTCAGAATACTGATGTTTCCGTTGATATGGTGAATATCCTTTTCGATACTATGGATATTCTGCTGATTCTTATCAATGTCTCCATTGATCATCATCAGTTCGTTCAGTTTCTTGCTGACGTTGGCTTTGTTCTCTTGCAGTGCCTTCTCCTGCTCTTTGATTTTCTTCTGAATCTCGGCGCGCTGGCTTTGAAGCTTACGGATTGAAGCATTGGAATAGGTCACCGCATGCTTCTGTTTCTTGGAAGATGCCGCGGTCCGGTTTCGGCTCGTTTGCTTGGCCGTATGGGTTGTTCGGTTGGTCTTTCGTGCAGAAGTCCTCTTCTGAGAGAATGAAGGCAACGCCACGAATAAAGCAAGCAATAAACTAATTCTGTAATATATAATAATGTGTCTCATTATTAGATGTGTCTCAGTCTATACTATTACATATTGAATAGCTTGGAGAAGATGTCGGTAGCTTCAATTTTTTTATATTTAGAAGGGAGTGTGGTCTCTGTGCTCCATTTCGAGGAAGCATTAGGCTCGTCCATGTCGAGGATCATGGTAACCTTCTCCATTTTCTTTGTTGCTGTGGTCTGGAACGTCAGCTCTTCGTAAGATGGAAAAGCCTTTGCGCCCAAGGCCTTGAAGTTGGCATATTTCATCGTAAGCGTCGACTTTCCGTGCTGTGTCGAGACATAAGAGGCTTTCACTTCGTTGATCTTTCCCGATTCGCGGTCTGCATTCCATTGATAGGCGAGGTTTCCGCTTTTCAAAGTCACAGGAACAGTCTGTGTTGAGCCGCTTAGGTCAGCATAGAACTTCGCCACATCGCCTTCGCCCACGGTCTTTTTCCCCGGGAGGAAGAGCTGGTTCCAGAACAGTGCCTGAAGCGCATAGAAATCGAGCCCGTTGTCTCTCAAGAAGTCAAGCTTGTTGTAATCTTCCTTGACGTACTGCTTATGCAGGCGGTCTACGACAAGCACATAGTCGGGGGTGAACTCTAACCGTCCTACTTCTGTGCGGAGCAGTGGAACAAAAAGCTGCAGACGGATCATCTGATCCTTGCGCATGTGAAGGCTGCCGGGCACCGATACATCCTTGCCGCCCATTGTAGCAGAGAAGGTGAGGTCAGCGACGATGTTATCGGCTGTCACCTTGCGGTCGTTCACCTTTTCTACGAACGCAAAGCTCGATTCTTTGGTAGCTTTTGTTGTCGCTGGCTTCGATGCTGTTTCCGATTTAGAGACCTGCTCCGTTTTAGAGGCCTGCTCTGACTTAGAGGCCTGAGGTAAAGCGTTCTTTGAATCTTTGACCGCCATCTTGTCAGTGCCACAGGAAGCTACGAGCAATAGCGTTGAAATAGCGATGATTCCAAGTCTTATATTCATGTTATTTTATTTTCTTTTGATACATTTTCCGATACCAACGTATTTTCTTCTCCAAGGCCTTGGCATCGCCGCCATGCTTGATGGCCTGCTCGCAGAAGCTTGCGGCCGACTTGTAATCGCCAAGCTTCGCGTAGATCTCCGCCGCGTGGTCATAGAGCGTGTTGTCCGAAGTGCTGTCGGTGGAGAACTTCAAGGTCTGGTCGATATAAATCTTTGCTTCGGCATAGCGCCCCAGTTTGTAGAGCACCCAGGCATAGGTGTCGAGATACGTAGCGTTCTTAGGTTCGGCAGCAATAGCCTTGGCACTCATCTGCTCGGCTTTTTCGAGATTGGCTCCGTCCACACTGAGGAAGTAAGCATAGTTGTTGAGTGTCCCGATGTTGTCTGGCTTATATTGCAGGCAACTGTCGTAGGCTGCGTAGGCCTCCTGCTTCAAGCCTTTGGAATGATATATCTCTCCGACGATCGAATAAAGATCGGACACAATATCCGGGTTGCTCTGGTCGTTGATAAACGCCGTGCCCTTCTTCAATGCGTCAAGCGCACCGTCGTCGTCCTTGAGATAATAACGTGACAGACCTGTGAAGAAATAGAACGCAAGCTCCTTGGGGTTGTAGAGCATGCCGGGTTCGCTGAGCAATGATATAGCTTTCCAGTCTTGCGACGGCCATTTGTCCTGAATGAGCTGTATGCGGGCTCCCGCGTTGTCGGGCTGTAGCCTGAGCAACTGTGTCAAGGCGTTGTCAATCGAGTCTTTTGGGAATTTCTTCAGTGTATAATAAGCCGCTTTGAGTTGCGCTACGGTTGTGTCGCGCGGTACGACTTGCTGCACTTGCTTGAAGAGCTTTGTGATCTGAGTAGAGTCGCCTCCGCTCTTCTCGTTTTGCTGAATGGCATTGCGCATAAACTCAATGCGTGTATCTGAAGGGGTCTCCTTTCCTAAGAGCAGTTTGTCCATCATCTCCTTAGCCTGAGCGTCCTGCCCTGTGGCATTATAATAATCGTACATGCAGCTTTGCGCCATCGCATTGTTGGGTTCAGCCTTCAAGACAGATGTATAAATGTTGAAGGCTTCCTCTTGGCGCTTGTGCTGCATGAGCCAGTTGCCCAGCATGAGCTTGAAATTAGGGTCGTTAGGATGACTGTCTGCTAATCCCTTCAGTGTCGTGTAAGCCCCTTTGGCATCTCCCTTGAGCTCGTAGGCGTTCATGCGCATGAGCGAGAGTTGGTCGCTCTCACCATCAATCTGCTCCAGGCGGTTGATGGCATCGAGCATCTTGTCATAGTCTTTCTGCTGACGGTAGAGTTGCACGAGAATGCCTAACACATCATCGCGGTCACGATGTCCTTTGTATAACTTCTCGTATGCTTCCGTGGCTTTGGCAAAGTCCCCTGTGCCAATATACATCTGCGCTACACGCTCCTGGTAAGTGTCGTTGTTCGGCTCAAGCGTTGCCGCAGCCTCGTAATCACGGAGAGCCAGCGTGTCTCTGTCTTGTGAGGCGTGATATTCTGCCCGTATAAAATGAGCTGCGGCAGAATTGGGGTTGAGCTGCAGGCATGAATCGATAAGCATCAACGCTGAGTCGGTGTTGCCTTTCTCGCGCTGCTGCACTGCCTTGAGAAACCGTTCTCCGAAGACACTGTCCTGCTCATAGGTCAGGGCTTGGGTTGGCTTCTTTGCAGTATCTTTCTTTTCTTTTCCGGGTATAGTGGTTACTGCCCAGGCATGACCTAACATGAGGATCAATGCTAACGCAGCTAATTGTAATCCGTGTTTCTTCATCTAAAATCTTACTCTTATTTTACGCCTGTGTGCCCATAGCCGCCTTCGCCCCGCTCCGTCTCGTCAAGGAGGTCTACAGGTTCCCAGACCACGGTCTCATATTTTGTGATAATCATCTGGGCGATGCGCTCTCCTGCATTGATCACGAAATCCTCGTTGGAGAGGTTGACAAGCAGTACCATCAGTTCGCCACGGTAATCAGCGTCTATCGTGCCCGGCGTGTTAAGCACTGTGACACCGTGCTTCAGCGCCAGACCGCTGCGGGGACGAACCTGAGCCTCATAGCCTTCCGGGAGTGCGATACGCAGCCCCGTGGGAATGAGACGGCGCTCCAAAGGTTTCAGTGTGATGGGAGACTCTATGTTGGCACGGAGATCCAGCCCCGCGCTCTGACTGGTAGCATATTCCGGCAATGGCTGCCGACCGATGTTTACGACTTTGACTTTCACCATAATAGTGCAAAATTAAGCAATTTCAAAGAGATAATTCAAATAATTCCTATTAAAAAGACGAAAAGCCACAAAATAAGCGTAACTTTGCGAGAAACGTAACAGGATAGAATCATGAACTGGCAACAACTTATCAGTAATAAACGTCTTGGACAGGAGAACCGGCACGCTTTGCGTCATGATGACCGCTCTGAGTTTAAGCGCGACGGCGACAGGCTGATCTATTCGGCACCTTTTCGCCGCCTTCAGAACAAGACGCAGGTGTTCCCACTCCCGGGCAGCGTCTTCGTACACAACCGCCTCACTCACTCTTTCGAGGTATCCTCTTTGGGTAAGAGCCTCGGTGATGATGTGGCCCGTCGGTTGACAGACAAGCACCCGGAGCTGCGCAATACGCTTTTCGAGGAGATAGGCACCATCGTGCAGACAGCCGGTTTGGCTCATGACATGGGAAATCCGCCGTTCGGACACTCCGGAGAGAAAGCTATCCAGACCTTCTTCACGGAAGACAACGGCAGCTTCCTGAAAAGCAAGGTTTCTGAAGCCTTCTGGGAAGACATTACGCATTTTGAAGGCAACGCCAATGCTTTCCGACTGCTTGCCCATCAGTTTGTAGGCCGTAGGCCGGGAGGCTTCGTGATGACCTATTCCACGCTTGCCGCTGTCGTGAAATATCCGCGTGCCAGCTCGCTGGCGGGAGATCATGGCAAGTTCGGATTCTTCACCTCGGAAGCACCTCTCTATGAAAAGATAGCCAACGAGTTGGGGATCATCAGGCTTTCTGCCGACGGTGAGCCTTTAGCGTATGCGCGCCATCCGTTGGTGTTTCTCATGGAGGCTGCCGATGACATCTGTTATGAGATCATGGACATTGAGGACTCGCACAAGCTCCGCATTCTGACGTTTGACGAGACACGCGACCTGTTGCTTGGCTTCTTCGATGACGATGCCAGGCGACATATTCTTAGTCGGCTGAAAGAGGACGGGGTGACCGATGAGAATGAGCAGATTGTTTATTTCCGTGCCTGCGCCGTGGGCAAGCTTGAGCACGAATGCGTAGAGACATTTGTTGAGCATGAGGAAGAGATACTCAACGGAACCTTCAAGGGAAGTCTTATACAGCATATCGCGGAGCCACAGCGGGAGGCTTATCAGCGCTGTGTGCGCACATCCTATCAGAAGATTTACCACTCCAAGCCCGTGCTCGACGTGGAGCTGAGCGGTTACAAGATTATGGAGACGCTCATGCGTACGTTCATAGGAGCCGCTGTCCACCCGGAGAAGTTCCACTCGCAGCAGCTCATCAACCGCTTCTCCTCGCAGTACGACATCCACAGTGATGACCTTGAGACGCGCATCATGGCGGTCCTCGATTTCATCAGTGGCATGACCGATGTCTATGCACTTGATATCTATCAGAAGATCAGCGGTATAGCGCTCCCGATTGTATAGAAGGGATAGAGGCTATAGAAGCTATAGAGACTATAGAAGCTATAGAGACTTTAGAGGCTATAGCTCCTATAGCCATCATTTCTTCGGCATGGGCATTCTCACAGCCTCAGGATGTTCAGCCACGAAGCTGTTGATATGGCGGATGCGTTTCTCCTCAAAAATCTCGTCCACAGCAATGAGAATGCCGCTCTCCTCTACGTCACCGAACTCATAATTGACCGCTGTTCCGAAGAACTTCATCGTCGGGCTCAGATTCATGTAGGCATTGACCAATGGCGGAATGTTATACCCGAGCTCCCGCACCTGATGGTTAAGCAGGCGATAGTCGTTCTTGAAATCATCTTCATAGAAAAGTTGTTTCAACTCATCCGCCGGCGTGTCGATCTTCACGGGCTGAATGGGGACAACCAAATGCTCATTGTCTCCGAAGTGCTTGCGGAGGAAGTAGAGAATCATGTCGCGCCCACGTCGGACAAACGACGGGTACATCGTCATCTTCCCAAGAAAATACTTACAACGGGGATTGATAACCGTGAGCGCGCCTAAGCCGTCCCACAAGTTATCAAGCGCAAAGATGCTTTTGGTGTTCTTCCGCACATTCTGATATTCCAGCGACACGAAAGAGCGCCCTAACTCCACGGTATAGGGAGCATAGTCTTTCATAAACTCATCCGTGAAATGGAACATATGGCTCATGGCGAGGTTGGGCTGGCCGTCTGGCTTCAGTTGCCAGTCTTCTCCGAAGAGATAGCGGTAGCCGCCGATGATCTCCTCTGCCTCCGGGTTCCACACGACCAGTTGTTTGCAACCATGGGGCATCGTATCAAATTCATCGATATCCACGCTCTTACCCGTACCTCCTCCGGCTGTCCGGAAGGCGATCTCTCGCAGTCGGCCAATCTCTTGCATGACATGCGGAGCCTCTGACGCACGAATGACGTAAATCTCATTGTGGCTCTTATTGGTTGTGCGCAGGCAACGGTCCGGTGTCAGCTCACTTTTCAAAAGATCTTTACTGATGGGTTGGATAATCTCTTCTTCCATAGTTGCTATTATTGGTTGCGGCTACTCAGCGTGCAGGCCACGGGGTCCTGCTTGCCGGTAGACCAAGTCTTCTACATAAACGGCCCACTGTCTCGGCGTGCGGCTCTTGTCGAACGTCTGCCAGGGGATAGGCTTGCCGATGACTACCCGGAAAGGCTTGTGGCGGTTGCGGTACATCTCGTCGACGAGAAAGATCATCGCGATATTGATTTTCAGCCCTAAGCGCTTCTGCCAACGGGCGATGCGATAGAAGCGGGCAGAGTTGTGCCCACTGAAATAGACGGGCACGACATCGCGGTGATACTGCACGCTCTTCGATATGAACGTCTTCTTCCAGGGAAGGTCGTGGATGCGGCCGTCGATGAGGCGGGAGTTTAGTCCAGCGGGGAACATGACAATGTGGTTGTCGCTCTCGAAAGCTGTCTCCACGGCATCGGCAAACTTCTCTCCGTTGCGTCCCGTCTTGTTGATGCCAACGCAGACGGGCCGCAGCCCCGGAAGGAACATCAGCAGATCATTGACGAGGTAGCGAAACTTGCCGTCGTAGTGGCGTCCGATGATAGAACCGAGACACACGCCGTCCTGTCCGCCGAGCGGATGGTTGCTGACGAAGATATAACGCTTGCCGTCGTTCTTGTCAGGCAGATTCTCTGCGCCTTCTATCGTAACCCTCATGTCAAGATAGCGCACGCATGCTTCGAGCCATTCGGTGCCCACCTGTCCACGATGCTGCCAAAGGAAAGCATTGACCTCGTCCTCATGAATGATGCGACGAAGCCAACTGATCAAGAACCGCGGCACAAAACGGACCTTATTGCCCATCTTGCTGCGCAATACTTTCTCTATGTCTATTGTTTTCTCTATGCTTTCTTCTGTCATAACAAAACTACGTTGCAAAAATAGTAATTAATTTTATTATAACCTTGCGTTTCGTTAGAAAAATATGTTTTTCTTCACTTTTTTATTGCCAACGCAAAAGGTTTTGCACCGTTACAGCTTGTTGATGACACGCATCATCTGTTCGCCCAACCCAATGGTATAGCCCTGACTGACAAACACAACGCGGTTGAACGTGTCGGCAATGATGAACACGGGGAGCGTGGATGCAGAGAGATGCATCTGCTGCCTGATCTGCGAGAGAATGGAACCATCGCCGTCAATGCCATAGCTTGCGGTGGCAGGCAGCGTCTTAAACTCGTTGCGCTGTATATACTTGTCATACTGATCCTTGTCGGTGAAGAGCAGCAGCATCTTCCTGCCCCATTTCTCAAACTGTTGCTTTAAGGCTGAGATGTCGCGTAAGGCATGGTTGGTAGGCTCCTGGCCGACACCCAACACGGCAATGACATAATAGCCGCGGCCCGTGGTTGACAATACCGACTTCTTCGTACCACTCGCGGCGTCGGTGTAGATCGACTCTGAGTTGAAGTTCCCAATCACCTGCACATCATCTTTCGATTGTCTCATCACAAGCTGGGTGTGCGTAGTGTCATTGGCGTTGACGGTAAAGAACTGCAGGCGGGCAAGCACTCCGCCATTGGCAAGCCGCGTGCCGCTCACCAAGAGATACGGACCGGCATCGACGGCTGTGCCTTTCTTCAACAAATTGCTGTAGGTTGTGCCAAATCCCGTGTCGCTGTCGCCCTCGGCATAGTTTTGCAATTGCAGCTGTCCCTGTTCATCAATCTTCGCGATGGTGAAATGAGAGTAATAAACCGGATTTTCTGTGCTCTCCGACACTAAGTCGGCCACGACAACGCCCTGCTTGGCCGCCTGTGGCTCCTTGGCTCCGAAAAGCACGTCCTTGGCACCTTCCTTTTCCATGAGCTGCACTTTTCCCGTTACGGGGTCAATGCATGATGGTATACCTAACGTGCGGGTCAGCGCCACAAAGAAGATGTTGCGGCTGTTCGTGTCGGCCACGCGTCCTTTCCAGACACCTGCCGGCGAGATGGGGCAGGCACCATAGTTGCTGACATTGTCTGTCTTAATGTTGTTTGTTACGAAGTCGATAATCAGTTGCGGATTCTTCCGATAGTCATCCAAGGTCTTGCCGTTCTTCTTCGCGTACGCTGCAAACTGCTTGAGCAGATAGGCTCGGAACGGCGTGAGAAGCTCGTTGGCGATGCGGGGGCTTCGCACATAGGCATCGAAGTCGTCGGCCGACATTCCCTGCTTCTCGGCTCTCAGGCTTTCCTGACAGCAAAGATGGTCGCGCAGCGTTGCTAAAGACACGTCTCTCAGGTCCTTTTGTGTCAGCTGTTGGAGCAGTCTGACCGCAGCCTCTTTTTCCTGGTCTTTCGCGGTGGCAAGGAATGTGCAGATTGCCTCATGATTGCCACACGAAGCCACGAGCAACGGCGCAACGGAGGCATCATAGTCGTGTCGCTTTGCCCATGTCGCAGCTGTGGCCTCCGTAAAGAACGTTGAGGTGTAGGCGTTTCTTATCGAATCTTCGTGAGCCAACCGCTTGTCGTTCAGCGCCCGCTGTGCTTTTGTAACCTCCGGAATATTAGGGTGCTCCTTCGGTGGAACGAGATCGAGATCGATGCCTTTCTGTGGCAGACGGGTGCCGTCCATGGAGAGAACAATCGTTATCAGACGGTCCTTGCCGAACGAAGCCTTGCTGAAACCTATCCTACCGTTTTTTGTTGCCCAGACCACCATGTCACCTAACCCGGCCGAGAGCGAGCAGCGCCCGTCGTGTCCTGTCTGCTTTGCGGCTACGGTGTGCAGCTCCGCATAGTTGTACAGGGTGAATTCTACATACGCGCCGTCCACCGGTTTTCCTGCTTCGTCTTTCACTTCAACCTGAAGCAGTGCCGTGGGGGCATAGTTGCTCGTCACGTTGATCTCCGTGTACTTGGACGTGCGCCACATCACTTCCTCCGGACCATCGTATTTGCCGAAGACGCGCGTGTCCATGAGCATGCCCCGGGAAGCCGGCGCATTGAACCAACCAAGGTCCAACACGGGTTCTGGCTCACAGGCTCCGAGGAAGTGCCATTTGCCGTCAATCCACACCTCCACCCATGCATGGTTGTCGTCGGTATGAGCCCAGCGGGGTGTGTAGACCTGGCGTGCAGGGATGCCCACAGCCCGCATGGCGGCTACGGTCAGCGTGCTCTCCTCGCCGCAGCGCCCTCTCGCCGTACGGATCGATGCCAAGGGCGACGACGTGCGTGCGTCGCTGGGGGCATAAGTCACGTGCTCGTGGCACCAGTGATTCACCTCCAACGCCGCGTCAGCCATCGACAGATGCTTCACCCTCGGTGCCAGCTCGCGGTAAAAGACCATGCGTGAGGAGTCGAGATCTTCATTGTTCACGCGAATGGGCAAAACGAAATGTTTCCATTCGCGGTCGGGAACGGTCTTGCCCCAAGGCATCTCGCGCCGGGCTTGCAGAGAGGTCCGCACGTTGGCAAGATAAAAGGCCTTGTCGTGATCCACTTTGTCGGCCTGACACATGTAGCCGTAAAGGAAATCGAGCGACTGCTGCTCTGCCTGAGTGATAGCCGGCCGTCGGCTTTCCGAAAAAGCCGGACAAGCAAACATGGCAACAAGCAAGATCAGCGCATACAGGCTGCGTATATTGTATTTCATATCTCTTTGTCTATCTTGTTTCATCTCTCTTTGTCGGTCTTGTATCATCTCTCGTCTGTCTTGTTTCATCTTTCATGTTTTTTGCCTATTGTTCCCCATCCCGGCCCGTTGCGTGTGTTTCTTCCGCTGGGTTCAGTAAGTCGCTGCTGTGCAGCGGCTCCTTCGTCAAGGCCTCACGCGCTGCGCGTATCTTCTCCGGGTCGGTGATGTTCCGGCTGTATTCGTCGATCCTCACCGTTCCGCCCATGCTGACTTTAGGATTGCGGTATGTCATCGGGCTGCTCACTTTCGAGCGTCCTGAGAAGTGAAACTCGCATGCTCCCGTCTGGCGTGCTATCCGTGCGATATTCGAGGCATTGATGCCGCAGCCCGGCATGATGATGATACGGCCGTTGGCTTCCTCCACGAGCTTGGCAAGCTGCGGGATGCCTTCTTCCGCAGTGGCAGCCTGTCCCGACGTGAGGATTCGGTCGCAGCCTAAGCCGATGATCTGCTCCAAGGCCTCCATAGGCTCCCGACACACGTCGAAGGCACGATGAAAGGTGACGCTCAGCCCTTGGGCAGCCTCCATCAGTCGGTGCATGGCAGCCATGTCGATGCTTCCGTCGCTTTGCAAGGCTCCGAACACCACGCCGTCCGCGCCTTCCTCGCGGGCCGCATGGATATCCGTGACCATCGCCTCAAGTTCTTCTGCCGAATAGCAGAAGTCGCCGCCGCGCGGACGGATGATGACATGCAGGCGGGTATGGGTCAGCAGACGGCGGGCCAGCCGCATCTCTCCTAAGGAGGGAGTCGTCCCGCCCTCCGGGATTCCGGCGCACAGCTCCACGCGGTCTGCTCCACCCTCCTGCGCTTTAAGTGCGCTCTCAGCACCATTGGCGCAATTCTCTAAGACGTATTTCATAGTGCCTTGATTCATGTTCTCAGTTCTCCTGCAAAATTACTATAAAATTGCGGTATTTAATAAAATACTTGCAAAATTATTTGGGAGAAACGTGTTAATTTCTGCTTCTGAGTCCTGTGGCAGGCATGCAGAGACCGCATCAAGGCCATCTGCTTGTTATAGAGTATGGATTTGGATCGCTGTTGCCGGATGGACGCTGCCGAAACAGAAATAAATATGAATTTATATTTACAAAAAGTAAAAAGTTAGGACAACGTGAATTTGTGAAAGAGAAGAGAAAAATGGGGCTGGTGGGCTTGGGAAGGCGGAAGAACGAGGCAAGGCATCTGCCATTCAACGGTTATGGCACCTACCTAACAGCGTAAGGTCGGTGACATAACCGTTGAATGTCAGTGCCATAACCGTTGAATGTCGGTGACATAACTGTTGAATGTCGGTGTCCTGACCGTGGTAAGGCACGAGATTAGAAAGGGTTGAGAAGGTCTCTTAAGGGAGTAAATCGCTTAACATCCTGACTCATAGATATTTACCAATTTGTCTCATAATCGCGTTCTTTCGGACCAACCACCTCCTCGTTTGAAAAAAAACGATTCTCAGCGGGGGTTCGAAGTAAAATAAATTTAAGTTTCCCAGTTTTCCCCTTCTTCAGTCGGTTGTCATCTTTAACTTCTTTCCCTATATTTTTATAAAAAAGTGGGGAAAAGTGGCGCAAAGTGGGGGAAAGTTTGTAACTTTGAAGCCCATTAGAAAAGATGGGTATATTAAATATGTGTATTGAAGCATTTCAAGACCTGTCTGAATGAGCATTAGATGCGTTTTTTAGGTAACATAGAGGCAAAGACTGACTCGAAGGGCCGTGCGTTCCTTCCAGCCCCGTTCCGCAAGGTGCTTGCAGCATCGGGCGAGGAGTCTCTTGTCCTTCGTCAGGATGTCTTCGAGAATCTGCTCGTGCTTTATCCCGTCAGCGTGTGGAACGCGTTGATGGACGACATGCGCCGCCGGCTCTCGCGCTGGGACCGTCGTCAGCAGATGGCTTACCGCACCTTTGTCAGCAGTGTCGTAGAAGTAAGCATCGATGGCAGTGGCCGCATCCTCATTCCCCGGCCGTTCCTGGAATCAGCAGGCATCAGCCAGAACGTCCATTTCGTCGGCATGGGCGACATCATCGAGATCTGGCCTGCCGAGACGATGGAGACGATGAGCAAGGAGGAGTTCGGTCAGGTGCTCGATGAAGCTATAAAAGCGGAAGCAATCATGAAGGAGGAAAAGAACATGATGAAGGAGGAGATGAAAGAGGAAACCAAGAGGAGGATCAACAATGACTGAGACAGCCCCGACATATCATGTGCCCGTGTTGCTCAACGAGAGCATCGACGGTCTTGCCATCAAACCCGGCGGTACGTATGTGGACGTCACCTTTGGCGGTGGCGGTCATTCGCGCGAGATCTTGAGACGGTTAGGTACCGATGGCCGGCTGTTCAGCTTCGACCAGGATGCCGATGCCGAGAAGAACATCGTGGATGACGGCCGCTTCACGTTCGTGCACTCCAACTTCCGCTGGCTTGCCAACTGGATGCGCTACTACGATGTGGAGCATATCGACGGATTGTTGGCCGACCTGGGCGTGTCGAGCCATCACTTTGACGACGCGGAGCGTGGGTTCTCTTTCCGCTACGACGCACCCCTCGACATGCGCATGAACCGTGAGGGCGGAAAGACGGCAGCCGATATCGTGAACAACGACACGCAAGAGGAGCTTGCCGACATCTTCTATCTCTACGGCGAGCTGAGGCAGTCAAGGCAGATAGCAGCCGCCATCGTGAAGGCGCGCACGCGGAAGCCGATCCTCACCACGCAGGACTTTCTGCAGGTCGTCGATCCGCTCTTCCGCCGTGAGAAGGAGAAGAAAGACATGGCACGTCTTTTCCAGGCTCTCCGCATAGAGGTCAACCACGAGATGGCAGCGCTTTCAGAGATGCTCACCTCGGCCACGAAGCTCCTGACCGAGGGCGGACGGCTGAGCGTCATCACCTATCACTCGCTCGAGGACCGAATGGTGAAAAATGTGATGAAGACGGGAAACGTGAACGGAAAAGCGGAGGAAGACCCGGTCTACGGCCGAAAGCCAAGCCCTTACCGGCTGGTCAACAACAAGGTCATCGTGCCCTCGGAAGAGGAGATAGAGCGAAATCCGAGAAGCAGGAGTGCCAAGCTCAGAATAGCGGAAAAACTATAGAGCCATGGAAGAAGAAAAGAAAACAATAAAAGATAAAGAGGAAGAGATCAAAAAAAAGGAGAAGAAGATCGCTTCCAACATCAAAGCTGAGGCCGAGGAGATAGACAAGTCGCTCTCCGAAGTGATCCGCCAGCAGGCCACGGAAGACGAGGCACCCCAGTCGAGGACTTTCTCGCTGCGGAAGATTCTCGGTGGCGATGTCCTGAGCACATCGTTCATGCGGCGGCAGGTCTGGCTCTGCGTGCTCATCGCTCTCTTCATTGTGGTATATATCGGAAACCGATATTCCTGCCAGCAGGATATCATCGAGATCGATGCCTTGCAGAAGGAGCTCAAAGACGCCAAATACAAAGCCCTGTCGAGCAACAGCAAGCTGACGGAGCTGAGCCGGCAGAGCAATGTCCTCGAGATGCTGAAGAACAACAAGGACAGCACGCTGAAAATGCCCACGCAACCGCCTTATATCATCACGGTGCCGGACAAATGAGTAAGCGAGATTAGTTTATGATCATTAATGAGTAGATTCAACTATAGTAAAATAATGCCGCGCTACAGTGTCATCGCTTTCCTGCTGACGCTTGTAGCCGTTTTGGTCCTTGCACGCGCCGGCTATATCATGACGGCGAAGAAGAGCTACTGGATGGCCGTAGCGAAACGCGTGCGGCAGGACAGCGTGCGCACGCAGCCTACGCGCGGCAATATCCTCGCCTGTGACGGCCAGCTGCTGGCTTCCTCGCTTCCGGAGTTTAAGATATATATGGACTTCAAGCAGCTTCACGATGCCGGCACCGACTCGCTGTGGAATGTGAAACTCGACAGTATCTGCCTGGGCCTGCACCGCATCTTCCCCGAGCAGAGCGCTGCCAGGTTTAAGGCTGTGCTTATGAAAGGTTATCACAGCCGGCGCACGTCGGGGCCGCACAAAGGCGAACGTCTGCGCAACTATGAGATATGGCCCAAGCGCATCGACTACAACACGTACAGCAAGGTGTGCGAGCTTCCCGTCTTCCGGTTGTCAAAGCTCAAGAGCGGCTTCCATGCTGACCAGCTCAATGCGCGCGAGAACCCTTACGGATCCTTGGCCAAGCGAACCATCGGCGACGTGCTCTTCACGGAGGAGAACGGGCGCGCGGCACGCTACGGACTGGAGCTGAGCTACGACTCGCTGCTCAAAGGATCCTATGGTATCGTCAGCCGGCAGAAGGTGCTCGGTAAGTTTCTCAGCATCACGAACACACCGCCTATCAACGGCAGCGATATCGTGACGACGATCGACGTGGGCATGCAGGATCTCGCAGAGCGGGCTCTTGAGAACAAGCTCAAAGAGATAGACGGCAGTGTTGGCGTGGCCATCGTCATGGAGGTTGGCACGGGTGACATCAAGGTCATTGTCAACTTAGAGAAATGCGGGGACGGATCGTTCCGGGAGATACAGAGCCATGCCGTGAGCGACCTCCTCGAGCCAGGCTCCGTGTTCAAGACCGCTTCCGTGATGACAGCGCTTGAGGACGGAGTGTGCGACACCACATTCCGGATCCCTACCGGCAATGGCATCTGGCATATCTATGGCCGCGACATGAAAGACAGCCACTGGCGCACCGGAGGCTATGGCACCATCTCCCTCGGACGGGCCATGGAGGTGAGCTCGAATATCGGCGTGAGCTATGTCATCGACAAGTTTTATCACAACGACCCCGTCAAATTCGTGCGGGGCATCTACCGGACGGGTATCGATGGCACAGGCGTGAAGATTCCTATCGTGGGTCATGCCACACCCGTCATCCGCTGGCCCAAGAAGAACAAACGGGGCGAATGGCTCAACTGGAGCAACACGGCGCTGCCATGGATGAGCATCGGCTATGAGACGCTCATCCCGCCTATCTATACGCTTACGTTCTATAATGCCATTGCCAACAACGGCCGCATGATGGAGCCGCGCTTCGTGAAGAGTGCCATCAAAGATGGCGACACCATCGCTACATTTCCACCCCAGGTGGTAAAGGGCAAAGAGCATATCGCCTCCGACCGCACCCTGCGCATCGTGCAGGATCTGCTCAGAAGAGTGGTCACCAACGGAACGGGAAAGAAAGCCTGCAGCCCCAACTACTGGGTCTGCGGCAAGACGGGTACGGCTATGATTGCCAGCAACGGCAACTACAGGGGCACAGCCCACAGCCTGCTCTCCTTCGCCGGTTGGTTTGGACAGAAAGACCGTCCTTACTATAGTTGCATTGTCTGCATCCAGAAGTATGGGCTGCCTGCCTACGGATGGATGAGCAGCGAGGTATTCCGCGAGATTGCCGATGGCATCATGGCTAAGTATGTAAGATACGATGTCAGTGACGCGCGTGATCCCGACTCGCAGATGATTCCCGACGTGAAAGCCGGAAACATCCTCTCGGCCGACTATGTGCTCTCCACCCTTGGCATCTCGACATTCTCCAACTATGCCTTCAAGCCCGACGAGACACAACCCGTATGGGGCACAGCAGACCGTAGGCGGGGGAGCGTGAAACTTATCAGTGAGGGTGGTCCCAAGCCTCACATCATGCCCGATGTCCACGGAATGGGTGCGCGCGACGCTGTGTTCCTCGCTGAGTCGAGTGGCGTGAAGTGTATTATCCAGGGCAGGGGCAAGGTGACGGCACAAAGTATCGGACCCGGGGAGAAGGTAAAGAGCGGACAGAAATGCGTTCTGACGCTTCAATGATACCGCCGTAATCAAGACATGAAGTGATAAACATAAAATAATATATATAAGATGAAACTGCAGGAACTTTTAGCGAACATCAAGCCGCTCCGCATTGAGGGCAGCACGGATGTAGACATCACGGGAGTAAACATCGACTCACGTAAGATCAAGGACGGTCATCTCTTCGTAGCTATGAAAGGCACGCAGACAGACGGTCATAAGTTCATCCCTAAGGCTTTGGAGCTCGGTGCCAGGGCTGTTCTCTGCGAGGACATGCCTGAGACGCTTCAGGACGGCATCACCTATGTTCAGGTGGAGAGCACAGAGGATGCAGTGGGCAAGGTGGCAACACTCTTCTACGGCGACCCGTCGAAGCATCTGAAGCTCGTCGGTGTGACCGGAACGAACGGAAAGACCACCATCGCCACATTATTATATAATATGTTCCGCGAGTTTGGCTACCGCTGTGGTCTGCTTTCTACCGTCTGCAACTACATCGACGGCAAGCCTGTTCCCGCTGACCACACCACTCCCGACCCCATTGAGCTCAATGAGCTCCTCGGTGAAATGGTGAAAGCCGGTTGCCAGTATGCTTTCATGGAGTGTTCCTCACATGCCATCCATCAGAAGCGCATCGGCGGACTGAAGTTTACCGGAGGCATCTTCACCAATCTCACGCGCGACCACCTCGACTATCACAAGACCTTCGAGAACTATCGCAACGCGAAGAAGGCTTTCTTCGACGGGCTGCCCAAGTCGGCGTTCGCCATCACGAATGCCGATGACAAGAACGGCATGATCATGGTTCAGAACACGAAGGCTACGGTCAAGACGTATTCTATCCGTCAGATGGCTGACTTCCGCGCACGCATCATCGAGATGCACTTCGCCGGTATGTACCTCGACATCGACGGCCATGAGGTCGGTGTGCAGTTCATCGGTAAGTTCAATGTCTCCAACCTCCTCGCCGTCTATGGCGCTGCCCGCATGTTGGGCAAGGATCCGGAAGAGATTCTTGTGGTGCTCAGTACGCTTCACAGTGTCAGCGGTCGTCTGGAGCCCATCCATTCACCCGCCGGCTTCACGGCTATCGTCGACTATGCCCACACGCCCGATGCCTTGGAGAACGTGCTCAATGCCATCCATGAGGTGCTCGACGGCAAGGGACATGTCATCACTGTTTGTGGTGCCGGTGGCAACCGTGACCACGGCAAGCGCCCGCTCATGGCACAGGAAGCCGTGAAGCAGAGCGACAAGGTCATCATCACGAGCGACAACCCCCGCTTCGAGGATCCGCAGGCTATCATCGACGATATGGTAGCCGGGCTGGACAAGGAGCAGATGAAGAAGGTGCTGACAATCGTCGACCGCAAGGAAGCCATCAAGACTGCTTGCATGATGGCACAGAAGGGTGATGTCGTGCTCGTGGCCGGCAAGGGGCACGAGAACTATCAGGAAATAAAAGGTGTGAAGCATCATTTCGACGATAAGGAAGTGCTGCACGAAATCTTTAATAGTTAGGAGTTAGTAGTTAGTAGTTAGAAGTTAGTAGTTAATAGTTAGTAGTTGGAAAACACCGAATACTTCTAATATATTAATGATGACAGACTAAAGACGGAATGATATGGACAACTTTCGACAGTTCCTATATAACAAATGCCTTAGTTTCTCCGTCCGGATCGTACGGTTCTCCCAATATCTCCAAAAGGAAAAACAACTTTATGTTATCTCTAATCAAATATGCAGAAGCGGAACAAGTATAGGGGCCAACTTAGCTGAGGCCCAATATGGTAGCAGTAGGAAAGACTTCTTGGCAAAATGCTATATCAGTCTCAGAGAAAGTTTTGAGACATGCTATTGGCTCGATGTCCTGTTCCAGGCCGATCTCATCTCGGAGAGGCAATATTCTTCGCTTTATGAAGATTGCACGGAACTAAAGAAGCTATTCATCTCAATAACAAATAAAACAAAGAACAATTTAAAGGAGGAGAAAGCGGATAGTGAGCACAGAGTTCATGACATCAATGGTATGCAGGAAACTCCTAACTCCTAACTTCTAACTCCTAACTATTATTATGCTGTACTATTTATTTAGATTTCTTGAGCAGTTCGGCATCTCAGGATCCGGCATGTGGAGCTACATCTCCTTCCGGGCTCTGTTGGCGCTCATTCTGTCGCTCATTATCTCAGCTTGGTTCGGAGAGAAGTTCATCAAGTTCTTGAAGAGCAAGCAGATCACGGAGACGCAGCGCGACGCTAAGATCGACCCGTTCGGCGTCAAGAAGATCGGGGTGCCGTCGATGGGTGGTGTCATCATCATCGTCTCCATCCTCATCCCTGTGCTGCTCCTCGGCCGACTGAGGAACATCTATCTCATCCTGATGATCATCACTACGGTGTGGCTCGGCTTCCTCGGAGGCTTGGACGACTTTATCAAGATCTTCCGACGCAACAAGGAAGGCTTGAAGGGCAAGTACAAGATCGTGGGTCAGGTCTCTATCGGTCTCATCGTCGGTCTCGTGCTTTGGGCTTCGCCCGACGTGAAGATGAACGAGAATTTGACGGTCCAGCGTCAAAACGGTCAGGAGGTCGTGGTCAAGCACCGTGCCGTGGCACACAAGTCGCTCAAGACGACAATCCCGTTTGTCAAAGGTCATAACCTCGACTATTCACGCATCATGTCGTTCTGCGGCAAGTATAAGACCGCTGCCGGATGGATTTTGTTCGTCATCATGACCATCCTCGTCGTCACTGCCGTCAGCAATGGAGCCAACCTCAACGATGGTATGGACGGCATGTGCGCGGGCAACTCGGCGATTATAGGCGTGGCGTTGGGAATCCTCGCCTATGTGAGCTCGCATATGCAGTTTGCCGCCTATCTGAACATCATGTATATCCCCGGCTCGCAGGAGCTTGTGGTGTTTATGTGTGCTTTTGTCGGAGCGCTCATTGGCTTCCTGTGGTATAATGCTTATCCCGCCCAGGTCTTCATGGGCGATACCGGCAGTCTCACGATCGGTGGTATCATCGGTGTGTGTGCCGTCATCATCCATAAGGAACTGCTGCTGCCGATACTCTGTGGCATCTTCTTCGTGGAGAGCCTTTCGGTGATCGTGCAGGTTTGGTATTACAAACTCGGTAAGCGCAAAGGTGTCAAGCAGCGCATCTTCAAGCGTACGCCGATACACGACAACTTCCGTGTCACTCCTGAGCAGCTTGACCCCGACTGCAAGTATCTTATCAAGAGTCCGCGCTCGCCGAAGCATGAGTCGAAAATTACGATCAGGTTCTGGATCATTACGATCATCCTTGCAGCCCTGACCATCATCACATTGAAGATAAGATAATGATATAGAAGTCCGGACTTCCGGACTTCTAAAGAAAATAGAACGTAAAACATGAAACGCATAGTAGTTTTAGGAGCTGGAGAGAGCGGCGCAGGTGCCGCTGTCTTAGCCAAGAAAGAAGGTTTCGATGTATTCGTTTCCGATACGTCGAAGATTAAGGACAACTATAAGAAGCTGCTCGACGACCACGGCATTGAGTGGGAGGAAGGGCATCACACGGAGGAGAAGATTCTCAACGCCGATGAGGTCATCAAGAGCCCGGGCATTCCTAAGGAGGCTCCGATGATTCAGAAGCTCATGAAGCAGGGAACACACATCATCAGCGAGATTGAGTTTGCGGGACGCTACACGCACTCAAAGA
Source organism: uncultured Prevotella sp. (assembly GCA_900315955.1). GTDB lineage: Bacteria > Bacteroidota > Bacteroidia > Bacteroidales > Bacteroidaceae > Prevotella. Next base: position 33,980 of record ONBC01000009.1, read on the forward strand.
TGATCTGTATCACCGGCTCCAACGGCAAGACGACAACGACCTCGCTCATCTACCACATCTTTAAGAAAGCAGGCTACGATGCCGGACTGGCCGGTAACATCGGCCGCAGCCTTGCGCTTCAGGTAGCAGAAGATCCGCACGAGTACTATATCATCGAGCTCAGTTCTTTCCAGCTTGACAACATGTACGACTTCCGCGCCAACATCGCCATCCTGCTCAACATCACGCCCGATCATCTTGACCGCTATGACTTTAAGTTTGAGAACTATGCCGATGCCAAGATGCGCATCACACAGAACCAGACGAAGGAAGACAGCTTCATCTTCTGGAACGATGACCCCGTCATCAAGAAGGAGATGGAGAAGTTTGACATCCACGCTGTGCTGTGCCCGTTCTCAGAAATTAAGGAGGACGCGTCCGTGGCTTACATCGAGCAGGGCGAGTATAAGCTCGAATACCCCACTCCGTTCAACATGGAGCAGGAGGAGCTGTCGCTTACCGGCAAGCATAATCTCTATAACAGTCTTGCCGCCGGTCTTGCCGCCAACATCAGCGGCATCAAGAAAGACATCATCCGCAAGAGTCTCAGCGACTTCCCCGGTGTGGAGCATCGCCTGGAAAAGGTGTGCAAGGTCGGGGGCGTACAGTATATCAACGACTCTAAAGCAACGAATGTCGATGCCTGCTGGTATGCGTTGGAGAGCATGAAGACCCCGACAATTCTCATTCTCGGCGGAAAGGATAAAGGCAACGACTACAGCCATATCTTTGACCTCGTGAAGCAGAAATGTGCAGGTCTCGTTTACCTTGGTGCCGACAATACAAAGCTGCACAAGAACTTCGACTCCTTCGGTATTTCCGTGCGCGACACCCACAACATGAAGGACTGTGTCCAGGCTTGCTACGAGATGGCTAAGCCGGGAGAGACCGTGCTGCTGTCACCTTGCTGCGCTTCCTTTGACCTTTTCAAGAACATGGAGGACAGAGGTACACAGTTTAAGGATCTGGTTAGAAAACTGTAAAGCGCGAGAGGAGGAAACAGTGCATGAATAAACGTCTCAGTGCTATCTTCAAGGGTGACAAGGTCATCTGGATGGTATTCTTCTTCCTGTGTCTTGTCAGCATCATTGAGGTGTTCTCGGCTTCGTCGGCGTTGACTTATAAGACCGGAAACTATCTTGGCCCGGTGAGCAAACATATAGGTCTCCTGAGTATCGGAGTTTTCTTGATGCTTGTCACCCTGAACATTAAGTGCCGCTATTTCAAGCTTCTCACGCCTATCGCGCTCGGTCTGTCGTGGATCACGTTGCTTATCGCATTGTTGGCCGGACACACGGTCAATGGAGCAGGACGATGGATCCCGATCTTGGGTTTCCAGTTCCAGCCATCAGAGATAGCTAAAGGAACAATGGTGCTCGCTACGGCGCAGGTTCTCAGTGCGATGCAGACCGATCACGGAGCAGACCGGCATGCCTTCAGGTATATCGTCATCGTTTGGCTTACCATCGTGCCGTTGATTATGCTTGAAAACTTGTCTACGGCTGCCCTGTTGAGTGTTGTCGTCTTCCTGATGATGATTATCGGACGAGTGCCGGCAAGGCAACTGATGAAAGTGGTGGCGGGTGTTGTCGTTGTCGTTGTGCTCGCCATCTCTTCTGTGATGGCTTTCGGAGATGAGAAAGAAGCGCAAGACACTCAGCAGGCCATGACCGAAACCGTGGCAAAGAACGGAAAGACTGTACAGAAGAAGAAACACGGTGGATTGCTCCACCGTATGGGGACGTGGAAAGCGCGTATCTACAACTTCATGGACAATAAATATGTGCCGCCAGAGAAAGTGGATCTCGACAAGGATGCACAGACATCTTATTCCAACATCGCCATCGCCTCAAGCAGTTTCATCGGCAAGGGTCCCGGCAACAGTGAGGAGCGCGACTTCCTGCCACAGGCATTCTCCGACTATATCTATGCCATCATCATAGAGGAAACGGGGCTGCTCGGCGCTTTCCTTGTGGCGATGCTGTATATCATCCTGCTTTTCCGTACGGGACGAATAGCGAACCGATGCGAGAACAACTTCCCTGCTTTCCTTGCCATGGGACTGGCTTTGCTGCTGGTTGTCCAGGCGCTGTTCAACATGTGTGTGGCCGTAGGTATCGTGCCGGTCACGGGACAGCCGCTCCCCCTCGTCAGTAAGGGTGGTACGTCGAGTATTATCAACTGCGTCTATATCGGCGTTATACTAAGCGTCAGCAGAACGGCAAAAAAGAACGCTGACGACGGCAAGGACACTGTCGCGCCTGCTGCCGCAGAAACCATAACGGCAGAGAGCGGGCAAAAGGCACAACAACAGCCACCCCAGAAATAATTTAGGGGAATATTAGGCACAATAAGAAAAAAAATGATTACTTTTGCGGAAATAAAGCAAATTGGGTAGTTTCGCCCAGAAATAAAGCAAAATGGAAAAAGAGCTTAGAGTAATTGTCAGTGGAGGAGGTACCGGCGGACATATCTTTCCCGCCATCAGTATAGCCAACGCCATCAAGGCCAAGCATCCTGAGGCTAAGATCCTTTTCGTAGGCGCTTTGGGACGTATGGAGATGCAGCGCGTGCCACAGGCAGGCTACGAGATCAAAGGGCTTCCCGTGAGGGGACTCGTGCGTCCTGTTTATTCGCTGAAGAACATCAGTGTTGCTATCGACTTCCTGCGCAGCAAGTTCCTGGCAAAACGGATTGTCCGAACTTTCAAGCCTGATGTGGCGGTTGGAGTGGGTGGATACGCCAGTGCGGCCGCCCTCGACGCAGCTCATAGCCTTGGCGTGCCTTGCTTGATCCAGGAGCAGAACTCTTACGCCGGCAAAACCAATAAAATGCTTGCTGCGAAAGTGCAGAAGATATGTGTGGCTTACAATGGCATGGAGCGGTTCTTTCCCTCTGAGAAAATCATAATGACCGGTAACCCCGTGCGGCAAAATGTAGTCAATGACACAATCTCTAAGGAGGATGCCCGTAAGCAGTTCGGTCTCGACCCCGACAAGAAAACTATCCTGCTCGTAGGAGGCAGTCTCGGTGCACGCACCATCAACGACAGCATGCGTCTGCATCTCGATGAGGTGAAGAACGCCGGTGTGCAGTTTATCTGGCAGACAGGTAAATACTACAATGCGGAGATGAACAAGGCGGTGAAGAACTTTGGTGACATCCCCAATCTCAAAGTGCTCGACTTTATCACCGACATGGGGGCGGCTTACAATGCTGCCGACCTTGTTATCAGCCGTGCCGGAGCAAGTTCCATCAGTGAGTTCTGTCTTATTGGCAAGCCTGTGATCCTCGTTCCCAGTCCTAATGTGGCGGAAGATCATCAGACGAAGAATGCCATGGCGCTCGTCAACAAGGATGCTGCTGTCTACGTCAAGGATGCTGAGGCTCCTGACGTGTTGCTAAAGCGTGCCTTGGATATCGTGAACGATGACGCTAAGCTCAAGTCGCTCAGTGAGAATATTAAGAAGCTCGGCCTCCCTGACTCTGCTGACATCATCGCTGACGAAGTGCTCAAGCTCGTTCATTGAACGCTTGCACCCTGTAATTGAAAATCAACAAGAAATGGAACTCAAAGATATTAAAGCAGTCTATTTTATCGGTGCCGGTGGCATCGGTATGAGTGCTATTGCACGCTATTTCATTCACCGCGGTGTGGTTGTAGCAGGCTATGACCGTACACCCTCCACCCTCACGAAGCAATTGGAGAAGGAAGGTATGCTCATCCATTATGATGAGAATATAGATGAGATTCCTCATGCTTGCCGAGACAAAGCTACATGCCTCGTTGTATATACGCCGGCCATCCCCGCTGCCCACAAGGAGCTGGTATGGTTTCGCGACAATGGTTTCGAGATTCAGAAGCGTGCTCAGGTGCTCGGCATCCTGACGCGTACCCACAAGGGTCTTTGTGTCGCCGGTACGCACGGAAAGACCACAACATCGACGATGTGCGCACATATCATGCACCAGAGCCATGTCGACTGCAACGCGTTTCTCGGCGGTATCTCCAAGAACTATGGAACGAACTATATTCTCTCTGATACCAGCGACTACGTGGTCATTGAGGCTGATGAGTTTGACCGCTCCTTCCATTGGCTCCGCCCGTGGATGACTGTCATCACGGCAACCGACCCCGACCATCTCGACATCTATGGCACCAAGGAGGCTTATCTTGAGAGCTTCCGCCATTATACAGAGCTGATCCAGCCCGGAGGCGCACTCATCATCCATACCGATCTGGAGATGCAGCCTAACGTGCAGGAGGGTGTGAAGACCTATACTTACAGCCGCGACAAGGGCGACTTCCATGCTGAGAACATCAAAATAGAGAACGGTGAAATAACATTCGATTTCATCTCGCCAAAAGGCAACATCACTGGCGTAAAGCTCGGTCAGCCTGTCCCCATCAATATTGAGAACGGTGTGGCTGCCATGGCAATGGCACAGCTCAACGGCTGCACGGACGAGGAGATCAAATACGGCATGGAGACCTACCATGGCGTGGAGCGCCGCTTTGACTTCAAGATCCGCAACGACAAGCACGTGCTGCTCTCCGACTATGGCCATCATCCGAAGGAGATCCTGCAGTCGGCCAAGAGCCTGCGCGAGCTCTACCCGAAGCGTAAGATCACGGCCATGTTCCAGCCGCATCTCTATACCCGCACGCGCGACTTCTACAAGGACTTCGCTGAGGCGCTGAGCCACTTCGATGAGGTCATCCTCACCGAGATCTACCCGGCGCGTGAGCAGCCTATTCCCGGTGTCACCTCGCAGCTTATCTACGATAATCTCAAACCGGGGGTGGAGAAGAGCCTCATCAGGAAGGATGAGGTGCTCGACCTGGTGAAGAGACGCGACTTCGACGTTCTTGTCATTCTTGGAGCCGGTGATCTCGACAATATGACACCTCAGATAGAGAAGATTATCAACGCAAAAAAATAAGACCATAACAGCAGATGCACCTCAACTGGAAAAGATTATTACTTGTTGGCTGCGATATAGTGCTTGGCGCCTATATCGTCGTCGCTATGACGGCTTTTGACAGGCCCGAGAGCGAGAATACTGCCTGCACGCAAGTGGATATCAATGTCCAGGACGAGGCTGTCAACGGTTTCATTTCTCCAAAGGAGATACGCAGTCGCCTCATCAAGTCTGATCTCTATCCGCTCAAGAAGACGCTGAAAAACATCAATACGCGAGAGATAGAGGATCAGCTCAAGCAGAGTCCGTTCATCAAGAATGCGCAATGCTACAAGACGCAGGACGGACACGTGTGGATCTCGCTTACTCAGCGCATGCCAACTTTGCATGTCATGGCTGCCAATGGCGATGACTATTATTTAGATGATGATCACCGTATTATGCCCAACTCCCGTTATACGAGCAACCTCATCATCGCAACAGGTGCCATTGACCGATGGTTCGCACGAAACTATGTATCTTATCTCGCTGATGCTATCATGGCTAACGAGTTCTGGCAGAACCAGATTGTACAAATCAATGTGCTGCCAGACGGTGGAATTGAGCTCGTGCCGCGTGTCGGTGACAACATATTATATATAGGTCAGTTGCCACAAACCAAATACATCGCGCAGCGCAAGAAGCTCATCACCGATTATGCGAACCGAAAGATGGACAGACTGGAGAAGTTCTACAGATACGGGTTGTCGCAAGCCGGATGGAATAAGTATTCTTATATCAATGTAGAGTTTGATAATCAGATCATTTGCAAGAAAAAGAAAACAGATTAAAGTAGATATATCCCAATGGCAGAATTTATCGTAGCAATCGAATTAGGATCATCGAAAATTACCGGCATAGCAGGAAGAAAGAACAAAGACGGAAGCATCAGCATTCTTGCTTTAGCTCAGGAAGAGGGTGAGGCCTGCATTCAAAAAGGTGTTGTTCGCAATATCGACAAGACTGTTCAAGCACTCTCCAACATTATTAAGAAGTTGGAGGTGACACTGAAGACGCGCATCGCGCATGTTTATGTGGGCTTTGGAGGCCAGTCGATCATGAGTGTGAAGAACACCAATGTCAGGGAACTCTCGTCGGAAAGCGAGGTGACTCAGGAGATGATCAATGAGCTCATGGATGCAAACAGGAGCATGCAGTATCCTGACAAGCAGATTCTTGATGCTGTCACTCAGGAATATAAGGTTGACAACCAGTATCAGGCTGAACCGCCTGTAGGTGTGCCGTGCAAGCGCCTTGAGGGTAATTTCCTCAACATCCTTTGCCGGAAGGAGTTCTACCGGAGACTGAAGAAATGCTTTGATCAAGCCAACATCAGCATCCTTGATATGTATATTTCTCCGCTTGCGCTCGCTGACAGTATTCTTACCGATGCGGAGAAACGTGGAGGATGCGTGCTTGTTGACTTAGGTGCCGACACGACGACGGTCAGCGTTTATCATCGCAACATTCTCCGAAAGCTCACCGTCATACCATTGGGAAGCAGAAACATCACCAAGGACATAGCCTCGCTCCAGATGGAGGAAGAAGATGCTGAGAAGATGAAGCTCAAGTACGCTTGTGCCTATACAGATGCCAATGACATCGACCCGACGTTCACTTACCCCATTGATAAGGAACGCTCCATTGACATGCCTAAGTTTGTAGACATTGTGGAGGCCCGCGTGCGAGAGATCATTGAGAACGTGAGAAGTCAGGTTCCCGACGAGTATGCCGACAAGCTTTTGGGAGGAATCATCCTTACCGGAGGCGGTAGCAATATGCGCAATACCGAGCGTGCTTTCCGTCTCTACACGCATATAGAAAAAATCAGAACCGCTAAGTTCGTCAACGAGACCATCAAGTCGAGCAATCCCATCGTCAACGCAAAGGACGGTCGGCTTTGCACCGTACTCGCTATCCTTGCCGAAGGAGACCAGAACTGTGCCGGAAACGACATCACCGGAGACCTCTTCGAACATCAGCAGCCCAAGCCTGCCACGCAGTCCGCACATCCTGTAGATGTTCAACCGACTCCTAAACAGCCGGGCAGGGTCATTGAGGATACCGTAACCCCACAGCCTGCAACGGTTCAACCTGCTTCAAAGAATACGGAGAATAAAAAGGAGGAAGATGAAGTGGTGCCTAAAAAAACACATAAGTTCTTTAGCAAGTTATCCGATTTCTTCAGGAAAATGACGGAACCAGACGAAGAAGATAAATAATCGGAAAAATCGCCGCGAGAATGTTGACTACGATATTAATCTCATAGATTGAAAGGATTATGCCAGAGAATAACAATACAGACAACCAGAAACCGACTATCCTCGATTTCGGTGACCCAGATAAGGAAAATAGCATCATCAAAGTGATTGGTGTCGGTGGTGGCGGTGGCAATGCCGTTAACCACATGTACCGTGAAGGCATTCACGACGTGTCTTTTGTGCTCTGCAATACAGACGCACAGGCACTGAACGACTCTCCGGTCCCCGTTCATCTCCAGCTTGGTAAGGAAGGGCTTGGAGCCGGCAACCGTCCTGCACGAGCACGCCAGGCTGCCATGGAGAGCATAGATGACATCAAGCGCATGCTCGATGATGGTACGAAGATGGCGTTCATCACCGCAGGTATGGGTGGCGGCACTGGAACGGGTGCAGCTCCGGTCATCGCTCAGGTGAGCAAGGATATGGGCATCCTCACAGTGGGTATCGTCACGATTCCTTTCCGTTTCGAGGGACCTAAGAAGATCAACCAGGCGCTCGACGGTGTGGAGGAGATGGCAAAACACGTCGATGCGCTGCTCGTTATCAACAATGAGCGTCTTCGACAGATCTATCCCGAGCTGACCCTTGTCGATGCCTTTGGAAAAGCTGACGATACGCTCTCTGTGGCCGCAAAAAGTATTGCGGAGATCATTACGACCCACGGACTTATCAACCTTGACTTCAATGATGTTAAGACTGTGCTCAAAGACGGTGGCGTAGCTATCATGAGTACGGGTTACGGCGAAGGCGAGGAACGCGTGAAGAAAGCTATCGACGATGCGCTCAACTCCCCGTTGCTCAACGATAACAACGTGTTCAACTCGAAGAAGATCCTGCTCTCTATCGCCTTCTCCAGTGAGAAGAAAGAGAACCAAGGCTTCATGATGGAGGAGATGAACTATGTCAACGACTTCATGGCGAGGTTCGGTGAGGATTTTGAAATCAAGTGGGGTGTAGCCATCGATCCGGAGTTAGGCAAGAAGGTCAAGGTCACAATCCTCGCTACAGGTTTCGGTGTGGAAGACGTGGAGCCGAAGGAGGAGCGTTCACGTAGAGACAACGAAGACCGTAAGCGCGCCGAGGAGGAAGAGGAAAAGAAACTCAAACGCCAGGAGCGCATCGAGCACTACTATGGCGGAGACGGCAACAATTCGCTTCGCAAGCGGCGTCCTCATATCTTTATCTTCAAGCCCGATGATCTCGACAACGATGACGTCATCCTCGCCGTAGAGACTACGCCGACCTATAAGCGAACACGTCCCATGTTAGAAGATATCCGCAAGCAAGGCTCAGGCAGCTCCCAGGACGATGCTGCGGACGAGAAGAGTGAGGCTCAGCCCAGCGTCATCAGTTTTGCATAAGACAGAGAACAATAGTGCCAGTGCAGAGGGGTTCATAGGAAATGACTCTGCACTGGCATCTTTAGTAGATTCGCCTAACAATAACAATAATAACTGTATATCATGGAATCATTATTCGATCAGGTTAGCAAAGGCATCCGCGAAGCCATGAAAGCACACGACAAAGTGCGTCTTGAAGCGCTCCGCAATGCAAAAAAGGTGTTTCTCGAAGCAAAGACGGCTCCGGGAGCCAATGATACCCTGCCCGATGACAAGGCAATGAAACTGTTGCAGAAGCTCGTCAAGCAAGGCGAGGAGAGCGCTGATATCTATACAAAGGCCAACCGTCCGGAGCTCGCCGAAGGCGAGATGGCACAGGTCAATGTCTATAAGGAGTTCCTTCCTAAGCCGCTTTCAACAGAGGAGATAGAGGCTGCCGTTAAGGAGATTATCGCGCAGACCGGTGCCCAAGGCATGAAGGATATGGGCAAGGTCATGGGGCAGGCTACGAAGCAGATGGCCGGCAAGGCTGATGGTAAGGAGATCTCTACCATCGTGCGCAAACTTTTAGCTTGAATGTTTTACAATGGCCGGCCTTGGTGCCGGCCATTGCTGTTCTATCGCCAAAGCACCTGTTTTTCTCTTACTTCTAACCTCAATTATTCAAAATGACCTCAATTATTCAAAATTATTGACTAACCATTAGAAACTTTTTCATACCTTTGCGGTCAGCTACACTGCGAAAAATTATCAAAACTATATAAAACTGAATAAGGTATGAGTTTACTAATGGTTGTCGAGCTGTTGGTTGTCCTGCGTAAGCATTCAGTATAGGCCGTCTTTCCTATAAGCTGTAAATTTCCGACCTTTGCCGAAAATTTACAGCTTTATGTTTAATCTCAACGAGAATAACCA